>JANOHQ010000219.1:0-11004 GCA_031406595.1 Chitinophagaceae bacterium
AATAACGCATGAGATACAATATAGGCGCAAAGGTCTCATGCTGTACGATATCAAAATAATTCTCTACTTCAGCGATGCAGGGCTTTACATAACAGCCGCTTTCATAACCCGGTCCTTCCAGTACACCAGCTTCCACCGCGAACAGCCCACCTTCTTCTTTACATTGTTCAATAGCTTTCAGGTACATTTTTACCGCATCGGTGTCTATCAACGGGCCTACATGATTGGACGCATCCAGCGGATCGCCGATACGCAGCTGGCCATACGCAGCAACCAGTTTGTTCTTAATATTTTCATATACATCTTCATGAACGATCAGTCTTCTTGAGGTTGTGCAACGCTGACCCGCCGTTCCTACTGCTCCGAACAAAGCACCCAATACAGCGATATCAAGATCGGCATCTTTGGAAATGATGATGGCATTATTACCACCCAATTCCAATAAGGCCCTGCCCAGTCTTGCACCCACAGTAGCACCGACTGCTTTTCCCATTCTTGTTGAACCGGTTGCGGAGATAAGCGGGATCCTTTTATCGGCCGCCATCCATTCACCCACTTCACGGCCACCGGTGATAAGACCGCAAACACCTTCCGCGATATTGTTCTTTTTGAAAACTCCGGCGATGATATGCTGGCAGGCCACTGCGCACAGCGGTGTTTTCTCGGAAGGTTTCCATACACATACATTCCCGCATACAAAAGCAAGCATGCTGTTCCAGCTCCATACGGCAACCGGGAAATTAAAAGCGGAGATGATCCCTACGATTCCCAGCGGGTGGTATTGTTCATACATGCGGTGCCCCGGGCGTTCGCTGTGCATGGTCAATCCATGTAATTGGCGGGAAAGACCGACTGCGAAATCACAGATATCGATCATTTCCTGTACTTCGCCATATCCTTCCTGGAGACTCTTGCCCATTTCATACGAAACGAGTTTGCCCAATGCTTCTTTTTTTTCTCTTAATGCCTCGCCGATCTGCCGCACGATCTCGCCCCGTTGGGGTGCGGGTACCAGCCTCCATGTTGGAAATGCTTCAATAGCTTTAGCCATCACTGCTTCATAACCTGCTTTATCAGCGCAGGTCACGGAGCCTATCTTTTTTCCGTCAACAGGAGAGAAGGAGTCGATTGTTTCACCGGACGTTTTGATCCATTGCGTACCGGTGCTTACACCAATATTGGTTGATCCGAGTTGAAGTGTTGTAAGAAAATCCATATTTTTTAAAATTGCTGCAAAGGTCCGTTTTTAAGTTGAAAAGAACATGAAAAAGCCCCGCCTGTTTAAAGAGACAGTAGTGGGTAAGCTTTAATTTTAGCGATGAAATTGTCATCCTGGGCAAAGCAAAGAATAAATGAAGGGTTAAACCTTCTATTCCGATTCCTCGTGCCTCGGAATTAGGTTCTTCGTAGCATCGCTTGTTCCTCGCTATCGCTCGGAATGACAGCGCATTAAAAAATTCAAACTGACCCACTACCAAAGAGACGGGGCAGGTCATTTTAGTGATTGTCTATTGATAAGTTACCGCAAAATAACCCTCCGTTATTTCTGTGAATGCGGTCGGATTGAGCAATTCTTCTGCATGGAACCTGAAAGTGCCACGTATACGTTTGGTGGTTGTATTATGTGAAAGTATGATCAGTTCACCCGAAGTGGATGCTTGTGAATGACTGGGATCTGAATCAGGATTGTATTGCCCGATATGCGTACCACTGAAAAAGTCAAGCACATAGGTCCCGGGCGTGATCGTCGCAGGCATGGAGACACCCACGCTTTTTGTGGCGGTTGCATTGTTGGCAATAATCGCGATCATTGCTGGCAGGGGTCCTACTGCAGGTGTTTTCACACCAACAACAGATTGTGGTATCCATGATGTGCCGGCAATCTTTACCCTGAAAGTATCGCTCGAACTGGCAGGCGGCAGTGTAGTGGCATAAGCAAGATTGGTAAAACTTCCTTCTGTCATGGTGCGTTGCAACCCATCTGTCTGGCGGAAGACCTTAAATGAAAAGGTCCCGCTTATTTTCTTATTCACGGTATCGATCGATGTGATCCTTACCGTTCCGCCTGCATCACCGGGATTCACGCCCTGATTGCTGGTAAGATTGATGGGACTAGGGAGACTGCTGTCAATATAAGAGGCGGCATTCATGGACATATCGTCCAGTGTATAGTTATGAACTCCGGAATCGGTCAGCGTGATCTGGAGATATTTCCGGTCAGTGCTTCGGCCCAAAATGCTGATGAATCCATTCATACGGTTGGCAGAGGCGGCAGAGTTGGCCACCCATTGATTGCCATCGATCTTTGCCCTGAAATTGCCCGTTACTGCCCCGGGATTGCTTGTACTAAAATCTATCTCTTTCTGGCAGGCATTCAGCAATAGCAGGCCGGACACAACCAATAAACTATAGAACAATTTTTGCATGGGACGCTTTTTAATTTGGCTGTAAAAATAATTGAATTATCTGATGTACTCCAACTCTAATAATCAGCTGGCGATATAGATTAATATTGCTCGGATTCATTCGGGAAGTCCCGGCCTTTTACGTCTTTAATATATCGTTGTACAGCGGAAGTGGCCTGTGCGTGAATATCAAGGTATTGGCGCAGGAACCGGGGTTTGAACTCTGTATTGATGCCCAGCATATCGTGCATTACCAGTACCTGCCCGTCGCATTGGCCGCCGGCCCCGATGCCGATTGTAGGGATCGTAATACTTTCGGAAACTTCTTTGGCAAGTGCCGCCGGGATCTTTTCAAGCACGATCGCAAAACAACCGGCCTGTTCCAGCAATTTGGCATCTCTTCTTAATTTATCCGCTTCATCTTCCTCTTTAGCCCTTACAGTATAGGTGCCGAATTTATAAATGGATTGTGGTGTCAGTCCAAGGTGACCCATCACCGGGATACCTGCCGAAACAATTTTGCGGATACTTTCTACGACTTCTTCACCACCTTCCAGTTTTATGGAATGCCCGCCCGTTTCTTTCATGATCCGCACCGCGGAGGCCAGTGCTATATCCGAGTTGGACTGGTATGAACCAAAAGGCATGTCCACCACTACCAGGCAACGGTCAACACCCCGGATCACAGAAGAAGCATGATAAATCATCTGGTCCAGCGTAATGGGTAAAGTGGTTTCATGTCCCGCCATTACATTGGATGCCGAATCGCCTACCAGTATCACATCAATACCGGCACCATCAATGATCCTGGCAAAAGAAAAATCGTAGGCGGTCAGCATGGTGATCTTTTCACCGGCAGCTTTCATTTTCAACAGGGTGTTGGTGGTTACTTTTTTTATTTCTTTCTTAACAGACATGTTAGAGATTTTGGATTGGGAATTTGTTTTACCCCTATTTCCCGCTTATGTTTTTAGCTGTTTATCGGAGGCTGTAAAGATAGTAGTTAGTTCTCTTGCTTCTTTCGGGCTATTGATGTTTTCCACTTTTTTCTCTTAAGTAACAAATCTGGAGGCAATTCAATAGAGGGGTAGTTTTCGTATATGAAGTTGATTTCCTGCTTCACCTGGCAAACTTCTTTCCTGCCTTTTTGTGAAAAAAAAGCAGTCAAAAACCCCGACGCTTCGGGGACGCACAAACGAAGCTCCGCCGTTTGTGCGGTGAGCAGAACAAAGGTTCAATGAACACTAACCTTAGTGCTGGCTGTTGGTTCGTGCCAGGCGGAGAACAATCCTTCGTCTTCGATCAGGAGCGCTGGATTTTTTGCCAGGAAGGGCTCTGCTTGCCTCAGCATAGTAGATGTCGAAAAATAGGCGCCAGGAAATTCTCTTTTAGGCTGGGTCGTAGGGCTTTCGTGCCCGGAGAATTTTTGCCAGCAAATTATCTTAGCATTCTGCCGGTTTTAGGTCAAATTCCGTGAGTAGGTAAATCTATTTCTGATTAATTCTTGTACGCAAATGCGATAATGATTTAATTTCCGGGAGTAAACAAACAAACCATGTCCGAATTTTTTGAGCAAATATTTAGTTTGGAGTATGGTGATTACTCTCTTGTAATTGAAGATGATGGCAGAGTTTGTTATGCCTATTTGCTCAAGGGGCAGGAGATTATTGGGGATGTGTGGTTATATAATCAGGATAAAACCCCTGCTGCTGTTAATTGGAAATCTTCAGAGGAATTGCCTTTTCTCAATCCGTCGGAATTTGTGAATGAGGGCTATGATTTCAACCCGATTCAATCCACGGATCAACTATCAGTACAATGGAAAGGGCATTTGGGATCGTTAGAAAAACTGAGATATATTTTAACAACAGGTTAATTGCTCTACTTCAGCCAGGATCAAAGCCTGGTTGGTCAGTAGCAGCCAAAAAGGACGGCCCCTTGGCAAAAGTTATATCTTAAATACACAAAAAAGAAACGAACACAATTTGCGCCAGCAAATTCCCTTTGCGCCTCCGCGCCTCTGCGGTTAAACTTTTCCTGGAGAATTTGCGTCAGCAAATCCTTTCGTGTTTTTTTGTGTTTATTCGTGGCTACAGCAATCCGATTTCCCCATTCCAAAATCAATCCTCTTTCCCCCTCACTTCTTCATACAAACTATGTATCAACCCATCGGCCAATCCAATTTTCGGAACAAAGATCTCTTCCGCTTCCGCCCAACGCATCACGTTGATATAGATCAGCAGCGCGGGTACGATCACATCGGCCCTGTCTTCCCGTAGTTTGTGAAGAGAGATACGTTGTTGCAGCGAAAGACTGCTGAATTCTTTATAATAATCCCGGAGCAGGTCCAGTGTCAGGGGTTTGCCATCCTTGCGTTTGGAAATGGAGAATACCTTATTGATGTTACCACCGGTTCCGATCGTTGTTACATGGTGATAGCCTTTTGTTTTTGTCCGGATGAATTCTTTCATCTCATCCCAGGTAGCTTCTTCCACCTGGTTTTTTAACAGGCGGATCGTGCCGATATTGAAAGATTTTTTAAATATTAATTTACCATCGCTGAAAAAAGTGAGTTCCGTGCTTCCGCCCCCTACATCTATATAGAGGTACGATTCATCACTGGTCATATTCTCGGCCACATGGTTTTCGTAAATGAATGAAGCTTCTTCGTCACCACTGATGATCTCAATTACTATACCGGTCTCTGCCTTTACCTTCTTAATGATTTCATCGCCATTGGAAGCATCCCGCATGGCGGAAGTAGCGCAGGCTTTCAGGTGTTTTACTTCGTATACATCCAGGAGAAGTTTGTAGGCTTTTATTGTCTTGACGATCTTCTCAATTTTGGAGACGGATATCTCGCCCTTGTCAAATACATCGAAGCCTAACCGGAGGGGAACACGGACCAATACGGTCTTGATAAAGTCGGGAACACCCTGCGGGCCGGAAATGACGTCTGTTATTAATAATCTTGCTGCGTTGCTTCCAATATCAATGGCTGCCAGTCTCACGGTTTATCTGTGTTTTTTTATGCAGGTAATTATAAGTTTCTACCTGTGATCGGATTTTCTTTTTGGTCGTTCTCACGTATTCATTGCTCAGCTGGTTATCCAGCCATCTTGCTTTTACATTATCCTGCAATTGAATATTGAGAATGTCTTTTAATTCCTGTTTTAACTCCTCGTGCCATATAGGGACGGTGGCTTCTACCCGGTGTTCGAGGTTCCGCCGCATCCAGTCAGCCGAAGATATATAAACTTTCTCTTTGCCCCTGTTGTGAAATACCCACACCCGTGCATGTTCCAGGTATTCGTCAACGATACTGATCGCACGGACCGGCTTTTCATATTTTTTATTTTCGGAGAGCATACAGAAGATACCCCGGATGATCAGTTTGATCTCTACGCCGGCACGGGCTGCATCATATAGTTTCTGGATCATCTCTTCATCCGAAAGGGAATTCATTTTTAGCGTGATCGATGCCGGTTTCTTTTTCCTTGCTTGCTTTATTTCTTCATCGATCAGTTTCATCATCTCCCTTTTCACAAACATCGGGCTGGGGATGATCACTTTGCAATCACGCAGGAATTGTTGTCCAGCTTTTGGTTGTTCCAAAAAATTAAAGATCCGGCTCACATCGCCCATGATCTTCTGGTTGGATGTGAGCAGGCAATGATCGCCATATAATTTGGATGTTTTTTCATTGAGGTTACCGGTACTTACAAAACCATATAATATGGTATTGTTGTCTTTTGTTCTTTTCCGGATCACACAGATCTTGGAGTGGACCTTGAGGTCGGGTATCTCGATCAGTACTTTGGCACCTTCTTCTTCCAGCCTGTTCTTCCATTCGATATTTGCCTCTTCTTCAAATCTTGCCCGCAATTCCAGCATCACCACTACTTCTTTACCGTTCCTCACCGCGTTAATAAGGGCATTGATGATCTTCGATTGCGGCGCCAGCCGGTAGCAGGTTATTTTAATACTTGCGACATCCGGGTCAAAAGCAGCTTCCCGGATCAGGTCGATAAGCGGAAGAAAAGAGTGATAAGGAAAATGAAGCAGTACGTCTTTTTCCATGATCACATCTGAAACCCGTCGCTCCGTCAGCATAGGATGATCAAACGGTTTCTTGCGTTGTCTTTTTTCTTTGAATACCTGCTCAGGGAAATCCATAAAATGTTTGAAGTTGTGGATACGGCCGCCAGGTATCAGGTTATCCCTTTTGCTCAGGTTCAGTCTTCGTATCAGGTATTCCAGCAGACCCGGATCCATTTCCCGGTCGTAGACAAAACGGACAGGTTTTCCTTTCCGGCGGTTCTTGATCCCTTTTTCAATTTTCTGTATAATATTAGTAGACACATCTTCGTCAATATCGATCTCGGCATCGCGGGTCACTTTGAAGATATGTGCATGGTATTGGTCGTACCCGAAATAGGAAAAGATATCGGGCATGTTAAAACGGATCACGTCTTCCAGTAAAATAATATGGCTTTCTTCCGGTTTGGACGGAAGTATCGTAAAACGACCAAGGGCCCGGCTGGGAACTTCGATCAGGGCATATTTCTTTTTTAAAGCGTTTTCTTTTTTCCACATCACTACTGCAAGGTAAATGGATTTGTCCCGCAGGTTAGGGAATTCCGCGATATTCTCAATCATCAGCGGGATCACATCGGAACTCACTTCCTCTTCATAATAATTCCGGACAAAAGCCTGTTGTTCCGCATTCAGTTCTTTTTCGGTGCGGAGGAATATTTTTTGTTCATTGAGCTGCGCCGACACTTCTTCCCAGATCCGGTTGAACTCCCCCTGCTGGTTCAGTACCGTCATCTGTATCTCGTCGATGATCTGCTGGGGATTATTCTCCAGGTGCATATTGGCTTTGGTACCTAATTGTATCATCCGGCGAAGTGTGGCCACCCTCACCCGGAAGAATTCATCCATATTATTGGAGAAGATCCCGAGAAAACGGATGCGTTCCCGGAGCGGAACGCTGGTATCCGCTGCTTCCTGCAGAACCCTTGCATTAAAAGAGAGCCAGCTGATATCCCGGGCGATCGTTTTTCGTTTATCGTGATGTGCCATGAAAATGAATTGGTGCAGGTAAAATTAAGAAATGGGGGTAAGGAATGAAATTTAAGTTTTGGGAGCAGGCTCAATAAGAAAGGACTTGTTTATTGGTCGATCCATGGCTCATTGGAAATTTCATTTTTACGGGTTGATATATGTCAACAGTTTTGACCAATTCCAATGTCTTGATATATGTCAATGTATATGCGGATAAACCGGTATAATTTTCTGAAAATTGTTTTTTATGAAACCGGTCATTATCTTTTCTGCCTTTTTATTGTCATTGGTGTCATCGGCACAACAGAACAAAAAGAAATACTTTTTCTACTTCCAGGGTGGTTACAAGAGTTCGTTGTTTATAAAGGAAGCCGCCCGGCACCGGTTTCATTCAGGCACTGAATCACATTCTCATAAATGTATCGTGTTCAATACAGGTATCCAGTTCTTGCTGGCTGAAGGTTGGAGGGTGGGAGCTTCTTTCACCTACGATCATTTTGGCACCAAACACCGGTCCCTCGAATTTAGCAACCTAAGCTACCTGGTTCGATGCGACAGGATATGGAAAGAAAAAAGAAACTATTCAGTGTATTCGGGACTGATGATAGGATTGACCAAAACCAGGCAATTTGAAGAAGAGATAGAAGCAAGGCAACAGACAGCACCCTGTTACCATATCTACCTGTTCGGTGCAGAATATAAAATGATCAACAATTTATTTATGGATATGAATGCAGGGTGGGGTGTTGCAGGAATAATAAATATGGGAGCAAAGTTCAGGTTCTGAAAAAACTGGCAGTGTCTTATTTTGAAATTTTGCCGTTCAAATGAGGATAATTGAACCACATAGTCACATTAGGAACATAGGCAAGTACATAGGTCTCTATGTGAACTCTATGTACCCCTGCCTGCCGGCAGGCAGGTATGCTCCTGCTGTGGTTCAAAATAATTTCAAACCAGGACACTACCAAAAAACTGGTCATTGTTTTTTTATCTGCCCGATCATTGCAGTGGTGGAATGGCCTTCCAATATTGGATTGATCATTACCCGTCCTCCATTGGCCATTACTTCTTTGGCACCAGCCACTTGTTCCACCGTATAGTCGCCCCCCTTCACCAGTACATCAGGTAAGAGGACTTTGATCAGCTCCAGCGGAGTGTCTTCTTCGAAGAGTACTACGGCATCAACCATGACC
Organism: Chitinophagaceae bacterium; assembly: GCA_031406595.1. Classification (GTDB taxonomy): domain Bacteria; phylum Bacteroidota; class Bacteroidia; order Chitinophagales; family Chitinophagaceae; genus JJ008. The sequence continues at coordinate 8,669 of JANOHQ010000219.1, forward strand.
AGTGACGCAAGGATCAACGCTCTTGCATCCTGGTTATTGACAGGGCGACTATCTCCTTTTAATCGTTTAACGGAAGCATCGGCATTTAAACCCACCACCAGGTAATCGGCTTCGCCGGCAGCTTGTGAAAGAGAGAAAATATGACCCTGGTGAAGAATATCGAATACGCCGTTGGTAAAGGCAATGGTTTTGCGGTGCAATCTCCAGCGATTGGCTGTTTGCAGCAATTCCGGCAGGGAGATGATCTTTTGAGCTATCAGGTCAGGCCTCTTCACGCAATTTTTTTCTTTTATTGTAATAAGGAATCGATACAAAACTAATCAATCCCCCGACGAGGATGACCGCCGTTTGCGCCAGCCATAATATCCAGCCGAATGCCAGGGCGATCCCTTTTCCCAACCCGTACACCTGCATTGTTTTTTGAAGGAGCAGCGCATAAGCGCCGATACCACCGGGAGTAGCGATCATCCCGATGCTGCCAGCCGACAGGATCGTAAAGGCTTCCCGTATCCCGTACTGTTCTGTTTCTTTCAATGCCATAAAACCGATATAGCCACCGGCAAGATATAAGGACCACATGGTCACCGTCAGGAAAAGAAACAGCCATCTTTTTTTAAGGTGCCGGACAGCGCTTAATCCTTCCCAGATACTTTTGACGATCTTCTTAAATAATATAGCCAGGTCACCAATGCCTTTTTTCTTTTTTATCATCCAGGCAACCAGTGCCAGGCCAGCTATTCCTGCCAGGATCAATAAGACCACTGTCGAAGAAATGCCTTTAGGGCTTTCGGCTGGTTTATCTTCTGCGCTAAAGATGGTATTGACAAGCTGAGAATAAATATCGGGTTGTATAGCCAGCGTGATCCCGAATATGAGCAGCAGCGTGACCGCGTCGATCACTCTTTCTAAAATGATCGTCCCGATCAGTTTGTCGGCCGGTACTTTTTCGTAACGGGAGAGGACCGTGCATTTCAATACTTCACCCAGTCGTGGAACAGCCTGGTTGGCGAGGTAGCCGATGAACACGGCAAAGACAGTGTTGGTAGTAGAGGGGTTATAACCCAGGGGTTGGATCAGCAGTTTCCAGCGGAGGGCGCGGACATAATGACTTAAAAAAAGAATGATGAAAACCGGAACAAGCAGCCAGTATCTCGCTGTTTCGATAGCCTTCCTGATCTCCGATTTGTCATTTGCGCTAAGATCCTTTATCGACCACCAGACCAAAAAAATACCAAGGCCCAGGAAAAAAATGTATTGCAATATGGTGCGGAGACGTTTGCTCATCGGGTCGAAAATAAACCGATATGGCTGTATTTTAAATTAATTTAAAAGCATATTGTCGATCAGCCTTATTTCATTTATGAATGCCGCGACAAGAGCAACCAGTTTTTGTTCGCCGTCCCATTGCTTTACCAATGAAAGATCGAAGGCATCGGCTATTTCAACATAGTCGACCCTGAACCCTTCTTCTTCCAGTCTTGCACGGGCTTGCTCCTTCAGCGAATGGAGTTCACCGGGGCGCAGTTCTTCTTTTATATGTTTCAGCACCTGTGAGATAGCTACTGCCTTTTTTCGCTCCTCTGGATTCAGCCTTGTATTGCGGCTGCTCATGGCAAGACCGTCCATTTCCCGCAGGGTAGGGCAGATATTCACTTTTATTTTTGGTGATGCGCCGATGAGTTCCACCAGTTTGATGATCACCATGCATTGCTGGTAGTCTTTTTGCCCGAGGTAAAGTTCTGAAGGAGTTACGATATCAAGCAAACGGTGAACGACCATACAGACTCCCTGGAAATGACCCGGACGATATTTTCCTTCAAGTACGGTTTCGGGATAGCCCAGGTCATAATGCATTTTTGCTTTTATGCCGTCCGGGTACATTTCTTTTACAGAAGGGAGGAATAATACATCGCAAGCGGCTTCTTCCAGCATGGTGATATCCTTCTCAATAGTCACCGGGTATTTCTCAAAATCAATGGGTTCGTTGAACTGGGTGGGATTCACAAAGATGCTGCATACAGTAATGGAATTAGCCGCCCGGGACTGGTGGATCAGTGAAATGTGTCCCGCATGAAGGGCTCCCATTGTGGGAACAAATCCCGTGCTATTTCCTTTTTCCTGCTGATGGTCAAGCCATTTACGAAGGTCTGCTGCTTTTTTAAATAAGATCATGAGAACAAACGGTTAAAGATGAAGTTCCTGACAATCGTGCCATTTCGGTGTAAAATAACTACCTTTGCGGGCCTTTACCAAAGCCGCTGGTTCGAGGGACCTGGAATTTGCGGGAGCGGTTAAACAAAACGGGATGCCCATGTCAGCAAAGAAAAGAATTTTAT
>JANOHQ010000227.1:0-10350 GCA_031406595.1 Chitinophagaceae bacterium
CCGCCCCCCGCCAGACCATAGATGGTGGGTTCGTATTGATCGTCAAACCTGCCACTTTCGCCTGCAGGTATTGAAAAATATTCGCGGAAGCAAAAGCTGTCTTGTCATTTACCAGGTCAAACTTGTAGCTATCCGAGGAGAATAAAGCAGACGAATATTTTTCGTCCATTATTTCCAATGGCGATTTTGTTTTAGCCTTTACAATTACATTCTCCAGGGTTTTCCCTTCCAGTTGGTTTAACAGTTGCAATGTTTCATCCGACAGCTGGAAGTGGCGCCCATACCCTGTTGTATCGCCGACCTGGTTATAAAACAATCCGGCCGCAGGCCTGCGGTGGCGAAGGGCAGGCAGGCGGTTTTCCATAAAAGTCACGGATGCACCATCTATTTCTTTCGGAAGCTGGTAATAAATATGCGCTGTATCGAAAAGAAAATAGTCGGGTTCATTAAAAGTTCCATCGGGCTTTACATCGAGTAATAACATCTTATTACCATCGCCCGGTTTTTTTTGATTGATCACCAGGATTATACTCGCCTCATTTAACTGGGCAGGCAAAACTCCATAGACCTTCCCGGAAAGCGACAAGTAAGATGTGTCTTTAGGATAACGGATAACAGGAAATCTATTCTTTACCACTGCCTCCCAATCAAATCTTCTCCAGCCATGCGTTAGCATGACAAGATCAAGCCGCTGTGCCGTTGTGTCTGAATTACCGGAAAAGTAATAGGCCGGGTTATACACCTGTCCTTTGAGGTCACCGGTAAGTAAAAGATGGGAGATGATATTATCGCTGCTATCAGATTCGATCCCCGCATCGGTCACAGAAACCGCAAAGCTGGCTGATAGACTATCAGGAACAGTAAGCACTATTTCATTTCTCGCTCTTTTATTCAGGCCCCAGTGTTCTACGGTCAGATCGGCTGTGAACCGAAACTCATCATTATTGATGTAGGTGATCCTTTCCGCCAGTGGTTTCCATTTGCTGTCAAATACCGTAATGGTGAGTATCCCGGATGGAAGGGACTCCGTGGGAATAATGCCTTTTACAATACCCGGTGAAAGATCCTTAGCTATTTTGAACGCCTGGTATTGATTAAGCGTACCGATAATATTCAAAACACCCGGGTCTTTGGCGATACCAGGCCCGGCTGTAACAATAAAATGTCTTTTTGTTCCTGATACTGTTACCTGTAAAGAAACGCCTGTAGATTTAATTGCCGGCAAAGGAGTAACATGGGCTCCACCCTTTTCATCCTTCCATTTGGCGGTGAATGATTCGCCTGCCCCGGGTGTCAGAAAAAAATAACCCATTCCATCATGAATAACACGAAGGCTGTCAATTTTCTCTCCCCTGTTGTTCTCTACAATTCCCCTGATCTTAACGGGCTTACCCCATTGATCGTTTGCCTTGAATGCGATCTTATTAACAACACCCGCAATAGCTTCACCGCCTTCGGGAAAAAATTGCAGGTCAGTTACCACAGCGAGCTTGCCAGCAGGAGAACCCGTATTCTTTGTAATAACACGAAGGTCTTTTTCATAAAGAAATACAGAATCAAAATTGAGCATCCATTTCGTGTACGCTTTTACATGAATGAACTTCCCCGTATAAGCCGCAGGAATACCAAATTGACCGTTACCGGTAGCATCCACGATGGGGGATACAGTATGCTGTAATAAAGTACCTGTGTCATCGGTCCAGTCAATATATAATGTCCTGCTGTCAACGGCAGGCGCTACACCCTTCATCAGGTAGGCTTTAAACCAGATCGTGTCTCCCGGTGCATAGGCAACCTTGTCATATTGTAAATAAGCACGCTCCTGCCCGAAATCTTTTGCATAACGGGCGATCGTTGAATCAATATTTTGCGCGGTGGCAGGAATACGGGCAGAGACGAAGAAAAGGAATATGCCAGCAATTATTTTCATTACACAGTTAATTATCGTAGAAAAAAGAACAGCTCTAAATTACTGTATTGTGAAAATAAAATGATCTCATTAACAATTCTACAACAATTGCAAAAAACCATTACATATTTCTCCGGTATTGACCACCCACTTCATACAATGCATGCGTGATCTGGCCCAGGGAACAATACTTCACGGTTTCCATCAGTTCGGCAAATAAGTTCGCGTTATTGATGGCTACTGCTTTTAATCGTTTCAGCATTTCCGCTGATTGCGTTTCATTTCGTTTCCAGAATGACCGGAGGTTTTGTATCTGCAGCTCTTTCTCTTCTGTTGTGCTACGGATGACCTCTGTGGGCAATATGGTAGGGCTTCCTTTCTTATTCAGGAAGGTGTTCACCCCGATCAGCGGTAATTCGCCGGAATGTTTCTGGTGCTCATAGAACAAACTCTCTTCCTGTATCTTATTCCGCTGGTACATTCTTTCCATCGCACCGAGTACCCCGCCTCTTTCGGTGATCCGGTCAAACTCGTTTAATACCGCTTCTTCCACCAGTTCAGTCAGCTCTTCGATCAGGAATGATCCCTGGTTGGGGTTTTCGTTCTTGGCTGTACCCAATTCCCGGTTGATAATTAGTTGAATGGCCATCGCCCGGCGAACACTTTCTTCCGTCGGCGTGGTGATCGCTTCATCGTAGGCATTTGTGTGTAAGGAATTGCAATTATCATAAATGGCATACAGTGCCTGCAGGGTGGTGCGTATATCATTGAAGTCGATCTCCTGCGCATGCAGGCTCCGGCCCGATGTCTGGATATGATACTTCAGCATCTGGCTCCGCTTGTTGGCCTTGTATTTATATTTCATCGCCTTGGCCCAGATCCGCCGGGCAACCCGGCCGATCACGCTGTATTCAGGATCCATGCCGTTGCTGAAAAAGAAAGAAAGATTCGGAGCGAAGTCATCGATATTCATTCCGCGGCTTAAATAATACTCAACGTAAGTAAAGCCATTGGATAAGGTAAATGCAAGCTGTGTGATTGGATTGGCTCCTGCTTCCGCGATATGATAACCACTGATGGAAACTGAATAAAAATTCCTGACATTCTGTTCAATGAAATATTGCTGCACATCACCCATCAGTTTCAATGCAAACTCGGTAGAGAAGATACAGGTATTCTGTGCCTGGTCTTCTTTTAAGATATCTGCCTGCACAGTGCCGCGAACCTGCGTGAGGGCCGACGCTTTAATTTTTTCGTAAACGTCTTTGGGTAAAACATCTGCGCCGGATAAACCAAGCAAACGCAGACCCAGTCCATTATTTCCGTTGGGCAAAGCTCCCTGCAACTCTCCTTTCCCGGGGACTACCGGTTTTCCATCAGTACCGGCATAGGTTGGTAATTCTCCTGCTTTACATTTTGCTTCGATGATCTTATTTACTTCATCCTTCAGGTTATTCTCAATGATATATTTCTCGCATTGCTGATCGATGGCGGCATTCATAAAGAAAGCCAGCAACATGGGCGCCGGGCCATTGATCGTCATCGATACCGATGTTTTCGGATCGCAGAGATCAAAACCACTGTATAATTTTTTGGCATCATCTACCGTGGCAATACTTACTCCGCTGTTTCCAACTTTTCCGTAAATGTCAGGCCGATGATCAGGGTCTTCTCCATAGAGTGTCACAGAATCGAATGCTGTTGACAAACGTTTTGCAGGCTGGTCTACGCTTACATAGTGAAACCGTTTATTGGTCCTCTCCGGCCCGCCTTCACCGGCAAACATTCTTGTGGGATCCTCCCCTTCTCTTTTCAACGGGAACACACCCGCAGTGAAAGGAAAATGCCCCGGCACATTCTCCTGCGCCTGCCATTGAAGAATATCACCCCAGTCCTTGTACTTTGGCAATACTACTTTCGGTATCCGGGTACCACTCAGGCTTTTGGTGGCCATGGGTAGCTTGATCACTTTATCCCGGACACTATATTCATAAAAATCTTTCTGGTATTCCGCTACTTTATTTTTCCAGTTAGTGATCAGCTTACGGGCAACAGGTGTCAGCTGCTCTGTATAAAAATCGATCTGCTGCTGTATCACGCTCAATAATAAAGCATCGGCCTTCCCTTTTAGCGCTTCTATTGAACCCTGCAGCTGGTATAGTTTTGTTGCAATAGCTGATTGATCTCTTACCAGCTGATCATACCCGCGGTTATTCTCTGATATTTCTGATAAGTAACGTACCCGGTTCGCCGGAATAACAGCCTGTCCCACTTTCGCTGTTTCTGAAAAATGGTAGGTCCCGAAATGGGTGTTTGTTTTTATTTCGATCTTCTTTAGCAATAACTCAAATAAATGGTTCACGCCATCATCGTTGAATTTGCTGGCCATCGTGCCCACAATCGGAAGATCTTCATCTTTGGCTGTAAACAACTGGTGATTTCTTTTGTATTGTTTTTTTACATCCGCCAATGCATCCAGTGCGCCGGCTTTGTCAAATTTGTTGATGCAGACCAGGTCGGCAAAATCAAGCATATTGATCTTCTCTAGCTGCGACGCTGCTCCATACTCAGGTGTCATTACGTACATACTCACGTCGCAATAATCCAGGATTGATGCATCGCTTTGCCCTACTCCCGCCGATTCAAGAATAATAAAATCAAATCCGGCCGATTTACAGATATCGATCGCTTCCTGTACGGCACCACTCAATGCCGTATTATCCTCCCGGGTAGCCAGGCTACGCATATAGGCCCTCGGGTGGGAGATGGAATTCATCCTGATACGATCACCTAATAAAGCTCCCCCTGTTTTTTTCTTCGAAGGATCTACGGAAATAACAGCGATGGTCTTCTCTAAAAAATTATTGAGGAATCGTCTTACTATTTCATCGGTCACGCTGCTCTTACCCGCCCCACCAGTTCCTGTGATTCCGAGCACAGGGATTACGGCTCCGGTCTTCGGACTCCAGACTTCCGACTCTACCCCGTTTTCAGCATTGGTTATCAGGCGTGCTATTTTTCTCACATCCTTCGCTTCTTCCAGCTTCATCGCGGTCTTATAATCCGCCTTACCATTTAATTGTATATCGCATTGCCTGATCACATCTTCGATCATTCCTTCCAACCCCAATGTTCTTCCATCGTCGGGTGAATAGATCCGGGTGATACCATATTGATGCAGTTCATTGATCTCAGCCGGCAGGATCGTTCCGCCTCCCCCGCCGAATATCTTGATATGGCCACAGTCATTCTCATCCAAAAGGTCCTTCATGTATTTAAAGAATTCCACGTGACCGCCCTGGTAACTGGTGATGGCAATTCCCTGTACATCCTCTTCAATAGCCGTTTCCACGATCTCTTTCACGGAGCGGTTATGACCAAGATGGATGATCTCTGCACCCTTGCTTTGCATGATCCTGCGCATAACATTGATAGCGGCATCATGTCCATCGAAAAGACTGGCGGCCGTCACAATCCGGACCTTATTCGCTGGGGTATAACTCATAGCTTAAAGAATAGGGCAAATTTAGCTTAAAAAGCGAATGCCCGTCCGACCATTCGTTCGAAACAGGCACTGTTTCTATTATTTATCCGGGCGGAAGTGTTAGCAGCTCAGTTCTCTGGATTGCAGTCTGTTAACTACATTTGCTCCATGCAGCAACTTGTTGAATCGGTCAGCAACCTCTATAAACAGTGGAAAGGAACCAAAGCCGTCTCCATTGACCTACTGCCACAGAGCGGGAGTGAACGCCGTTATTTCCGCTTACATGGGAAAGAAAAATCCGTGATCGGCTGCTATGGAGCCAATATCAAGGAGAATGAAACCTTTATTTATTTCTCCCGGCAGTTCAGGGAAAAAAACCTGGCCGTACCCGAGATTTTAGCGATCAGCGATGACGGGATGTTCTATCTCCAGGAAGATTTCGGTACTGTTTCTTTACTGGATCATCTTGAATCAAAAGGCTTCACCGATTATGTATACGGGCTTTTTAAGAAAAGTCTCGAAGCGCTGGCGCAGTTACAGGTAAATGGTGATGAGGGTTTGGACTATGCCACGCATTGCCTGACCAATACCGAATTTGGCAAACAGGCGATCATGGCGGACCTGCTTTATTTTAAATATTATTTCCTCGATGCATTGCGCAAACCCTACGATAAACAAAAACTGATCGATGATTTTGAAGCACTGAGTAATTATCTCACGCATACCGAGTATAAATATTTTATGTTCCGCGATTTCCAGAGCCGGAATATCATGGTGAAAGAAGATGAGTCGGTTCACTTTATCGATTACCAGGGAGGAATGAAAGGCGCGCCGCAATACGATGTGGCTTCGATGCTATGGCAGGCCCGCGCCAATCTTCCTGATGCGTGGAAAAACAGTTTGCTGGAAGATTATATGAACAGCATTGCCAGGATCACCGGTCTGCCGATCGACAGGGCTGTTTTCCGCAGTCAATATAATGGGTATGTACTTATCCGCCTGCTACAGGTTTTGGGAGCTTATGGTTTCCGTGGCCTGTTTGAACGCAAGGCGCAATTCCTGACCAGCATTCCACTGGCGCTGAGAAATCTCAGGGATTTTTTCCAGAACCAGAGCATTGGTATCACTGTTCCTGAATTCAGGCGAGTGCTCGACATGTGTGTGGCTGATGAGATCATTGAGCAATTCACTCCTACACAGGCAACAGAAGAAACGCCACTGATCGTAAAAGTTTGCAGTTTCTCTTACCGCGGCCAGCAACCGGTGGACGACAGCGGGAATGGTGGTGGTTTTGTATTTGACTGCCGTGGTATTTTAAATCCTGGCCGGGTTGATAGTATGAAAACGCAGACCGGTCGTGATAAAGAAGTAATGGATTTCCTGGAACAGCAGACAAAAATGCCTGAATTCCTGAACAGTGTTTTTGATATCGTGGATATCACGGTGGAAGAATATATCAAACGGGGCTTCGGGAGCCTGATGATCAGCTTTGGTTGTACGGGCGGACAGCACCGGAGTGTATTTGCCGCAGACGCTATGGCAAGACATTTAAAAAATAAATTCAAAGTGAAGATCGAATTAAGACATTGTGTGCAGGATGAAAAGAATTGGCAGAATCCACCCCCATCCCCTAAAGGGGAGCAATGAACATTGTGACATTAAACACCATCTTAATATTTTCTTTTAAAAAGTAAAGATGATAAGTAACGGTAAGAACTCCCCTTTAGGGGATGAGGGAATGCAAGCAATGATCTTTTCCGCCGGTCTCGGTACACGTTTCAAACCCTGGACCGACAAACATCCCAAGGCACTGGCTATCGTCAATGGCAAATCGCTGTTGCAACGCAATATTGAATACCTGCAACAGCAGGGCATCAACGATGTTATTATCAATACCCATCATTTTGCCGACCAGGTTGACCTGGCCATTATGAACAATGACGGATGGGGAAGTAATGTACTGGTTAGCGATGAACGGGATGAATTACTGGACACTGGTGGCGGGTTACTGAAAGCAAAAGAGCTGTTTGATCCCAATGAACGATTCATTACCTGCAACGTAGACATCCTCACCGATCTCGATATCAGCAAACTACTCCGCTTCCACGAAGAGAAAAAAGCATTGATCTCTTTCGGTGTTACCAACCGTTCCACTTCCCGGAATCTTTTATTTGATAAGGATGATCGTCTTATTGGCTGGAGAAACAATAAAACGGGTGAAGAAAAGATTTCCATCCCCGGTACGGCTTTTGTTGAGAAAGCCTACAGTTGTGTAGTGATCTTTGAATATGCTATTTTCCGGCTGATGGAAGAAAAAAACTTTACCGGAAAATTCTCCCTGATCGATGTATACCTGGCACTGGCGGCTGAGCAACGCATTATGGGCTATGATCATAGTGGTGATCGTTTTGTGGATGTGGGTAAGCCGGAGGCGGTAGCCATTGCGGAATCAATGTTCTGATATGTAATGGGCATGGTCGTTGTATCCTCTTCACAGTTGTAAAATATTGCAAATACCCTTTGAACGGTAGGCCTGCTTGCATCCTTTTGGGCTAACTTAGACACTTTAAAACAAAGCACATATGAAGAGATCCGTTTCCCTTTTTACAGGGCTATTGTTTTTCGTGGGTTTATTTGCCCAGCCGAAATATGATCACAAAGAAGCCTTTAACCCGCAGTTTTATCCATATCCCGGCAATGAGTTCCGGAGCGCCAGCGGTGAACCCGGTCCCCGGTACTGGCAAAACCGTGCGGATTATAAAATCAGCAGCAGTCTGGATACCGGCAACCACAGTGTCAGTGGTGATGTAGATATCTTCTATACCAATAACAGCCCGGACAATCTGAAATTTCTCTGGCTACAACTAGATCAGAATATCTATAAAAAAGATTCCCGTGGTTCTGCTACCACCACAGAAGCTGGCGGGCGTTGGGCCAATTCAAAGTTTACGGAAGGTTATAAGATCCAATCGATCTCCGTTGAATCCAATGGAAAGACCTTTACTCCGAAATACACCATCACCGATACCCGGATGCAGGTATGGATGCAGGATGCGGTTAAAGCTGCCGGTGGCAAAGTGAAAGTCTCGATCCGGTTTGAATTCACTGTTCCCGAACGTGGTACCGACAGGATGGGAAGATTGAGCACCAGGAACGGGATCGTATATGAAGTAGCGCAATGGTATCCCCGCATGGCGGTATACGATGATATACAGGGATGGAATACGCTGCCCTATGTAGGAGCTGGTGAGTTTTACCTGGAATACGGCGATGTTGATTTTACCGTTACCACACCCGCTAACCTTATCGTAGTTGGTTCCGGTGAATTGCTCAACCCACAGGATTGTTATACTCCCACGCAGATGAGCAGGTGGGCAACAGCAAAGAACAGTGACAAGACCGTGATGATCCGTAGTGAAAAAGAAGTGAATGATCCCGGTTCAAGACCCAAACAAGCTAACATTACCTGGAAATTCAGGATCCTGAATACAAGAGATGTGGCCTGGGCTGCCAGCAAAGCATTTATACAGGATGCGGCAAAGATCAATTTACCCAGCGGGAAGAAATCAATGGCCATCAGTGTCTATCCTGCTGAAAGTATCATGAAGGATGGATGGCAGCGTTCCACCGAAATGGTCAAAGGTTCTGTCGAACATTATTCCAATAAATGGTTTGAATATCCTTATCCTGCCGCTACCAACGTGGCCGGTGCAGTGGGTGGAATGGAATACCCCGGTATTGTATTCTGCAGCGCAAGGTCTTCCGGTTCGGGTTTATGGGGTGTAACGGATCATGAGTTTGGGCATACCTGGTTCCCGATGATCGTGGGCAGCAATGAAAGAAAATACGCCTGGATGGATGAAGGCTTTAATACGTTCATCAATGCTCTTTCAACTGAAACTTTTAATAAAGGAGAGTTCAAAGAAGCGAGCTACTTCGAAGACCCCAACTCACAAGGCTCGGTCAAACATAATTTCGGTGAAAACATGGATGGCCTGTATAATACTCCCGAAGTGATCCAGCAGGAGAACCTGGGTAACGCTGCTTATGGAAAACCGGCGCAGATGCTGACCGCATTGAGAGATGCCGTACTGGGGAAAGAACGTTTTGACGCGGCTTTCCGGGAATACATCGAGCGCTGGGCTTTCAAACATCCTACTCCCTGGGATTTTTTCCATACCATGGAGAATGTTTCGGGCGAAGACCTGGGCTGGTTCTGGAGAGCATGGGTATTGAATACCTGGAAACTGGACCAGACTGTAAAAGGCGTAGCTTATGTTGACGAAAAACCGGAGAACGGTTCCGAGATCACGATTGAGAACCTGGATAAAATGGTAATGCCGGTAACCGCACTTATTAAAGAAGCAAATGGAAAAGAACATCGCGTAGAGTTGCCTGTAGAGATATGGCAGCGTGGTGCCGAATGGACTTTTGGCGTACCCACTACCAGTGAAATAAAAGAAGTGATACTCGATCCTGATAAAAAATTACCGGAATGGAACCGGGATAATAATACATGGAAGAAAAAAGGATTTTAATAATAAGCCCCCGTTTATCACGGGGGTTTTATTTATAACACCCCCGATCCGGAGTAAGCCTGGAGAAAACAGTATCTCAAAGCTGCTTACAACTGTCCTATCAATTCCTCTAAAGAAATTTGTTCCAATGGCTCCCGTCCCGGCTCACCTTTCACCGACGACCACTTGATCAGCCTTATACATCCATCAGCGATCTCGACCCCTGTAATATCGCCATCGCTGAAACAGCAGCAGCCCGTGTTAAAATAAGAAGGTTTCATGGTCATGTAGTCAACCGCCACAGCTGTAAACTCTCTTTCTCTTTTCAATATCTCCGATCGGAGTTCGCTGATCTTTTTCTCCTCCTTCCCTCTTTCGGCCAGTTGCATCTGCTTGTAGAGTCTTTCCAAATGAGTCAGCGATGCAAATACCGGCTGGTG
>JANOHQ010000273.1:0-2650 GCA_031406595.1 Chitinophagaceae bacterium
TATTGTATTTTTGACTGTATTTTTTTGCACGGGATCGTATGCGCAACCCCGGCAGGGGCAACAGGCGACCGAGATCGCTTTGCCTTCCGCGGCCGGTGACACTTTACGTCTTTCTTCATTAAAAGGTAAAGTGGTACTCCTGGATTTCTGGGCTTCCTGGTGCGGACCCTGCAGGACGGCCAATAAGAACCTGGTGAAGATCTATGAGAAGTTCAAAGACAAAGGTTTTGAGATCTACAGTGTTTCGCTGGATAACGAGGCTGAAGACTGGGTAACAGCGATCAAAAAAGATAAAATCAGCTGGATGCAGGTCATCGACAGGGGAGGACAGGAGGCACCCACTGCCCGACGATGGGGTATTTATGCATTGCCTACCTCGTACCTGATCGACAGGGATGGTAGTTTACTGGCGATGGATCTCGAAGGAAAGGAACTGGTGAAAGCACTGAAAGAATTAATTGACAAATGATCGCATGAAAAGGGTTTTGCTTTTATTGTTTGTTAGTGCCGGAACGCAACTGCAGGCCCAGGAATTATATGTTTTCTCTGAACCTGCTTCCAATATGCCGGCTCATTCCATTAGTGTAAAATTGACCGATCATTTTGTGATCAACGGCGGGATATACAACCGTTTTTCCCATCGTATCATGCCTCAGGTAATGTTCGGTATCAGTAAGAAACTCATGGTGCATGTAGGCGGTACTATCAGCAATATGCATACACCGGGTATGCGCTATGAATCGGTTAACTTTTACGCCAAGTACCGTTTCTTGTCGAATGACGATATACACACCCATTTCCGGATGGCGGTATTTGCGGATGCATCGGCCACCAAAGCACCGTTTCATTATGATGAGATCACCCTGATGGGAGATAAGAGCGGGGTGGAAGCCGGTATCATCGCCACACAGCTCTGGAATAAATTTGCCTTATCGGCAGCGGTCAGTCATACCCAGGTGCTCGATAAATCCCGGAATGATAAAGTGATCTATGTTCCCGAAAGGATCTACCAGTCCATCAATTACTCTTTGTCGGGCGGTTTATTGGTGTTGCCCAAAGAGTATACAGACTATAAGCAGACCAACCTCAATATCTACGCTGAATTACTGGGAGAAAAATCACTGGATGCTAAAAAATATTGCCTCGACCTGGCACCTGCGGCACAGTTGATCTTCAACAGTAATGCCAAGCTGAATATCGGCTACCGTTTCCAGCTGGCCGGGAATATGAGCCGGATGTCCACCAACAGCTGGCAGGTCAGCTTTGAAAGGACCTTTCTCAACGGGTTGAAACGTAAATAGTTTCCCTGCCCCCGGCGTTTTCCTCAAAAATGAAAAAAGCCCCTTGCCGGAATGCCCGGAATTATTATATTTGACTAAACTAATTTTTAGTCTTGTCTAAAAAAATATTTAGAACCCTCAAATAATAATGAAAAAGATCCTTGTAATAGCAGGCTTATTATGCAGTGTGGTGGCTTGCCAGAAGCTACTCCCCGGTGCTCCCGCTGACGATGAACTGCTGGATGGCCCCCTGGCTGGACTTACGCCGGAGCAAAATGCTGTATTCCTGCGTGGTGATATTGGCTTTAATGACGAGGTATTTACCAACACCAATGGCCTGGGTCCCATCTTTGTGGCTACTTCCTGCGGTACCTGTCATGCAGGCGATGGCAAAGGCCATCCTTTTACGACGCTGACCCGTTTTGGTCAAAGCGATCCTTCCGGTAACCAGTTTCTTCATTTGGGTGGACCGCAGTTGCAACACCGTGCCATTCCGGGTTTTCAACCGGAGCAAATACCTGCCGGGGCGACTTTTTCGAAGTTTATGCCACCTGCGAATACCGGGCTGGGATTTCTTGATCTTGTTCCCGACGCAACACTTATAACACTGGCCGACGAGAATGACCTGAACGGGGACGGTATTTCGGGGCGGCCCAACTGGATCACTGCTCCTTCCTATGCGGTTATCCGTTTGAACCCCGTAGTATTAAATGGAAAATATATTGGTCGTTTTGGAAAGAAAGCGGCCGCTTATAATTTATTGCACCAAACCGCCAATGCCTATAACCAGGATATTGGTATCACATCAGTTTTCGAGTCCGTGGATACCTATAGCGGTCTCCCGATCGATCCCGAAGTTTCTACCCAAACAGTCAATGATGTGGTCTTTTATTTACAAACATTAAAAGCACCCATCCAACGAAACACGGATGATCCTGATGTGCAGAGTGGCCGCCAATTGTTCATGAGCAGTGATTGTGGTAAATGTCATACCCCCCAGTTAACAACCGGGTTCTCTGCTATTGAACCTTTATCCAATAAAACTTTTTTCCCTTTCACCGATCTGTTGCTTCATGATATGGGGCCTGGACTGAATGATGGATACACCGAAGGATCTGCTACTGCACCCGAGTGGAGAACACCAGCTTTATGGGGATTGGGTCTTTCTAAAAATTCACAGGGCGGCAGTTATTTTTTACTGCACGACGGAAGGGCGGGAACCATTGAAGAAGCGATCGTTTTACATGGCGGAGAAGCGACCCAAAGCAGGACAAAGTTCCAGCAACTGACGGCTGCGGAAAAAGCACAGTTGATAAAATTCCTTGAATCACTGTAGATATGGACAGAAGAAAATTCCTCCAAAATAGTTG
>JANOHQ010000277.1:0-10330 GCA_031406595.1 Chitinophagaceae bacterium
GTTGTGCCAATGCCTGTGCGGCAAAACACACAACCCCCATTAAGAGTAGAAATAGTTTTCTCATGAGCAATTTGTTTTAAAAGTATATAATAAGCAAAGCGAGCCCTTGCGGGATAGCGAATTTAAATAACCGTAAACAATTTTTTAAAAAAATTACACAGCCGGTTGCAATCGTGCCTGTAGAAAGGATTATAACCTTAACCTCGTCATTCTTGTTCAATACCGTCATTAAAAAGACAAGTGGTTGGAAGAGTGTGCTGCATTGAATTACAGGCAGTTTTCTTTTTTTTCCTTTACAAATGAGATCAATATGGCTGGAAGTAATACCAGGTTGGTGAAAGTGGCCGTTACCAGGGTCAGCGATGTCAGCCAGCCAAGTGCCTTGGTGCCATCAAAACCGCTAAAACAAAAAATAACAAACCCGGCGATCAATACAAGCGATGTATAGATAATGCTGATACCTGTGCTATGTATGGTTTCGATCACCGTTTGCTTCATATTGTAGTTGTAACGTGGCAACTCCTGTTTGTAATTAACTAAAAACCTTATAGTTACATCGATGGCGATACCCAGCGCCACACTAAATACAAGCACGGTGGAGGGCTTCAGGGTAATACCCGCCCAACCCATGACCCCAGCCGTGATCAGCAGAGGAATGATATTCGGGATCAGGGAGCAAAACAGGATCCGCACCGACTTGAAAAGGTATAACATACAAAGAGCGATGAACAGGAAGGCCCAGAGTATGCTGTCTTTTAAACCATTCAGGATATAGCGGTTGCCCTCCAGGAACGTAACACTGGTGCCGGTCAGCTGGATAATATGGGTCCTTTTGCCCCAGGCACTGTCGTCCTTGTGTACAAGCCGGGTCGCCGCATCGGCCGTTAGCGCTTCAACACTATCCCGGTTAAATATATATTCTGCTCTTTTTTGAATACTATCCAGGATAAAGGGTAATCGTTTGCTTCCCACATCGGCCATACTGACGCTGATACGGGCCTTCTGTTTGTCGCTGTCCATAAACGTACTCACCAGTTTGGTCAATGCATTCTTTGCTTTTGCGGAGTCGCCTTTGAAATTCAGGTATTGGCTAAGCGCCGGCAGATCATAACTGGACGGCATCTTGTAACTGTTACTGTCGCCATCGAAAAAAGCCTGCCGGGCAAATTTCAATCCTTCCACAATGCTTAATGGCCGGGCGATATCGGGCATAGCCGCAAGGAACCTGGAGAAGGAATCGATCTTTTCAAGGTTCTGGAGGTTGCGGCTGACACCGTATTTCTTTTTGGTGTCCACTACGATCTCCAGCGGCATGATCCCTTTGAAATTGGTATCAAAAAAACGGAGGTCGGTATAGATCTTATCATCTTTGGGAAGATCGTCTACGATAAATCCCAAAGTTTTTAAACGCAGAGCACCCATCACGGAGACGGCCACAATTGTGGTGGTGACGATATAGATCAGTTTGCGATGATTGAGCGACCAACTTTCCAGCCGGTCCAGCCAGCGGTTCAAACCGGGGTTCACTAAATATTTGGTATGTCTTGTTTTTGGAGGCGGCAAAAAACTAAGCACCGACGGGATAAAGACGAGCGAAATAAAAAACAATACGATGATATTGATCCCGGCCACGAAACCAAACTCTTTCAGGATCTGGCTTTGTGTCAATGCAAATACAGCAAACCCTATCGCGGCAGTGAGGTTGCAGAACAGGGTAACCACACCCATCCGGTCCACCATCATCACAAGTGATTCTTTTTTATCGCCTCCTGAGCCTGACGAAGGATCATTATACGCCGTATGAAATTTATTCAAAAAGTAAATACAGTTGGGAATCCCGATTACCACGATCAGCGGGGGTATGAGCGCATTGAGGATCGTTATTTTATAACCCATCATATGGATGGTGGCAAAACTCCAGATGACTCCCAGGATCACTACGCCCAATGACAATAATACTGCGCTCAGCGAACGAAAGAACCACAACAGGATAAGCGCCGATAAAATAATGGAGGCAAGAATGAACATCTTCATTTCTTTCACGATCCTTACCGACAACACGGTGCGGATATGCGGAAGCCCGCTCTGGTGAATGACCAGGTTGTTTTCTTTGCCAAAGAGCTCTGCCCTTTCACTGATACCATCAACCACATCCATCCGGTCTTTTGATGCCATCAGGTCCTTGTTGATGCGGACTCCCATCAGCCAGGCATGGGTAGAAGGATTATACAAAAGGTCACGGTAAAAAGGAAGGTTAAAAAAAACCGCGGCAGCGCTGTCAACCTCCATTTGCGTTAGACCCCTTTCTGCAAAGATCGTATCGGCTTTCAGCGTTTCTGTTTCGGGGATCTTTACTAAACGAACGGCGCCCGGAATACCGATCATATCATCAACCCCTTTTGTCTTTTTCAGGTCACGGAATAATGCGGCATAAGCATTGAACGTTTTTGCCTCAAACAGTTTTTCGGTTTGTATACCGATCACCAGCAGGTTGCCATCTTCACCGAATTTTTTCCTGAACTCCTGGTAGGCTTTGTATTTGGGATTGTTGACGGGTATGGCTCTTGAAAAATCATAACTCAATTGTACTTTGCTGGCTTGCCAGGCCATAAAGCCGGTCAATCCTGCCAGTAAGAGTAGCAGCGGCAGGCGATATTTGAGGATAAACCTTCCGAGGCGTTGCCACATAAAGAGTTATAAATGGTGTGCCGGGCAAAGAAACGTAAAAAAGCCCTAAACTCCCGTGCGAAGGTGACACCTTTCAAAAGGTGTCACCTTCGCACTATGGCGACTTTATAATATTTTTGAAGAGTGAGATATTGCTTTATTACCCTTTCTTTTTTTGTTTCGGTTTTTTCTGTAGCCCAGGATCCCATTCCACCGATAGGGCAATGGCGGGAACACCTGCCTTACAACAGCGCTATTGATGTAACAGCCGGGGAAGGGAAAATTTATTGCGCTACTCCTTACAGTGTGTTTTCTGTAACGATCGCTGGTAATACGATCGATAGATGGAGCCGTGTGACCGGTCTGAACGAAACAGGCGTGCGTGCGGTGCAATATGATGAAGTCAATAAAAAATTGTTCATCGCTTATACCAACAGTAATATTGATATCCTTTACCGGAATGATATTTACAATGTTCCCGATATCAAACGCTCCACCATCACCGGCGATAAAAGTATCAATCGCATTTATCCCCTTGCAAAGAATTATTATCTCTCCACCGGGTTAGGAGTGATAGTTATAGATGGTGAACGCTATGAAGTAAAAGATTCCTGGTTTATCGGTAATGGCGGCAACCCCGTGAAAGTAAATGGCTTTACCAGCGACGGAACCTTCTTTTATGCTGCTACCGAACAGGGATTGAAAAAAGTTTCGATGACAGCCCCCAATCTTGCCAACTATGCCAATTGGCAAACGATCAGCGGCACGAATAATTTACCGGCAGGCGCCTGCCAGCACGTAATGACCGTACAGAATAAAGTGGTCGTACAAAAAGATGATTCCTTGTTTGTACAAAACGGCAGCAGTTGGTCCCTGCTGTACACCGATACATGGCCATTTGTCAGCAGCAATGTTACGGAGAACAAGATCCAGCTATGCGAAAGACAAGGCAATGGAATCAGCAGGGTGGTGATTCTGAACCCTGACGGAACCGTATTCCGAACACTGGCAAATTCAGGTGCTGTGTCTTTTCCCCGTAAAACGATATTGTATAATAATGATCCATGGGTGGCCGATCAATTCGCCTGTTTGTCGCATTTTGGTGCTACGGCTACTTATGAACAGTATATCCTTAATTCACCCCAATCCATTGCAAGCGGTGAGATGACGGTGTATAATAATACATTTTATGCAACAGCCGGTTCGGTGAATGATGCCTGGAACTATCAATACAACGGTGATGGAATATACTTATTTAAAGAAGGGAAATGGGACAATATCAACCGCTACCGGTACAGCAAGATCGACAGCCTGCTGGATTATGTAACGATCGCTATTGATCCAAAAGATGAAACGATCTGGGCGGGCTCCTATGGAGGAGGTTTGTTGCACGTACAGCCCGGACCTGTATTTGATATCTTCAAACAAAACCAATTAGGGGTTACCATCGGTGACCCGGGTAATTACCGTGTCACAGGTCTTGCTTTTGACGCTGAGAATAATTTATGGGTATCCAATTTTGGTGCTGCACAACCTTTACGGGTTCGAAAGAATGACGGTAGTTGGAAGAGTTTTACCCTTCCCTTTTCTTTATTTGAAAATGCATTGTCGCAAATAGTGGCGGATGATAATAACTACAAATGGATCGTGGCACCGTTGGGAAATGGATTGATCTGTTATGATCACGGAACTTCCATTGATAATACCGCGGACGACCGCTGGAGAAGATATGGCGGGGTGGGTAATGGCAACCTGCCCAGTAACGATGTATTGTGTATTGCAAAAGATAAAAATGGTTTTATCTGGGTGGGAACCACTGATGGGGTCGGCGTGCTTCAATGCCCTTCCGAAACCTTTTCGGCACAAAGCTGCGATGCGGTCTGGCCGATCGTTCCCAATGGGAATTTTGCGGGCTATTTATTCAAAGGACAGGAAGTGAAAAGCATCGCCGTTGATGGGGCCGACCGGAAATGGATAGCTACCAAAAATGGTGTATTTCTTGTCAGCGCCACCGGTGAAAAAGTTATTTACCGGTTCACCGAAGACAATAGTCCCCTGCTGAGCAGCGATGTAAAAAAGATAGCGATCGATGGCAAAACAGGGGAAGTGTATTTTGCTACCGCGAAAGGGATATGTTCTTTCCGAAGCACGGCAACGGAAGGCACGGAGACGAACGAGAATGTGTTGGTCTTTCCAAACCCTGTTCCACCGGGCTTTTCAGGAACCATCGCCATCAGGGGGTTAGCGAATAATGCGATCGTAAAGATCACGGAACTGGATGGAAGACTGGTTTACCAGACAAGGGCGCTGGGCGGGCAGGCTGTGTGGGATGGAAAGAATTATAATGGACAAAGAATTTCAAGTGGGGCTTATCTTGTTTTAGTCAGCGATGATCGGACAAGGAAAGAAAAAGTGACGAGTAAAATATTTTTTATAAGTAAATGATCTGTGACAAGCTTTGGTTTCGAATTTGAACCACATAGGCACATAGAATACACATGGGTTTCTATGTGAACCCCTATGTTTCTACTGTGTCGCAGCCTGCCCTGACGAAGGAAGGGTGGTTCAATTAATGCTGTCTTAGTTAAAATGCCCGATAAACTCCATAAAACAAAAGGCATCGTATTGCGGTCGGTGAAATACGGTGAAACAAGTGTTATTGTTACTGTATTCACTGAGGCATTCGGTATACAGTCGTACCTGGTCAATGGTGTCAGAACATCAACCAAAAAAGGGACAGGGAAAGCACAGCTTTTTCAACCGTCGGCGATACTTGATCTGGTGGTTTATCACAATGAGTTGAAACACCTGAACCGGATCAAAGAATTCAAATGGCTCCATCTCTACCAGCATATCTTCAGTGATGTGCCTAAAAATGCGGTGGGGTTGTTTATGGTAGAATTGCTTACAAAATGTTTGAAACAACCTGAAACCAACCAGGAACTTTTTGATTTTATCGGGGATGTATTTCTACAACTGGATGAAAGCAGCGGCCCGGTGATGGCCAACCTGCCCTTGTTCTTTGCATTGCATCTCCCTTTTCATTTCGGGTTTCGCATAACAGATAATTACAGCGAGCAATATCCTTATCTCGATCTGCAGGAGGGAAATTTTGTTGCCGAACAACCGAGGCATCCGCATTTTCTTGAAGATAAGCAAGCGGCGGTCGTATCACAACTGCTAAAAGTAATGCGACCGGATGAGCTTGGAGACATTAAACTGAACCATGATTTCCGGCGGAACCTGCTGCATGTATGCGAAACGTATTATGCATTGCATATACCCGAATTCGGTACGATGAAAACCTTGCCGGTACTGCGGGCGATATTGAGTTGAAAATAGTATTTTTAATGATGTGTTCTAAGCTGCCCGGTTTCCTGGTTTGTATAAGCCTGGCCTTTTTTTCCTGTAAGAATAATAGTGTGAACAGCTATGTTGAAGCAGAGAAAGGGGATTCAATTTTTTATTATAAAGATTTTGATTTGTATTCGTTCAAAGGATTGCATCAGCTGAGTAGGGATAGCCTTAACTACCCATTTGTAAAAATGGTTTATAACGATGACAGCCTGGTCATCAAAGCATATTATCACGAAAAGAAAACACACCAACTGTTATTACTAAAACTGAATGGCCAATGGAGTAATCACTCCCGGCATTGGAGTGATGGTGTTACCAGCCATAGTTTCCTTGTATTTACAGATACGGCTTTGTATGAATTCAAATTTCATAGAAACCCTTACGGTAAAACACCCGAAGACCTTGAAAGGCCAGCCAGCTTGTATAGCATTACAGTCCAAAGCAAAAAAAACGACGTTATTAAGTATAGATATTATCAAAGCTTTGACTGGGGAATCGCTGATTACAAAGAGGTACCGGATATCAAAAAGACAAAGGAGAAAGATTGGTCAGATAATTGCCAATCCTTGATTATTGGCAAGGATGAAATAAAAGATGATACCATCCGGCGGGTTTATCAAAGCTATAGACGGGCCTACAGAGAAGGTGAATACAAGGAATTGGAGAAAGATGGGAACGAGGGTTTAATTAAAATTCCTTTGGTGTTCAACTCTGAATTTTATACAAAATTTCTGAAGATGTAATGGTGATGTCAGATTATCTTTTTTACTAAGTCATTTTTTATACATACAACTCCTGGCTTTTTCTCTTTTTCAAAACTCCCTATGAGCGAATCCATCTGCAAAGCCCTGGCGCCATTGCTGGTGGCCCATTTCAGAATTGTTTCCATTTTGATATGCGGGAAATACTGACGGATGGTTTTCATTTCTTCCAGGATGCTTAATTGATGATTCGAAGCAAGGCTATCGGTCCCCAGCACAATTTCTGCATCGTGTTTCATCAGCAGGTCCACCGGCGGAAGCTGACCGCTGATATACTGATTGGCATTCGGGCATAAACACCAGGACAACTGACAATTGACGACAGGCGATTTCGTAAACAGCATATCATCTTCTTTCGTATAGACATTGTGTACAAGGATCACAGATTGATTGCGCAGGAATTTTGGTAAATAGGTTTGCAGGCTGCTCTTACCGGATGCTTTAAAAAAAGAAGCATCGATATTCATTTGTTCATACAGCCTTGTAAATTCGCCCTGTTTGTTCAAGAACCATTCGTTTTCTCCTTCCGTTTCCTGGTTATGTATGGTGAACAGGTGATTGCCTGGAAAATGAATAAGCAGTTCCCACAATTTATCGGCCACGGAATAAGGCGCATGCGGAACGATCGAATTGGATTCAACGGGGATGGAATAGTTTTTTGCATACTCACGGAAAAAACCAACACTTCTTTCAAAACGCTGCTGTACAAGAGAGGGATTGAAGCCGCTTGCTTCGATAAAATTGTGATAATACAGGCGGCCCTTTGTCTTTTGAGGGATCGTTAATGCGTTATTACAAATATCACCGACCGCTACAATGCCGTTTCCCAGCATTTCATCCTCTGCTTTTTCAATGGCTTGTAATATCTCTTCTTCGGGAAACTTTCTTTGCTCTACCACATTCAGTACAAAATCCACCAGCCCGGTCTTTTCCGGGATCAACCCCTTCATATGGCTTAGTTCAAGATGGCAATGACAGTTGATTAGCCCCGGAGAGAGTATTCCTTCCAACTGCCGGATATCGTCACCAGCTTCTGCAACAGGAAGGATCGCTTCAATAATGCCTTCCTCATCCGTTATCAGCACGGTATCGTCTTCCCGAAAACGATAGCCGTCAAATAGTTGGTCTGCCCTGAATTTCTGGAAAGCCATGGGAACAAAAGTATAGCATGGAGTTGACACCGGGGAGCCAAGAGATGACAGCTTTCCAAAAGGTGTCATCTCTTGGCGTGCGGGGACAATGCGAAATCGTTAATTTTGCAGGAATTTATCATTAGGAACTTACACAATTATGCTGGACCGATTAGAAGCGATAAAAGCAAGATTTGACCAACTGGGCGTTGCCCTTACCAATCCTGCCATCGTCGGGAATAATAAGCAGTTTGCCGAGACCAGCAAGGAGTACCGCGGCCTTGAGAAAATTGTAGCAGCTTATACGGAGTATAAAAAGGTGTTGGAAGACATCGATTTTTACAAAGAAGCATTGGAGGGCGATGACGAGGAAATGCGGGACCTGGCCAAGAAAGAATCCCCGGCAATGGAGGAGAAGAAAACACAGATGGAATCCATGATCCGCCAGTTACTGATACCGAAAGACCCGCAGGATGAAAAGAATGCGATACTCGAGATCCGCGCAGGCACTGGTGGAGACGAAGCCAGTTTATTTGCCGGCGATCTTCTGCGGATGTATATGCGCTATTGCGAAAGAAGAGGGTGGAAGACCGCCCTGCTGAGTGAGAACGAAGGAAGCGTTGGCGGCTATAAAGAAGTGCAACTGGAAGTAACAGGGGATGATGTATACGGTATATTGAAATTTGAAAGTGGTGTGCACCGTGTGCAGCGTGTACCGAATACCGAGTCAAGCGGAAGAGTACATACTTCAGCAGCTACTGTGGCCGTAATGCCCGAGGCCGAAGAGGTGGATTTTGAATTGAATCCTGCCGATGTAAAAATGGAAACAGCACGAAGTGGGGGAGCAGGCGGTCAGAATGTAAATAAAGTGGAGACCAAAGTACTGCTGACGCATATACCAACAGGGACGGTGGTGGTCTGCCAAACGGAACGGTCGCAGCTGGGCAACAGGGAAAAAGCCATGCAAATGCTTCGTACCAGGTTGTACGAAGAACAGGTACGAAAACAAGAGGATGAAATTGCCCGTCACCGGAAAAGCCTCGTAAGCACGGGCGACCGCAGCGCCAAAATAAGAACCTATAATTTTCCGCAGGGACGTGTCACCGATCACCGGATCGGCCTTACTCTTTATAACCTGGATGCCGTGCTCAACGGCGATATACAGGAGTTGGTCGACGCACTCCAGTTTGCAGAGAATTCAGAAAAACTCGCTAAACAAAATTAATTTTCTTCCGCTTCAATCTAAAATCTTAAATCATCATTAATGTTAGATCAACTCTTCAATATTGTAAAACAGATGGGACAGGATACCGTAGTCAGCAACCCAGAAGTACCCAATGAGCAAAACCAGGAAGTAATGGCCGAGGCTACGCAGACAATTGCCGGTGGATTTAAGAATATTATGGCCGGCGGAGGTCTTCAAAATATCCTTGACCTTTTCAAAGGTGGGGGAAACTCATCCGGCAGCAACTCAGGTGGCGGTATCGGGGGATTATTAAAAAACCCGATAGTAACCATGATGGTGGGGCATTTTATCAGCAAGCTGGTAGGTAAATTCAATATGAGTCCTTCAGCAGCCAGTAATGTGGCGAATAACCTGATACCCGGATCACTGGATGATTTGATCCGGCAAACAAAGGATCCCAATAATTCGAAACTGGATATGGATGGATTCCTGGGGTCATTGGTCGGTAATAATGGCGCAGACTTGCAGGAGCAAGGAATACAAAAAGCCGGGGGATCACCTTTGCAGGATCTGCTGGATAAATTTACTGGTGGTGGGGGAGATAGTAATGGTGATGGCCAGGTTGACCTGCAGGATCTGATCGGCAAATTTGCACAGCGATCACAGAATAGCTTACAGGGCGAGGGAGGTGGCGGAGGGTTATTAGATATGATCCGGGGATTTATAAAGTAACCCGTTTGAATAGCCTTAAAATAGGTTGACAGATCAAGAAATAGTCCCGGTTGCCCCAGGTAACCGGGACTATTTCTTGGCGACCACTCTGGCATGAATTTTTAAGTGTATTGGGGCAGAACTGTAATTCAAAAACACTTTGAGTTCTTTGTCGGTTGATTTTCAGCTCTCATGGCCAGCCTGACAGATGACTGAAAAGATGTTTATGTAACCCCCTGCTGTTTAGCATCGTATAGTTACATAAGTAATCCTTGCATTTTTACTAAGAATAAATAAGTGGAATTACTAAAACTGTTCTTTTAGAGTTTCGTTAACAGCAAACATCATACTACTGGCAGTAAATTTGCGTTATAGATACACAACAACAAGATTATTTAAACTCATTATAAAGTCAGTCAACTTTCTCATAAGCAGTTAGTTTTGGTTGCGACCCCTGTTTCCACAGGGGTCAATTTTTTATATACCTCTTCATACTGTAAATGAGTCCCAGAACACAG
>JANOHQ010000295.1:0-3657 GCA_031406595.1 Chitinophagaceae bacterium
GCTGCAGTTGACAGCGCAGCAATATGGAACCATGTATGTAGCCGCTAAAACGGGGCTGAGCATGCGGGAAACAGCCGGAGCAGGAGGCAGGGTGCTGGACAAAATTCCTTTTGGAACAAAGGTTACAATCATTCAATCGGAAGAAGAATTAAAAAGTATTGTCACGGAAGGGATCGAAGGCTACTGGCAAAAAGTTAAGTACAATAACAAGACCGGTTATATCCTCGATTCTTATTTATTTCCCTGGCCACCACCCAAGCTGGCGACCGTCAAGGAAATGAAAAACTATTTTGCACAGACCAGCCTTCCTTTCGGGACCAAACTTGTGGTAAAGTCCGGTACCATGAACAATATAACAGAGGGCGGGTGGGAGCTGCATAAGCAACTGTATAAAAACGGCGCAGAGTGGCACCAGTTTCATGGATACGAATACGGTTCCGATACATATTTTCTACCGGGTTTCAGCCTTCAGCAAGGCTTTTTGCTCCTGCGCCTGATCCCTGAGTTCAAAGAATTGTTTGGCGAAAAAGACGAGTTTCCTACCAAAACCACCACGATCAAAAAAGGCGAGGTGGAATACCTCATCAGGGTAGATAAGTGGCAGGAAGATTCCCCTTTTATTCAAAGGATCCATATTGAATTCTCACCGGATGCCAGTTATATATTTGATATGTATATGCTCGATAACCAGTTGGTGATTTTTTACGGATCAGGGGTGTAAGATCGCGGATTATTGGATTTGGAAAGGATTAAACGGATGATTTATTTTGATATATGAATACTGATCCCGCAAAAAATCATGGTTCTGTTGTCGCCATGATCCCCGCTCGTTATGAAGCGTCCCGTTTCCCGGGTAAGCTGATGCAAACACTTGGAGGTAAAACAGTGATTCGTCATACTCATGATGCTACGGTCGCTACGGGTTTGTTTGATGAGGTGATCGTGGTGACCGATAGCGATATAATTTTCACGGAGATACAAGCGGCAGGCGGTCGTGTGGTCATGAGCATCAACGAGCATGAAAGCGGGAGCGACCGGATCGCAGAAGCGGCTTCGGCTATGGAGGTAGATATCATTGTGAATGTGCAGGGCGATACTCCTTTTGTAAAAAAAGAGCCGCTGCAAAAATTACTCGAACAATTTGTAGATCCTTCGGTACAGGTGGCATCGCTGATGCAGGTGATCACCAACCATAATGATATCGTGGATCCGAATTTTGTTAAAGTGGCGGTTGACAAGAAAATGAATTCCCTGCTCTTTAGCCGTAGTGTGATCCCTTACCCGCGGGACAAGAATATTTCAGTTGCTTATTACGAACATATCGGCGTTTATGCATTTCGCAAACCGGCGCTGATGGCTTTTACGGTGTGGCCGGTGTCGGTGCTGGAAGCCACGGAAAAGATCGAATGCCTTCGTTATCTCGAAAACGGTATCCCGCTCCGCATGGTGGTGGTGGATTATATGGGGGTTGAGATCGATACCCCTGAAGATTTGGAGAGGGCTTTCAAGTTGCTGGATGGCTGAATTGTTTGATGGTTATTCAAATTTGCAAGTATAAAACTAAACTATCTTTGCCCGCAACCATTTAACCATCAAACAATTCAGCATTAGATGAAATTCAGAAATTTCAAAATGGTCGGCTTTGTAGTCTATGGCCGTGGTTCTTTTAATCAACTCGATGAGATCCTCGCGCCACAGAGAAAAGCAGGAGCGCCGATGATTTTTTTTCTCGATCATTTTTTTGAGGGCAAACCGCTGGCCTCCCGTATTCCATTGAAAGGAAATGACAAACTGGTCTTCGTGGATGTTACCTACGAACCCAAAACAACTTATGTTGACAAGCTGGCCCAGCAATTAAAGGACGAATTCGGAACGGTGAGCGGTGTGATCGGTATCGGTGGTGGATCAGCCATGGATCTTGCCAAAGCGGTGGCACTAATGATGAATAACCCCGGCTCTTCCGCGGATTACCAGGGCTGGGATCTTGTCAAAAATCCCGGTGTGTACAAAGCCGGTATTCCTACACTCAGCGGCACCGGTGCCGAAGTGTCAAGGACCACGGTATTGACCGGCCCCACGAAAAAACTGGGAATGAACTCCGACTTTACGCCATTTGACCAGATCGTTCTGGATCCGGAGCTTACCACCAATGCCCCGGCCAACCAGCGTTTCTATACCGGCATGGATTGCTATATCCATTGCATCGAGAGCCTGGAAGGAACATATTTAAATGAATTCAGCAAGAGTTATGGAGAAAAAGCACTACAGCTCTGCCGCGATGTGTTTGTCAATAAAGAACAATGGGATGATGAATGCGATGATAAACTGATGATGGCTTCATACGCTGGTGGCATGAGTATCGCTTATTCACAGGTGGGCGTAGCGCATGCAGTCAGCTATGGTCTCAGCTACCTGCTCGGCACCAAACACGGTATCGGCAACTGTATCGTAATGGATCATCTCGAAGAATATTATCCTGCCGGTGTAAAGGAATTCAAATACATGGTGGAAAAGAACGGGATCGAAATACCCAAAGGAATCTGTAAAGGATTGAGCGAAGAGGATTTTGACAAGATGATCAATGTGTCAATAGGAATGAAACCTCTCTGGGAAAATGCGCTGGGAAAGGATTGGGAGAAGATTATGACGAGGGAGAAGTTGAGGGCATTGTTTGGCAAACTTTGATCGATGAAAACAACGACCACCACATACCTTTTCATCTTTTGTTGTAACCTGCTTTCTTCTTCGGGGATGGCACAGACAAGGTCCCCTTTGTACTTTGAAGGCAAGATCACTTTCAATATTGAAGTTACTCCGACAACCGACCGGTATCAATACGACATCTTGAGGCGTGTGGCTGGAACAATATCCGAATTCTATTATAAAGAAGCGAACGAGCGGATCAAAAACCCGGATGCCGTGTCTATTGACATGATCTATCGCGTCCCCGAAAACAAGGTTTACACGCAGCGGGTGGGTAATGATACAGTGTACTGGGAATTTTGTGGTGTTGCCGGCTCTAAGGTTTTGAACTATACACTTACTCCCCGTAAGGAAGTGGTTTTAGGTATTCTCTGCGACGAGTTGACAATCGAATTCGATAATAGGACGGTCACCAGTTATTTTAATTCCGACACTTTAAAAATAAATCCGGACCTACATAAAGCCCGAACACTCGGAAACGATGATTTTACGTCGGAAAAGAAAAAGGCTCTGTCGCTGAAATTCATTATTAGAAGGTCCGACTATATCATTACATATACAGCTACTTCGATCAGCCACGAAAAACTGGCGGATGATACTTTTTTTATTCCTGCCGGCAAACCCATGGTCGAATGGAGGTAACGGCCATTGTTTATCTCCAATGCCCCGGCACCCACCTATACCCCCGACGGCTGTATTTCCAGTGACCCGGTATCCATACGGCACTGTGGCGGGTCGGTCTTCCCCAATAACCGGGCACATTTTCATATCGTCCACCACGCCATTGCCATTCCGGACCGATCCAAACCGCGCCTGAATAAGGCCGGGGACCAGGTGCCCCGATACGGAGGCCCGCCGGGAAATTCAACCTCACCCTTACATGCTGTGCCTGCGACGCGGAAGCTACCATTAACAGCAGCATCGCGATCATTATTCCTTTTATTTTCATAGTTG
>JANOHQ010000335.1:0-1773 GCA_031406595.1 Chitinophagaceae bacterium
GTTGTCATTATCATAGATCGCAACCACATAAGTGTTAGCAAACATAGCCCCCAAATTACCCCGTGCAAGCCATAATACGATCCTGTAGTTTTTTGAATTGGCGATGGCTCCGGGTCCAAGATACGCATACCTCATTTCACCCCCAATGATATGGGCGGCAGACAAAGGTCCTGCCACTAAAAAAAAGAGAACAATTGAAAGTAAAAATCTTTTCATTGTAAGGATCGGCTCGAATTGAACGTTAGATTTCCCGCAAAAATGCATCCAAAAACAGGTTAGCTTTCCCCGGCTCCTCCAGCATCCCCATATGCCCCGAGTTTTGAAGTACGTGAATGTACGATTTTCCGGGAAGATGGCATTGCTTCAGCGTGTCTTCTATGGGAACGGCAACATCGTATTTTCCCATGATAAACAGAACAGGCACAGCAGTTTTTGACAAAACAGCCGTTCTGTCCGGCCGCTGCATCATTGCTTCGTAGTAGGAAACGAGTGCCCGGGGTAAAAAGTTGTCTGAGAGGGCTACCTGTTTATCGATTAATCCGGGTTTTTCGTCTTTTGTCACCGGAGAGAAAAGGTTGGGAGTAGCAGTTTTTAAGAATTCAAAAGCACCATGCTGGTTGATGAACTCGATCCCTTTGCGGCGGGTAGCTTTCTTTTCTTCACTGTCGGCAAAAGCCGAAGAATGAAAAAGACCGAATGCGGAAACCAGCTCCGGGTATTTTTCTACTAAGGCGAGAGTGATATAACCGCCCATACTGTGACCGATACAGACCCCCCTAAATCCCCCCGCAAGGGGGACTTTGGACTCCGCATCTATAATAGTCTTTATTACTTCGGCAAGGCCTTCCATGCTCATGTCTTCAACCATTTCTGATTTTCCTGATCCAGGTAGATCAGGTACGACAAACTTGTACTTACTACCCAATAGTGGATTATTCAACAGCGGGTTCTTAAGCCCCTCCTTGTGAGGTTCCCAAGCAGAGCGAAGGGAAGGAGCGGAGCTCGGGGGAGGCTGTATTTGATTATTCCAAACAGTTCCATCTTCTCCAAACCCATGTACCAGGATAACAGGTTTTCCTTCACCGGTAACACGGTAAAAAATTTTCCTTCCCTGGTATTGAATCTGCTTATCTATTGTTTAAAATATTTCTTGCGAATCTTTAATGTAATCATCCATCCCATCAATAAAACGCTGATGCCTGCCATGATCTTCGATAAGATATCTCCGTATCGTACAAAAAATGTTTTGTAGTTGTTCGGTCTTACATTGAATTTAATGGAGGCTGCTGTATTATATGGCCGCGGCTCTATCACATTCCCCGCCGGATCGATAAAACAACTGATCCCGGTATTGGCGCTGCGCGCTACCCAGGTCCTTGTCTCCACCGCTCTCAATCTTGCATAGCTCATGTGTTGTTTATGCCCCGGTGTTTTTTTCCACCAGCCATCATTGGTGATGATGCAAATAAGGTTGGCACCATTACGCACATACCGGCTCATGAATTCTCCGTATACACTTTCATAGCAGATCGAAGGAGCGATCATAAAGCCACCTTTTGCCGCTAATACCGTTCTCTCCTTTTGTTTGGCATAACCTGCAGTAGTACCACCGAATTTTTCAAACCATTTGGAGATGAACTGTAAAAACCAGGGCAATGTCTCCACCCCGGGCACCAGCATCGATTTATGATAGAAGGACTGTGCTCCTGTACTGTCGATCACCATCGACCCATTGTAGGATTCATAGTGCATACCGCCATACTCATCGGAGTA
>JANOHQ010000395.1:0-10448 GCA_031406595.1 Chitinophagaceae bacterium
CCTACACCACCTGATCCTGCATTAAATGTTGCACTTACTCCGGTTCCGCTGCAAATAGATGCGGAGTTCGGAGTTTTTGCCAGCAAGGTTGGGCCCGTTGGTGAAGCAATTATTGTCCAGCTCGCAAGAGTCGTATAAGCAGTGCCTGCGCATCCTGAGCCGGCAGAACAGTTTGCCCTGCGACCCTGGATCACAATACTGCTGGTTGCTGATGCTCCAACTGTGCTACCCGGAATATATGGTACCGGACCCGCTCCATCAATATCTACTGTATAATCATCACTGCAACCTACACCACCTGATCCTGCATTAAATGTTGCGCTTACTCCTGTTCCGCTACAGATCGAGTCGAGGTCAGGAGTCTTTACCAGCAAGGTTGGGCCCGTTAGCGAATCACTTACCGTGATCGAACCGGTTGCAACGGCTCCTCCGCAAGGACCTCCTGTAGCTGTTACAGTATAGTTGAAGGTTCCTGTTACTGATGACGTACCGCTGATCGTTGCCACGCCGGCAGCCCAGTTACCTGCTACGCCTGCGGGCAGACCACTAAAGCTGGCTCCTGTTGCTACTGTTGTAGAATAAGTAATGTCGGATATAGCAGTATTGACACATACCGTTTGTGCATCGGTGCCCGCTGCCGAAGTGAATACAATGGTTTCGCAAAGGGCAGATAAATAATTACAACCCGTGGGCAATGTAAAGCCCGGAGGTGTGTTATTATTACTGATCCAGTTGGCCTGGTTATTTAGTGCAGCACGCAACGTTGTTATTGGCCCCAGTACTCCCGGCCCTGCGCAATTGCCATATCGTGAATTATCAAATTCTGAAAAAGGCATATCCTGTGTCCCTATCCATATAGCGTTTACGCCGGTGGTTAAGCCGGTAGGCAATGCACTGCTGTTGGGAGTATTGGCTGCGCCATCCCATAAAGCCGCTGTTGTAGTTACCGGGTCGCCATTTGCAATGCTATACACATTCATATGTATCGCACTGATGAATATGGGTGCTACAGTTGTACCCTGGTAAGCCAGTACCTGGTCACCACTGGAGATCATGCTCAATGCTGTTCCGGTTACGGTACCGGCTGCACCGCCACCTGCTTTTGTAGCAATAAGACCGGCAATTCTAATTTCAGTTCCACCGGGTAATCCGCCTGCTGGCGCGGTCCAGGTAATAGTTTGCTCTGCTGATTGCAGAACACTTGTACTTAACCACCCATTATCGGTAAAATTAATGGTGGTGCCGGGCCCGATATTTCTTAATAATACAAAAGAGAACTCATCAGGTACTGCGGATGCTATATAACCGCTGAAAGCGATATCACCGGCAATTAAAGTAGTTGGGGTGGCTGGTAATGGAGTTACAACCCATGAAGCCAGTACTACGTAACCGCCCTGGCAGCCGGATGCACAACCAGCACGACGGCCTTGTATGAATACAAATCCGCTTCCGGCTGCAATACCAGTAGTGCTGATATTCGTACCGGGTATATAGGGCAAATAAGAAATTCCCCCGTTCGTTGTATAGCGGAAATCATCGGTACATCCTGCACCACCGCCACTGCCGGCATTGAATAGGGCGCTGACCGGAGTTCCATCAGCAACAGTTCCTGTTGCCGGTGTCTTTGATAATAAGGTTGGGTTGAGCGGTAAGGCTGTTACATTTAATAGTGCATTATTTGAATTCGTTGAACCATTCGCGTTAGTTGCCACGTTACGATACAGGTAACCATTAAAACTGGCTGGCACTGCATTAAGCGTTAACGTGGTAGTAGTAGCGCCCGAATAAGTAGCATTGTTGATAATATTAGCAAAGCCGCCTCCATTATCCACCTGCCATTGATAGCTGATCGCACCTGTGGCTGTCGTGGTGAAACTGGTACCGGCTCCTTCGCAAATGGTAGTGCTGGCCGCAGGCTGAAGCACAAATACCGGCGGGTTGGGATTAGCACCCATAAAATTACAACCAGACGGTAATGGTGTTGCGGGCGCAATATTATTTTTGGTCCAGTTGGCCGGGTTATTTACTGCGGCCCTTACCTGTGCTGCCGTAGTTAATGGAAGACCACAACCTGTGAAGACAGCGTTATCAAACTCACTTGCACCTATCCCTGGAGTACCGATCCAGATGGCATTGGTACCGGTAATTAATGATGCAGGCTTTTTACTAAAACTGGCATTACCTGTTGTTCCGCCTGTGCCGTCAATACAATCAGGATCCCATGAAGCAGCATCAGTATTTGCGCAGTCAAAAACATCGAGTGCGTATACATTCATATGAAGACCACTGATAAAAGTAGGTAACACCACGGTGCCCTGGTAAGCAAATACCTGGTCGCCGCTGGTGGCAAAACTGGGCATAAGCCCGGTACAAACACCATTAACGCCACCACCACTTACAGTAGCAGTAGCTGCCCCGGCCGAAGGACCCTGGATGGTAATCTCAGTTCCTGCAACGAGTGCAGTTCCCGATGTCCAGGTAACAGTTTGTTCCCCGGTCCTGAAAACACCAGGGTTTAACCACGCGTTATCAGTGAAGTTGATCACTGTACCTGTAGTGGTAGGTACTAATATTACAAACGAAAAAGCGTCTGTACCAACTGCACCGGCATGATAACCTGTAAAAGCGATATCACCTGTTACTAAAGTTGTTTGTGCTTTAACGGAGTTGTTTACAGAGAATAATAAAAAGAAGGCAAACAAAAGTTTACCCAAACGGGTGGAGAGGGAATGCATGGCAGTGGTGGTTTAGGTTGTAGAATTGATTTTAAATGTACTGCCTTTATAAAAAAAAATCGCCCATTTTGTAAAGTAAATCGGGGTACCCCGGTCCCGCGATTTTGGCCCGAATCAGTGGAAACCCTTATTGGGGTGTTATAAAAAAAGGCCGCCGGTTTACCGGCAGCCCTTCCAATTCATATTAAATTAATGATAAGTTATTGCTTCATTACTTTAAAGACTGTTCCGTCTCCCAGTTTCAAAACATAAACACCGGCAGGGTATCCTTCCATATTGATCACATGGTTCTGGCCCGTGATCTTCACTTGCTGCAATAGTTTTCCATGACCGTCCGACAATATCGCCGTTGTATTCTTAGTAGTACCAAATTGTTGTATGGTCAGTTTATCGGTTACCGGGTTGGGATAGACGGAAATAGTTACACCCGATTTCAGGGTGAGCATTATCGTATTACTGTAAGTTATTTCGCCGGATAGTTCAACTATTTTCAACCGGTAATAATTTTTACCGGCCTGTACGCTGATGTCAATAAAGGAATACATATCACTATTTCCTTTTGCCACTACTCCCGCCTGGTGGAAAGAATTACCATCGGTGCTCTCTTCAATAATGAAACGATCTATGTCTTCCTGTTCTGATACTTTCCATTGAAGCGTGGCAGATTTATCGGCGTTTAGTTTACCGGTAAAGCTTACTAACTGTACAGGTAAAACGAAAAGACCCATGAAAGTACATCTAGACGGTAGAGCAGTAGCTGTTGTTGGGACACCATTTTCGGTCACCCAGTTAGCGGGATTATTTACCGCGGCCCTCACCTGTGCGGCAGTAGTTAAAGGCCCGGTACAATTGAATACTGCATTATCCGCATCCGTATTCGGCGCTCCAGAATTACCGATCCAATTCGCACTTGTTCCTGCAACGAGCCCCGCGGGAATCTGGCTGGAATTTGCACTTACTCCACAGCCGGGAGGATCCCAACTTGCGGAGGTTGTAGTACCGCAGGGGTCAGTGGGAGCGTGGTATTGGTTCATATGCAAGCCTGAAATAAAAGTGGGGGTACCAGGCGCGCCCTGGTAAGCCAGGATCTGGTCGCCGGCGGTCGGAAAACTGGGCATGGCACCCGTACATGTTCCCGCACTGCTGCCATTCCCTGCAAACACAGCGGTGCCAGCTCCGGCGCTGGGACCGGAAATACGTATCTCACGACCGGCAAGAATTGCAGAAGTGGAAGTCCATGTAAGTGTTTGTTCAGTTGCTCCTAAGGTTCCGGACCAACCATTGTCTGTAAAATTGATTACCGTCCCGATAGGAACGTTCACAAGCAGCACAAATGAAAAAGCTTCTGTACCAACGGCACCGGCATTATATCCTGTGAAAGCGATATCACCCGCGACCAGTACCTGTGCTTTTGTATTAGTTTGCAAACTAAAGAACAGTACGGCAGTGGTAAGTATTTTCGTGAACGGGAAGTATAAATTTCTCATTGCGTTAGGTTTGATGGTTATAAAATGAAGTACAGCATTTAACGGTAAGAAACCGTTGCGAAGTTAAACATAACAGGTATTACTTGAATATCATATCAACTTCTATACCAAATGATGCAAGCCTGCTGCCGGAGAAATATCCTTCATTTGTATAAACGATGTTTATACGTAATAGTTTATCATCAACGGTCTTCACAAGTAAACCCTTAGTTATGTCACATGCAATGATAGTTCCGGGTTCTTTTTCTTTTCCTTCATATGAGCCTGCCAGTTCTGCTTCAGTTATCCCGATGCCCCAATCATTGATCGATGTACCGGCACCTTTATTCCAGGGATTGCAGGCATTCGCCATGCGCACTATTTCCCGTGCTGGCATTTTATTCCAGTTGATGGTAAGTTCGGTAGCTCCCGGCATTTCATAGTACACCGCTTTTTCCTCATTTTGAGGAATTGCGGGAATGATCTGTCCATAGGATAATATCTTTAAAAGATTAGTTGCTTGTTTGGCCGCCAAAAAAGCCAGCTTCGATTGCAGGATACCATACGTATCGGTTTCTTCTATCGTAATTTTTTCCTGCATAATAATGGGCCCGGTATCAATTCCTTCATCCACTTTGTGTACAGTAATACCAGCTTCTTTATCATTGTTCAACAAATGTCGAAGTATAGGCTGCGGACCACGGCACCCGGGCAATAAGCCATAATGAAAATTAATAAACCCCTTGGCCGGCAATTCCAGTATCTCTTTTGTTATGATAAAAGGAAATGTCATCAGCAAACCAACATTCACATCATATTCCCTGATAGCACCGGTCAATTGTTCTTTATAATCTTTATTATCGAACTGAAGCAATGGCACACCGGTATCTTTCAGCAACTGGCCCAGTATATGCTGCATTTCTTTATTGCGCCGGGTAGTAGCAATAGCCGCCACTTTATTATAGAAAAGAAATTCTTTGATGCCGGGGATGGCAATGGGGCTGTTGCAGAGGATCAGGGCTTTTACTTCATTCATTGTTTTGTTTTTAGCCTTTAGCTGTCAGACAAAGCACGGGAACTGGCTAATGGCTAACAGCTAGTAGCTGTTCTCTCTTTAAATACACAGGTATGTATTTCTCCATCCCGAAGCTTCTCCTTTCAAGGTCTTTTGACTGGCA
The DNA here is from genome assembly GCA_031406595.1 of Chitinophagaceae bacterium. GTDB lineage: Bacteria > Bacteroidota > Bacteroidia > Chitinophagales > Chitinophagaceae > JJ008. The sequence goes on from JANOHQ010000395.1 coordinate 5,380, forward strand.
AATGATCTCCATTCCTCTTCGCTGTTTGCTTCGCTTTCAATTGTAATATCCATATTGTTCCGGCAGCGGGCCAGGTAAGAAGGGCCATAACTGTGCAATGTCGCCGGATCGATCTTCAGCCATCCGCGGGGACTCTTAAACGTTATTCGTGTAAGCGAGGCGATAACATCGGTCGCATTACTGTTCCCTGGTCCATGTTGCCGGTAAATTTCAGCCACTATTGAACCGGCCTCCCATCCCAATACCGAAAAATAGTTGGCCTGCCTGCCCGCAGCACCGGAAAATAGTTTGAGGAATTCATTGTTGCCCTCATTGTCCAGTGAAGCATGCCAGGGAATATAACCTTTCACTTCGCCGGTACTCAATGTTTCTCCGCGCGATTGTATTAACGAAGGCTCCAATAACATAGGTGATACATAGAGGCACAGGTCGAATTCCTTTTGCAAAGGGGCGATCTCATTATAAAATCGCTCTGCATGATCGCCTGAAAAAAGACAAAGCAGGTTTTTTATATCCGGCCGTTCCCGGATGAAGACCGCCAATGGTTCCAATGTAAAATCATCCAGGCGGATGCTGGTAATATAATTGAATGCGGGGACCCCGCCGGCTGACTGGTGAGCAGTAAGCATACAGTAGCACTGACGATAACCGCCATCATAATAAGAGATGACATTTACAGCTTCTTTGTTTTCATTTTCTTCCGCAGCCAGTTTACCGGTAATGCCCGCATGCTGGCAAAAGTTAAGACTGTGAATAATGCTGGTAGGAGCGGGTTCCCAGTTTTGCGGGAAATTAGCGCCAAAATTCACTACCAATAATATTTTATTGGTGGCTGTAAAAAGTGGTTGCAGCATTTCTGTGATCCCGGTATCGGCGCAAAGAATGACCACATCGGCATCATCCTGCAACAGCATTTTTTCTGCCTTTGTATAGATCTCCTGTTCTTCGATGCCAAAACCGATATTATCGGTGACAAGTTTTATGTCATCAAATACCTGTTGTTGTTTCAGTTGTTCTTTCAATCCATTAAGGATATCCAACCCCAGTGAAGGGAAGAGGGTAGAACGGGGCAGCAAGATTCCGATTCGGAGCATGGCTAAAGAAAAGGTGATTGATTGAGAAGCTTGTTGTAAAAATAATCCCTCTTCTACAAAAGAAGAGGGATTAAAAATATAATGGCGAAGTGATCAGTCTCTGCTGGGGAATATACCTTCCACGCAAAAGATGAACTGGATACCAAGAAAAGGGCTCACATTGCTGAAGGGTTGATTACCTCCATTGGGACCAACAACTAGTGTGCTCAGCATAGGAGCCATTGGCACAAGAGCATCTGTTGCCTTGGTGTAAATATTGGGTGTTGCAGGCAAGCCTGTTCTTGATCCGGTAGCATCATCCGTAAGACCGGTAGCATCATTGTTGGCCTGTTGTGTTACCGAGCCGGTTAGGGTGTGATTATGCATCGGGAGGTTAGTTACATTAAGCGTTGTGGTGGGTACACCCGCCATTTCTCCCAGGTCCACGCTGGGTTGGCCCGGCCCCTGGCCTGTGCCCAATGCCAAACGTCCCCGAAAATCGGGTACTCCAAAAGTTGTCTGGCCGTCACCGCCATATGTAGTTCCTACTAATGCAAATACTGCTGTCCATTGTGCGATGGACAATAATTGGCCCTGGCAGAGCATCCATCCTCTCGGGGCAAAGTTGCCTCCAAACATTCGTATTTCAGCCAAAGTTCCTTCCATAATATATAAAGGTTAGATGGTGATATAATTTGGTTCTGTCGTATTAATCCCTTGAAGGGAAAATACCAAACAGGCAGATAATATAATTCATACCCAGATAAGGCGGCATGATGCCGAAAGGCTGGCTGCCTCCGTTAACACCAACAACAAGGGTTGACACAGCAGGCGCCATCGGCACAAGAGCATCTACTGCTTTGGTGTAAATATTGGGTGTTGCGGGCAAGCCTGTTCTTGATCCGGTTGCATCATCGGTAAGACCGGTGGCATCGTTATTGGCCTGCATTGTAACAGTGCCCGTAAGAGCATGGTTATGCGCCGGCATATTGTTAGTAGTAAGGACCGCTGTTTGTGAGCCGGCCAGTTCACCCAGTGTGATATTTGGCAGACCGGGCCCCTGCCCCGTACCTACTGCAACACGACCCCTGAAGTCGGGTAATGCAAAAGTAGTTTGTCCGTTGCCACCATAGGTAGTTCCTAAGATGGAAAACAGAGCTGTGTTTTGTGCGATCGGCATTATTTGATTAGCGCAAAAGGCCCAGTTCCTGGGGGCGAAGTTGCCGGCAAACATCCGGATTTCTGCAATAGTACCTTCCATGGAAAAGTTAGTTAATGGTTATAGAATTAGATGCACGTAAATATAACATTTTAAATATAGGAATTTTTTTTTCGTGTGAAAAATTAATCACGTAACTATTTCGGGGTATGAGTTTATTTTAAATTCAAGCGCGGACAGGAAAGACGAGGCAGTTGTTGTACGCCGAGAAGGCATGTTGGTTTACAATACTCCGCGAACTCCGCTCCCGAAGCATCGGGACTCTGCCTGAGATATTAACTTCCAGGATTAATCCCGTAACCATTTTATCATTTTGGGGTAAGGGTTTATATTTAACTCTTTCGCAGTTTTTTCATCGGCGGCCATGCCTGTCCATTGCAGCATGGGCAGGCCGAAGTATTGTTTATTCGCAAAACTATCAGCGATATAGCTGCCGCCACCCTTGTAGCCATCATCATGAAAAACAATATAAGGATCGATTGATAAATGTATCGCAGCCGCGTATGACCAGGCGATCGCCATCATTTCTTCGGCCTGCCGTTGCGGACGTTGGAGGATCAGGTTTGCGCTCAGTCGAGCCCTGTCTGTTGACGGTACGATGGCGAGATGACCCGCTTCGTGCAGGATATCACCGGGGTATTTCAGTTTTTCCTTATCTATAACGATAAAGCCCCCTTCGATGGAAAGGCCGGGCAGGAAGCTTCCGTCTTCTACCACCCCACATCTCACCCCGACCCCAATTTCCTTTAAAAAGCGGATGCTTTTTTCTATAATCTCAGTACTATTCACAGCGTTGCGAAGTTTTTTATTGCAATTTATGGTGGAATTTGTACTTTGTACAACATAACCAAAGCTAAAACCGCCCTCCCATGAACTCAAGAAGAAAATTCGTCAAACAGACAGCGCTGACAGCCACCGCCTTTCTCGTAGCAAAACCCTTTAGCGCATTAGCCGGTACCGGTTCCATTTTTGGCGGAACCGCTGGCAATCATAACAGTATTTCCATTCTGCATACGGCTGATCTCTTCGGTGAACTTTCACCGGTAAGCGATACCTCGTTGTATGACGGGCTGGGTGGCTTCCGAAATGTGGCTTCCATGGTAGGGCAGTTAAGAAACAGGTCGTCTAACATCATTCTTGCCGATGCAGGAAACCTGGTTTCATCCAGGGGGGTGGATCAGCAGGAAGAGCTGCTGAACCTGACCAACCACATGAAATACGATGCGGTCTTTATGCCGGATGCGAAAACCGAGACAGTAAATAGCCTCACGGGTAAATTACCCCTTGTCAATAGCGCTGAAGATAACGGCGCCCAACTGCCGTACCGGATCATTCAAAAAGGAAAAATCAGGGTGGGGATCATCAGCGTGACGGCCCGCTCATTTTTTATTGCCGATAAACTCGCCAAAAAATTAAAACAGGAAGAGAAATGCAATATCGTTGTTTGTCTCTCTTCACTGGGTTATAATAAAAAAAACCGTCTCAGCGATATCACGCTGGCCGAAAAATCCACTTCCATCGATGTGGTCCTCGGCAGCGGATCCCAGGCGTTTATGACCACTCCCCATGTAACATTCAATAAGCTAAAGAGCGAGGTCATCATCAACCATGTGGGTTTTGGTGGCATTGTGCTTGGTAAACTGGATATTCATTTTAACGAAGAGGGTCAGAAACAACAAGTGGTATTCGACAACCTGATGATCGGAACCCCCCGCAACCGCTGGAAGAGAGAAACCGCATGATGCTATGCCGGATCCCATTTATGTGCTTGGCATCGGGCTCAGTCATGATGGTGCGGCCTGCCTGCTGAAAGACGGGCTCATTCATATCGCTATCGAAAAAGAAAGGATCAGCCGCATCAAACACGATGGCGGGAATGATTCATTGGCGGTACAATACTGTTTGGATGCCGCCGGTATTACAATAGACGATCTTTCACTGGTGGTGCAATGCGCCAATTTTGAAAAAGACGAGATCCAAAAACACCGCTATAAAGGACCAAGAGTTTTCCTTTCCTCCAATACTATTCCGTTTGTTACCATCTCCCATCATCTCGCCCATGCCTGGAGCGCTGCCGGTACAAGCCCGTTTGACGAATGCAATGTAATGGTGATCGATGGCTGCGGTAGTTTTTACCAGCAATGTGATGACCTGGCAGATGCATTTATTCCAGCCGATGTAAATAATATCCCTGGCTTGTATGGAGAGAAGGACAGTTTTTATTTTTTTGATGGCAGGACCATGAAACCGCTGTTCAAGGATTTTTCGATCATCAACTACAATCACAAACCAGAACAGGTTTATTTGCCCACTTCCAATCATTCGATCGGTGGGTTATACTCGATGGCCGCGAATTATTGCTTTGGTGATTTTGATTCGACCGGCAAACTGATGGGATTGGCACCTTATGGCAACCGTGATATATATCATGAAGAGCTGTTCACCCTAAAAGAAGGACGGGTTTGGGTGAATGAAGAAATCATGCACCGGTATTTTACAAACCCTGCCGATCCTGTCACTCATGCTTTCGCGGGTCATTTTCAATACTATGCCGATATTGCAGCCTGGGTACAGGCAGAAACAGAAAGAGCTGTCCTTTATATTATTGAGCACCGGTTAGCATTGAACCCGCATAAGCACCTGGTCTATGCAGGTGGTGTGGCATTGAACGCGGTGAGCAATGCAAAGATCATTGACAAAACAAACCGTCAATTATATATCGAACCGGCCGCGGGTGATAACGGGTTAGCGATCGGCTGTGCCTATTACGGATGGAT
>JANOHQ010000419.1:0-6459 GCA_031406595.1 Chitinophagaceae bacterium
AAGGAAGGAAAGTATACGTAAGGAAACCAGAGCCAAATGAAAAAAACGCAAATATTCTTCTAATTCAAAAAGGTGCTATTGCCGTTGACTATAATGGAATTGAAAACTCTAACACAGTTTATTCTGAACAATCAACTTCAACATCTTTAGTTCAAGAACCATTGGTTTCTATTGACAACATAAATGATAGAATATTAAAAGTTTTTAACGGAAGACCGCTTTCGGCAAAAGAAATTCTTGACAAGATTGGACTGGACTGGACAACTAAAAAGCTAACAACTCTATTACAGAAAATGGAGGAAATTCAAACAGTAAAGAAAGGAAGGACAAATCAATTTATTTTAAAGGCAAATCAAGTTAACCAACCGACACTTTTCGGGTAGCCAACAAGAAGCACTGGTGGTAACATCGGCCTTTGCTATATGGCGGCTTAACGAATAAGTCCTCAACTTCAAATCGCTACTCAGCGACATATCCGGCTAACGAATAAGGCCCAGCTTTAGAACATATACTCAGCTTTATTATCTTTACTCAGCAACAGTTCGGTCTGAAGTAACACGGAATTTCAGCACAACTGGTCCCGGCTATCCGGGAGCAGAAAGCCCTCGACCTTAACATTAATTTGGAAAAACAATGTACAAATACGGCCTCATACTTTCACTATTTATTTTCTTCCTTCTTATTAGTTGTGAAAACAACAACAAGACAAAAAATAATACTACTTATGATTCAATGAGTTCTGGGGATAGCTTAAAAAGGAAGGATTCTACATCATTGAAATTTACAGATAATAAGATAGATTCTGTGATAACAAACAGGGATACTCCATCATTTATAAATGGAAACAATTTGAAAATAGATGATTATATTAAACAATATCCCGCAAATCAAAATGCTGCATTAAGACGCCATATAGAGTGGTTAAGAAAGGAATGGCGAAACGTGCCCAATCCATTAACCGCTACCTACCAGGGAAATGACTTTGGTGATTATCATCATATCCTTTTCAAAGCTGCAAATGGGGTAGAATACGATTTCGGACAAGCAAAAAATAATTATGGACAATATAACCTGCATGAACTTTCAGGGCAATACGAGGACAATCCGAAATTTTTAGGAAAGAAATTTAAAGTGTATTGGGATTGGAAATTATATGAATTTCTTTGTTGTGAGGGAGAATATGGTGAAGCCAAAGCGTATTTACCCTCAATAACAAAACTAGAATTAATTAAAAACTAATGCTAACAACCGTTTGGCGAAATGGCGGGCGACGAATATGAACCTGGTTCGTTATCACAATTTCATATCACTGATGATCGCTTTGATCTTCTCCTCCAGCTCCTTATTCACTTTTTCAAACTCCGCTGCACTATTCAACGGCGCATTCACACTAAAATAAAATTTGATCTTGGGCTCCGTGCCGCTCGGTCTTGCCGAGATACTGCTCATATCTTCCGTAACAAACTGGAGTACATTGGATTTGGGGAGCTCGAGTTTCCATTCTTCACCAGTCATTAAATTCTTTTCGACCTGTAACTCATAATCGCGAAGCATAACAACCGCGGAACCATTGATCGATTGCGGGGGATTCTTCCGGTAGCTCTCCATCATCGCCGCAATCTGTTGCTGTCCGTCCATTCCTTTCTTCGTGATCGAAATGAGCTGCTCTTTGTAAAAACCATACTCCACATAGAGGTCGATCATTTTTTCATACAGGCTTCTCCCCTTTTCTTTTTCATAAGCGGCCATCTCGCAAAGCAAGGCCACAGCGCTGATGCCGTCTTTATCCCGGATCTTATCCCCGATCATCAGGCCAAAACTTTCTTCCCCGCCAATAACATAATTTTCCTTTCCTTCTTTCTGCCGGATCAGTTCAGCTATCCATTTAAAACCGGTGAGTACACGGTAACAGGCCACCTGGTTCCGGGCAGCGATCGCATCGATCATCGGTGTAGTAACGATCGTGGTCACCACCATATCATTGGGCTTCGCAATGCCTTTTGTCTTTCTTGCTTCGATCAGGTAGTTGAAAGCCAGCACGGCCGTCTGGTTCCCGTTCATCAGCACCCATTTCCCCGCCGAATCTTTTACACCGATAGCAATCCGGTCCGCATCGGGATCGGTTCCGGCCAAAATATCCGCATCCAGTTTTTCAGAGAGCTTCAATCCCAGACTCATCGCCTCACTTTCTTCAGGATTAGGATACGCAACGGTAGGAAAATTTCCATCGGGTACAGCTTGTTCTTCCACGATATGTACATTGTTGAATCCAAATTTCTTCAACACCGTCGGCATCAGGGTTATTCCTGTGCCATGTATCGATGTATATACAATTTTTAATTCGCTGTGTTTGGCTATGATCTCTGGGTATACGCTCAGCCCTTTTACCATCTCCATATATTTCTCATCAAGTTCTTTCCCGATCAGCGTAATATTTTCCTCACCGCCGCTCCATTTCACATCATCCACGGAGGCGATCTTATCCACCTCTTTGATCACATTTTTATCATGTGGCGGCACCAGTTGCGAACCATCATTCCAATACGCTTTGTATCCATTGTATTCTTTCGGGTTATGCGAAGCGGTACAAACCACTCCACCCTGGCATTTTAATTCACGGATAGCAAATGATAATTCAGGGGTTGGACGTAGTTCTTCAAATAAAAAAACTTTTACGCCATTGGCGGCAAATACATTCGCGGTGGTCTCCGCAAAAAAACGGCTGTTATTACGACTGTCATGTGCGATCGCTACGCTCACATCATTTCCAAAGCATTGTTTCAGGTAATTGGCATAACCCTGTGTGGCCATGCCCACAGTATATTTATTCACCCTGTTGGTGCCCACACCCATAATACCCCGCAGGCCGCCGGTCCCGAATTCCAGGTTTTTATAAAATGAATCGGCAAGATCGGCCGGATTGTTCTTTTGCAAACGGCTGACCTCTTCTTTGGTAGCACTGTCAAAATTGCCGGATAACCAGGTATCGATCTTGGATTGAATTAATGCGTCCATAGCTGAATTTTATAAATCAAGGCGAATTTCGGTTCTATTTATAAGATTAACAACAAGTTTTCAATACTGGAATATTTATTTGTAATTTTATACTCAATCCGAAAAATATGACCACAACGATCATTAAAAAGAAGCTCACAAAGGCCATTAATGAGATGGATGACCCAGCTTTCCTGGTAGCATTGCATACAATAGTGAATTCAAAATTGGAAGAAGATGTTATTCACCAGTTGTCATCCCGGCAAAAAAAAGAGCTGGATTTGCGAGAGGCAAGACATCAATCCGGTGCAAGCAAATCCTATTCCTGGGCTGGAGTTAAAAAATCCCTGCTCAAAAAATAGTCATGGCTTTCCCACTTGAAGTAAAGGAAGAGCCAAAACAGGATCTGGCTGATCCGATGAAGTGGTATGCTTCGAAAGTTGAAAACCTGGATAGAAAGTTTCTAAGGGCGGTAGAGGAAACACTGTTACGAATTCAGCAACACCCATTTGCAGCAAAAAAAGTATACAAGCAATTCCGGCAAACTGCAGTGAAACGATTTCCGTATGTAATTATTTACGAACCCGGGCCAAAGACTATTGTGATCTATTCTGTCTTCAATAGATGGCAACATCAAAGAAAAAAATGAGCAGAATAAAAACTTAACCTCCCTGTGTTCAAAAAGATCAGCATATCCGTTTTTATAGCCCTTACAGGTTTTAACTGTTTTTCACAAACCGATTCAATACCGGGCAAACCTGATTCATTGGTTCTTCTCAAAGAACTCCGGACCATGCCGGGCAGTTATCTCAACGATAGCAATTATTATACTCTCACCCCACAACAAAAGAAAAAACGCACCTGGATCGTCGCAGGCGGAAACCTTGTGTTCTATACTGCTTCGATGGTGGCATTGAACTCACTTTGGTACAAAGATTACCCAAGAACAAGTTTTCACACATTCAACGACTGGCCGGAATGGAAACAGGTGGACAAGGTCGGTCATGTATACAGCGCTTATGTAGCCAGCCGGGGCAGTATGGAACTCTGGCGATGGACCGGCATCGAGCGGAAAAAGCGTATATGGATCGGCGGTATGAGCGGCGCATTTTATAAAACCATTATCGAAGTTCTCGATGGATTCAGTTCAGAATGGGGATGGAGCTGGTCGGATATCGGCGCCAATATGCTGGGGAGTGGCGCTCTCGTAGCACAAGAACTGGCCTGGAACGATCAGCGCATCAAACTTAAGTTCTCTTTTCATAACCGGTCTTACAGCGATCCTATGCTGAATGAACGCAGCAAGGACCTGTTTGGTAACAGTACGGCACAGCGCTTCATGAAGGATTATAACGGGCAAACTTACTGGGCCAGTGCCAACCTGCGTTCCTTTTTCCCCGCATCCAATTTACCACCCTGGTTATCCCTGTCTGTTGGCTATGGTGCCGAAGGTCTGTTTGGAGGAAGGGAGAATATAGCAAAAGATGATAATGGGATCGTCACTTTTCATCGGCCCGATATCAAACGGTATCGCCAGTGGTACCTGGCACCGGATATCGATCTCAGCAAGATAAAGACCAATAAAAAAGCATTGAAACTGCTGTTTACCGTTCTGAGTGCCTTCAAATTCCCCGCCCCGGCATTGGAATTTTCAAATGGAAAACTGAAAGCTCATGCCCTTTATTTCTAGCGGTATGCATTGGGCAAATCCAATTTTCGTACCTTTAAAATAAATTACCAGATAATGAGAATAAGTGGACTTTTCCTGTTGCTTTTTGTTGCCTTTGCAGGTTTAAATTGTTCAAAGGGAGGCGGTTCCGAACCGGATTCACCCGGTACGATTCTTATCACGATGCCGGGTGCCAGTAATGTGTTCGATAATGGGTTTCCGCTGAAAGTAGAAGGCGAGATGGCTGATAACAATCTCATCGGAACCGCTAAGTTAGAGATCAGGAATAAGACTACTAACGCAATATTGAACCAGCAATCAGTACAGCCCGGTAATGTAGGCTTCTACCGTTTTGCATGGACCTGGACGGTCACAGGAATTACCGCTACAATCACTGCTACGGTTAAAGTAACAAACATTGACAAACTAGGTAACCAGGTCGTGAAGGAAGTGGATGTAATTTTGAATCCCTGAGAGATGCCATAAAAGCTGGCCTGGAATCCCCTCTACATTATTGTATCGCTTTTAAAGCAGCTGTCTTTAACAGGTTCAGCATCTTCTCATCGATCCTGTCTTTCCAGGAACAATTCTCCCACTGAAGAAATTTGTATTCCTTCTTTTTTGCTATTACCGCATAGATGGTCAGTGCAGCCAGCACGCTTCCATCCATTCCGGGGTGAAAATTATCAGGACTGTATAATGACAAAGAAGGATCGGATTCCCAGGCATATTTCCAGGCCCGTCCTGCGGGACAAAGCAATGCGCCCGTTTTGGCAGCAGCATTGGAATAAGAACTGATAACATTGGCCAGGTCAAACAGCCTGCTTTTGAAAGGCCATACCATGTACAGCGCCACGCCGGAATGATGTTCCTTACAAGCTTTTGCAAACCGTCCGGCATAATCCAGCAACAATACCTGCGATTCCGGTAGCGCGGAAGGGCCTTGTTGAAGAATGACCATGTCATAAATGCCTTTTTCAATCTCGGTCTCCGCATCACCGCGATTCCAGTGATCTTCCAATGAAAAATCCGGCAGTGATAAAGAATGAGTAATGATCTTCTTCCCGTCCTGCTGCCCTATTTCTGCAACAAGGGCAGGAAGGTCATTGGTGTAGGTAAGGCTGTTTCCGACGAAAAGTATGTTCAGACTATTTTTCGTTGTATCGGCTGCCGCTTTGCCATTATAATAAAAACCAAGGAGTACCAGCAGTAATGCTATTCTTATCATTCGGGTATTTTGTTACTGTAAGTTACTCCCCTTTCGATCCGGATGTCATCAAATTGGTACAAGCGGTCACTGGCCTGCTTGCATCAGTCCATTAAAGGGGAAAACCCACAAATCCCATTAGAAATGAGTAGTAATTCCGTTTGAAATTAGCACGGTTTTTAGGGAATTGAACCACATAGGCACAATAGAAACATAGGATTTCACATAGATCTCTATGTTTCTCTATGTAAACCATATCCGCAGCCTGCTCTGACGAAGGAAGGGTGGTTAAGGATTTTCAAATTTAGACACTACCAGAAAATGGCGCTCATTTTTAAATGCCTTTCAAATCAATAACTTTACTCCGTAAATTAGCACCTGTAACCCATTCGTATGCAACTTGCCCAACAGATCATTTTTATTATTATCAGTGCCGTCTCTATCTGGTTCTTTATCAAAAAAATAAAAGAGATCGGCCGAAATATCCGGTTGGGAAGAGACGAGGAATTCAAGGATAACAAAGCCCGGCGCTGGAGAAATGTTCTGCTGCTGGCATTCGGGCAAAAGAAGATGTTCCACAACCCTACGG
>JANOHQ010000423.1:0-19656 GCA_031406595.1 Chitinophagaceae bacterium
CCCTGTACAGGAGAGCACCTTGTACACTCCCAAGTATAAATAGGTTAGTTTAAATTTTTTTAAAAAAGACGCATGCCTTATTTTTGCGTCCCTTAAGTTCTTTTGATAATCCGCCTGCGTTGAAGCTACGGTGGATAATAAGCGGAAGTAGCTCATTTGGTAGAGCACGACCTTGCCAAGGTCGGGGTGGCCGGTTCGAGCCCGGTCTTCCGCTCAAAAGTCCTCTTGCCTGTGGCGGAGGATTTTTTTTGATAGCAATATCAGGAGCCCTGGTGGTGAAATTGGTAGACACGCCGGACTTAAAATCCTGTGATCCGCAAGGGTCGTGCCGGTTCAACTCCGGCCCAGGGCACAAATAAGGCGACGTTATGTCGCTTTTTTTTATGTTTAATAATCTCTCCCATTTGGGCTAAAGCCCATTAATATTTACATTTTTCATCCATGGCCTGAAGGCTGTGGCAATTGGCACAACTGATGATGTTTAAAGACGCCTTCAAGGGCATACGCCTCATTGTACCCGGACAAATGTGAGCCCTTGTACGTTAGTGATTGGCCAATACCAGGTGATCGCATGTTTTGTAATCGTCTCCGTGCTGCCACTGTAAATTTTGTATTTTAGTGCATCACTGTGATCCTGTACGATCCGATGGGTATTCCCTTGTTCAGTTTTTTACATGCAGTGATCACCAGTATGACAGAAAAACACCAGCACAGTAAGAAAGGCAATCAACACCAGGAACACGGAGCCATTTTTGGCAAACAAACCGAGTTGATCTTCTCCCTGCTGTGCGGATTATTTTTGGGCACCGGCTTCTTTGCGCATGAGATATTTCCGCATACACCCTTGTGGTTCAGTCTTTCCTCTTATATCGCTGCATTTTTCTTTGGGGGTTTCTATGCTTTAAAAGAAGCTATCCACGCTATTGTCAAAGGGAAATTTGAGATCGATTTTCTTATGCTGGTTGCGGCCATCGGTGCGGCTGCATTGGGAGCATGGCCGGAAGGGGCTTTACTCCTGTTTCTTTTCAGTTTGGGGCATGCACTGGAACATATGGCTATGGACAAAGCCCGTAAATCGATCGGGGCATTGGCAGGTCTTGCCCCCAAAACAGCGATCGTCAGGCGGAATGAAGAACAGGTGGAGATCCCGATAGAGGAACTTTCAAAAGGCGACATAGTGATAGTAAAACCTAACAGTAAGATGCCGGCTGATGGTGTTGTAATTAAAGGAATAAGCAGTGTGAACCAGGCACCCATCACCGGCGAGAGTATACCGGTGGAGAAATGGCCTGTAGAGGATGAATCGGTCACCGATGATAAAATGCTGAAGCCGGAAAATAAAGTTTTTGCCGGAACAATTAATGGTGCTGCGGTCATGGAGGTCAGGGTAACCAAAGAAGCAAAAGATTCAACCCTGGCCAGGGTAGTACAAATGGTCAAAGAGGCCGAACAACAACAATCCCCGACACAACAGTTTACCAAAAAAATTGAACGCTACTATGTGCCATCTGTTTTGGTATTGGTAGTGTTATTGATATTTGCTTTCCTTGTAATTGACGAAACGTTTAGCCGTAGCTTTTACCGGGCAATGGCAGTCCTGGTGGCGGCAAGCCCTTGTGCTCTTGCTTTGTCAACTCCCAGTGCAGTTCTGAGCGGTGTTGCAAGAGCTGCCCGCCAGGGAATATTGGTAAAAGGAGGGAGACCACTGGAAGACCTGGGCGTTCTGACAGCATTGGCATTTGATAAGACGGGAACGTTAACAGAAGGCAAACCGAGGTTGAATAAGGTAATTGCACTTAATGGAGTAAGCGAGGAAGAACTGCTGACCATTGCGGTAGCCGTTGAAAAATTGAGTGATCATCCGCTGGCCGCTGCCATTGTAAAGGAAGGGCTTGAAAAATTAAAAGGAAGATCGATACCGGAAGCAACCAACCTGGAAGCCGTAATGGGAAAAGGAATTGAAGCGCGGTACAATGGCGAAAGAATTACAATCGGCAATGATGAAATATTCAAAGACGGATCTCAAAGTCAGTTACCCGGTCAATTACTTGACCAGGTAAAAGAGCTTCAGTTGGACGGGAATACGACGATGATCATAAGAAAGGGAGAACAATTCATCGGCATCATAGGGGTTATGGATCTACCAAGACCGGAGGCTGCAGAAGTACTGCAACAGTTAAAAGCAATCGGTATTAAAAAGATGGTTATGCTCACCGGGGACAACCAACGGGTCGCCGATGCTGTAGCCAAACAAATTGGGTTAACGGAAGCGAAAGGAGATTTACTACCAGAGGAGAAGGTAGCTGCTATTGTTCAGCTCCGCGAACAGGAGGATAAAATAGCCATGGTCGGCGACGGTGTAAATGATGCCCCTGCAATGGCAAAGAGCACAGTAGGTATTGCAATGGGTGCGGCTGGCAGCGATGTAGCCCTGGAAACTGCTGATATTGCCTTAATGGGAGATAAATTATCACTGCTACCATTTGCCATTGGACTCAGCAGGAAAAGTAAAACCATTATCCGGCAGAATTTATTTATTAGTTTGGGGATGGTGGCAATCTTGATTCCTTTAACTATCTCAGGGGTTGCCAACATGGGCCCTGCAGTAGCAGCACATGAAGGATCGACACTGATCGTCGTGTTGAATGCATTGAGATTGCTGGGATACAAAAGCTGAGTTGGTTTACCTGGCCATGTATATATACCTGGTCTTTTTTAAACTTTGAACTTGATCACAGCAAGCGATCCTTTGCCTTTTCCTTCACTGCTCATGCTTATATCACCTTCATGGCTTTCAATGATCGACCGGCAGTTGTACAAGCCCAATCCCTTTCCTGATGATTTGGTAGTGAAACCTCTCCGGAAAAGTTGCCCCAATACCTCCTGGTCAAAGCCGCGTCCATTATCCCTTACCTGTAATACCAGGTTGCCATTATTTGCCTGCGTGGTCAGCGAAATATTCTTTTCCAGGGAGTCCATGCTGATCGATTCAATGCTGTTCTTGAGCAGGTTTAATATAACCTGCATCAGCTTGGTATGGTCTCCTTTCACAGCGGGAAGATTTGCCGGGATATCGGAAGAAACCGAGATCCCCATTTTGTCAATAGAAGCCGATAGCATAGAAAGCGCATCGGTGACGATATTCCGGAGGTGGACCGGTTTTCTTTCCTGCGATTCATGACCACTGATGTATTGCCGCTGGATATTCAGTATCTCCTGGATATGTGCGATGATATTGAATTGCTCGGTAATAGATACGGTCAATTCTTCATTCGCCTTTTTTTGGCTAACGGCCATTGCGTTCATCATTTTTATAACAGCTGGGGCCTTTATTTCGCCAAGTGTCGTTACCAGCGCAGTCTCTTGTTCTTTAAAAAAGCTTGCGAGTTGTTCCAGGTTTTCCGGCGGGTTATCCTCCTGTGAGCGGCGGATACGGGTAAGATAGGAGCCAAACCCGACCATGGCATTACCGATATCATGCATTACGTTGGAGGCGATCTCAAATTTACCCTGTGCCACAGCCTGGTCCAGCAATGCGGAATGACGTTCCTGCTCCATTTCCTTTAAAGCCGTTACATTTTTGGAGATGCCAAAAGTACCAACGATCTCTCCCTGGATATTTCGCAATGGCATTTTAGTGGAAGATATCCAGCGCTCGGTACCATCTTTCATCGTTTCTTTCTCTATAAAGTCAATTTTTGGAACTCCTGTCCTGATCATCTCCTGTTCATCATTGTAAGCTTCTGCGGCATGCGCTCCGTCATGGATCTCAAAATCTGTTTTACCGATGAGTTCATTGCTATTCTTACCAAATTTAGCGGACATGTATTTACTAACCCTTGTCAGCCTGCTGTCCCGGTCCTTGAAATAAATGGAATCGGGTACATTATCCATAAGTGAGTCCAGAAAATATTTTTCCTGGGCCAGTGCTTCATTCAGTTCTTCGAGGGCCGTTTCTTTCTGCCTGATCTCGGTGATATCCTGCACAGCACCGATCATCCGGGCAGGTTTTCCCTTTTCATCACGGAGAATCACGGCTTTTTCTCTTACAAATGCGAATTCACCATCAGCTTTCAGGAATCGATACTGACATATCCAGGTATTGGTAGCAGGATTATCCTGGGCTGTTTTTATCGCGTGCAATACACGGGCATTATCACCGGGGTGTATCTTGGATTTCCAAAAAACGAATGAAGAATTTTCAGGAGTGGTGGGGTAGCCGAATAATGTCGTAAAGCCTTCACCCCAGGAGATCGTTTCATCCCCCGTGCTGTGATCCCAGATAGCATCGGAGGTGGCCTGCATCACATACGAAAAACGGTTGTTGCTTTCAGCAAGATCTTTTTGTGCTCTTATCAATTCTTCCTGACGATCTCTTTCAGTGGCTGCTACCAATGCTTCTTTCTGCAGCCTGCCCACTTCCATCGACTGGCCGGCCTGTGCCTCACTATATTTATTCAGCAAATAGGCCCACAACCCGCATATAAAAAAAATAACCGCCGCCAGCAGGATATGGATGATATAGGTGCTAAGTTCAAAGGAATCCAATTGAGTAAAATACACGCCCTCTGTACCCGCATTTTGCAGGTAACCAAATATACCGTGATGAACAACTACCGTCGCGGCAAAAGCTATCTGGAGTTTCCAGTTCTGGTAGGTGATGAGTACGGCACTCCCGATAAAGGCCACGAAATGCATTTCAAAAAGGCCATGCATCTGGTAAATATACTGGGCCATAAAAACACCCAGCACCACCGCCAGCACATACTGGTAAAGATTGGAGCCCGGTAGTATTTTCTTGGCAGAATAATAGGCCAGGAGTGATAGTCCTCCAATGCCGCAGGCGACCAGCCAGGTGTCATAAAAATTCGCGAGCAACAAACCGCCTGCAAAAAAACTGAGCAGGAAGTAGTTCATTAACTTGTCCGACCTTTTTTTTACCTGCACCCGGAGCTCGGCAGTATGTACCTGTTGTTCTGTATTTATAACGGTTGTCATTTTTTCATTTTTTAGTACAGTTGGGTAGTTCACAACCATATGCTTTTACGGCAAAGGGATCAAAGGACAGGGTTGTATGTTTTAACAATGCATCCAGGGCGATCCGGGCATATTCTGTTTTCTTGTCTGCGCAATAACGGGTCTTGTTATAGTTTCCCCGGTAATAGAGTTGATGGTCCGTATCGATGATCACGGCCTGTGGTGTAGAATAAACACCGCAGGAGTCTGCCAATGCCGCATCAAACCGGACAGGAACATCCAGGTCAAACTTTTCCTGTATTTCCTTTTCCGTATAGCTTTTGCTGCTCAATGCCACGATCGTAAAATCAACTTTACCGGCATATTGTTTCACCAGCGACTTGAAATGCTTTATGTTGAAACGGGAACAGGGACACCGCGGATTAAAAAAATGCAGGAAAACAGGTTTTTGATCATCGCGATAAAAGGACAGCCCGATTTTTTTCCCGGTGTTGATGATCTTGTAACCCTCCGGCAGTGGTGTCGGCAACTTATACTTCCAGTCCTGGTACCAGAACAAAAGCCCGATACCGCCAAACAGGGCAGCGATCCATACCAGTGCAAATCCTTTTTTCATGGGACGGGTTTAAGAATTACAGGATAGTTATCAGTAAAGTGGCAGGGTGATGGTAAACAAAGCGCCGTTCCTGTTCTCTGCCTTTATTTCTCCACCATGTGCCATGATATATTGTTTTACAATCGCCAAACCAAGCCCGGTTCCGTTGCTTTTCTGTATGGTGACAAAAGGTTCAAAAAGTGTTTTGATGATCTCTTCAGGAATACCGGGACCATTGTCCTGTATCGTTAGCTGTATCTTACCGGGAGTGAGTGAAGGTTCAACGATGATATCAATACGTGGGTTCTGCGTTTTGTTGTCAGTCAGCGCATCGATCGCATTGTTTAAAATATTTATTACACTTCTCCTGAGTTTGCTTTCATCTCCGACCACAACGGTTTCCGGTGAGCAATTCTTGTGAATACTCACTTTTACTTCACTCCCGATCGCTTCAGTCAGCGTGATGGCTTCGGTGAGTATTTTATCCAGGTTGACAGGCAGTTTTTTGGCAGGGGTTTCCTTGATAAAATCGAGGAAGTCTTCGAAGATCTCGGACGCCTGCACACCGCATTGGTCGATCATATCCAACCATTCGTTCTGCGGGCTGTCTTCCCGCATCAGGTCCGTCAGCGCTTTTATATTCTTAATAGGAGAGCGGAGGTCATGCATCATCATGCTTACCGCTTTGCCGACGGCAGACAGCTTTTCTTTTTGCAGCAATTTTTCTCTCAGCTCTGCATTGTGGATCGCTTTAGCGGCGTTCAGCACGAATAATTTAAGAAGATAGAGTTTCTCTGTCTTTAATTGTTCCTGGTCTTTCAGCACAGCGAAGATCGAATAATTGTTCATCCTTGCCAGTACAACATCTTCCAGCTGTACAACGGTTCCATCCGCTATCTTCGCTGCTTTTATTTTGTCTATTAATTGGTGCAAGTCGATCTTTTCTTCAATAGGGCCGATAGAGAACAACTTTTCATACTCAGCGTTGTCATGCAGTTTTCCCAGTAAAGCCATATCCGTTTCCACGTAGCTCACGAGCTGGTCGAGTACATTCCGTAACAGGGAAGTGAGCTGTTGTTCGTTTACTGTGATGGAAGAGATTGCATCGATCAGGTTTTCCAGGTTGCGCAGTTTATTGTAATCTGTTACTGCCTTTGTAGCTATCTGTGTAATCTCTTCGGAAGCATAGGGCTTGCAGTGATAACCCACATTCTGTCCTGCGCGGGCGATGATATCATCAATAGAATTATCGCTGAAGGCTGTTACAAAAATTATTTCGGCCTTGGTATCAAATTTTCTGATCTGTTCCGCTGTTTCCATTCCGTCCCATCCCGGCATACGCATGTCGAGGAAAATAACAGCATAGGGAACACCGTCCGCAACGGATTTTTTAACCATCTCAAGACCTTCCATCCCGTTAGCTGCTTTGTGAACCGTAAAATGGGGAATGTTGGCAGATTTTTTTTTGATCATGGGCTGGGGCGCTGTGTCAAAAAGGATACTGGCAGCCATGCCTATTTCGCCGGCCGATGCATTTTTTCTCGGCACCAGGATCTCTTCAATATTATCCCGTACCATTTCTTCATCATCAATAACAAGTACTGCGGTGTTCAGTGCGTTTTTCATAGAATTTTTGTTTACAAATTAACAAGGTGGATATAAAGATTTTCAGGTTCAAGTATTGAAATGAATGGTGGTGAGTGCGCCTTTTCCCGGGCCGTCGCTCGTAATATCAATATCGCCGCCAAAACTTTCGATGATGGCCCGACAACTGTTCAAACCGAGACCAGTGCCCGAGGATTTGGTAGTAAAGCCTCTCCCAAAAAGTTTTTCCCGGGTTGTTTCATCAAAGCCATAGCCGCTGTCGTGTACCTGCAATACAACCATCCCGTCATGCGCAAATACATTCAGCGATATTGCTTTCTTTTCCGCATCCGGGCAGATCGCTTCGATACTGTTCTTGAGTATATTCATCAGCACCTGCATCAGGCGGGTCCGGTTACACATAATCACGGGTAAATCAACAGGGACGTTCAACGTAAGCAGGATATTCCTCTTCTCAATCGATGCGAATAGCATCGACATACAATCGTTGATGATACCCCGTAAGTGGGTCGGTATGTTCTCCTGGGTCTCGTTTCCACTTACATACTGACGCTGTACCGTCAGTATTTCCTGGATATGGGTCATAATATTAAGCTGGTCGGTAACGGATCTCCGTATCTCATCATGGGCCGTTTTTTGTGCCGCAGCAATAGTTTTCAGCATGGTTAATACGGCACCGGCTTTTGCTTCACCGATACTTTCCGCAATAACAGCTTGTTGTGCTTCAAAGAACCCGGCAAGGCTTTGAAGATTCTCGGGGTTGTTTTCTTCTGCAGACCGCTTGATCCGGTTAACATGAGAACCAAATCCTACCACTGCATTCCCGATATCATGCAATACGTTGGCCGAGAAATTGAACTTGTCCTGCTCCACTGCCTTATCCAGTGAAAGCTGGGCTACCAGGTTTTCGTTCTCTCTTTTTTCCGTAACATCGGCAAATGAAATAAGTATGGAGTCCGTTGACAACCGGGTAACAGTGGTTTGAAATTGCTTCTCTGCATCGGTTCCATTATTGGATACGGTAAAATGATGCGTTTCATCAATACTTGTAAAGATTGTTTGAAAGAGTCCGGACTGGATCTTAGCGGCTATTACCGGCGCCAGCACTGTCAGAACGGGGATGAAATTATTGTCATCAAAATTGACAGCAGATATCACCGGTTCCAATAGTGCCTTTCCTTTTGAGTTCAGGCATATAATAGAGCCGTGCTGGTCGATCTCTGCCAGGCCTGCTACGGCTTGCTCCATCAGGAACGTAGTCCTTTCGGGGTGTAAGGGTTGGTTTTTCATATAAATATCGGGTGATCTTTCTTTCCTGCTCATTAAACGTTAATTCAACAAATCAACAGGGGACTATCACTCTATTGTTACCGGGAGTTTACCCCGGGTTTTCATACCAACGGCAAATTCTGTTTCCTATTCTGTAATAACAAAGAAAACCAGCACGATAATCAGGAACTAAGCACAATTGCTTATTCTGCTTTTTTATAAATACCTAAGTTTCAAATAAACACCTGCGTTTTTGAATAAAAGAGGTTTTTTTCGTTCTATCATTATACATAATAATACTGGCAGCCCGCTTGTAAGGCGCTGTAAGTAGTTATCAAGAACAAACACCTATGTCAAATCCATCACCTACACCTGTCTCCAGGAGGGTAAATATCTTTTTGTCATTGGACAGGGATATCTTCAGGGGATATTTCAATTTACAGGATCCTTCACCTGTATATAAGCGTCAACTGAGCCATGAACTGGACGAGTACATCATGACAACTATGCGGAAAGCAGGAAGAAGTTCCGTTGTCAGTTACAAGATCAATTACACAAACGAACGGGATAGGGAATATGCGGAGCCATTGGTCTTTGCTATCCGCCGGCATTTTTCGGAAGCCCGGGGCAGGGCGACGGTCGATTTTGAGAAATTCAAACGCCGTACCTACTTACTGCTGGTGGTTAGCTTCTCCGTGGTAATGATCTGCCATTGGTTGTTACCGTTACTGATAAAAGGAGAGGAAAGTGTATTGCACACAGGCCTCAGCAATAACCTGGATGTTTTTAGCTGGGTGATAATGTGGAAGCCGATCGACCGGTTGATCTTCTACTGGAACCCTTACCTGAAAGATATCGCCGTACTCGAAAAATTAGAAAAAGCGGAAAGCTCGGTTATTGAAGGAGAGGATTGAACCATCACCCAATTTTATTACGACCAATCATGATCCAATGAAAAGATTTTATATTTTATTTATTACCGGGTTTATCCTCTTTTCCGTCCTCTTATACCTTTCTGTATTGTGGATGCTGGCCGGTGTGGGAATAGTGGTGCTGGTTACTTCTTACCAGTTTTATAGACAACGGTTAAAGATTTTTGAAACAAGTGTCGCCACGCTGGAGTTACAGGTAGAGGAGCTTGAATCACAGCTCGACCGTTCGATCTCCAGAGAACAAAAATCGACCCGGGACGCGATCCAGGTGAGACAGGCAAAACAGGAATTGCTTACCGTTATCAGCCATGAGATCCGTACCCCTATGAACGGTGTCCTGGGAATGACTTTGTTACTGGAAGATACAACGCTTACAAAAGAGCAACAGGAATATACCGGCACCATCCTTAAGAGCGGTCAGTCTTTGCTGGCGACCGTGAATGAGCTGCTGGTAAACGACATGCTTGAATTCTCCAAACTACAGCAAAAACAGATCCAGCTTGAACTTGGTGACTTTGAACTCCGAAACAGCGTGGAAGAAGTCCTGGAAATGTTTACTACCCGGGCTGCCGAAACTAACCTCGAGATACTCTGTTCGATCGGGGAAGATGTACCCGCACAGATCTTCGGGGATCATAAGCGTATCCGGCAAATACTGATGAACCTGGTAGAGAATGCCGTGAAGTTTACAAAAAAAGGAGAAGTGCTGGTCAGTGTGAGTTATGTAAAGCCGGAGCAGGGTCATCTCCCGGAATTATGTTTTGAAGTAAAAGACACCGGTGTTGGTATCGCGGCTGACAAGCTATCGCAGTTATTTTATGGAACCAGCAACAGGGATATTCAAAAAGGAAACGATAGTAATGCTTCGGGATTGGGACTGGTGTTATGCCGGAAACTCGTGGAGCGGATGCAAGGACATATTGAAGTAAAAAGCGAACAGGGGCAAGGCTGTGTTTTCAGTTTTACCATCCCGGCAAGTCCTGGGAAAAAATTGATGCAGAGTGTTTCGCAGCCCGCTACCGGGAGTCTCAGGGGTAAACGTGTCCTGGTCGTGGATGATAATACAACCAGCCGGAACATCCTTTCAGCACAACTAAAAGCCTGGGATATGGTACCCACCGCCGTTGACTCTGGTGAAAAGGCGCTGGATATGATGTCACAAGCTGATTCATTCGATCTCGTATTGACCGATATGATCATGCCATTTCTCAATGGTATCGA
Organism: Chitinophagaceae bacterium; assembly: GCA_031406595.1. Classification (GTDB taxonomy): domain Bacteria; phylum Bacteroidota; class Bacteroidia; order Chitinophagales; family Chitinophagaceae; genus JJ008. Next base: position 10,600 of record JANOHQ010000423.1, read on the forward strand.
ACTGGCCCGTTCGGTCAAAACAAAATACCCTGCGATGCCTGTTATACTGATGGCACCAAAGGATCATGTGGTTGGCAGGCTGGATCGCGAGCTTTTTTCTGGTGTACTGGCAAAACCGATCCACCAGCATATCCTGAGAGATAGACTTGCGGCTGTTTTTGCGAACCCTGTTCCGCGTAAAGAAAAAGAAGCGGTGTCAGAGAACCTGGACATTCTGTTTGCAAAACGATTCCCGATGGAGATCCTTGTTGCAGAGGACAATCTTATCAATCAAAGGATCGCGATGAAGATATTGGGTAAGCTGGGGTATGAACCCGTGATCGCCAATAATGGTAAAGAAGCCCTGGAAATGGTGACACAAAAACAATATGATCTCATACTGATGGATGTGCAAATGCCGGAAATGAATGGTTTGGAAGCCACCCGGATGATCAGGACCTGCCTGGAAGTGCAACCCATTATCATGGCGATGACGGCGAATGTATTGCAGGGTGACAGGGACATTTGTATACAGGCAGGTATGGACGACTATATCAGCAAACCAATCGACCTCAAAGAATTGCTGGTCCATTTTGAAAAATGGGGTACGGTAGTAAAATGGAAACAAGAAAAGCGGCTCGCCGTATAACAGGCCGGGTGTTTTGCAAAAAACTGTTTCTTGACTACTGAATATGTAGCAGCTTGTCGAAGGCTTTACACTTAATTTCCTAAAACTTATCGTTAAAGAAATTTTATTAGGTTAATATTTGCAAAAGGGCTGTCTGCTTCTGCCATACAAGCAAGTGAGGGTAGAAAAAACAGGGCGCCTGATATTCCGAGCCAATGAAAACGACCGAGCAGCACCTGTCTATTCTTATTATCGAGGACAATCCACCTGAATTGTTTCTTATGGAGAGTATGCTGAGATCTTTACCGATCAATGTCAAAGCTATTCATCCTGCTTCCCGGATATCGGAAGCTTGTTCCTTACTTGAAGAACATGCCATTGACCTGGTACTGCTTGATCTTTCCCTGCCCGATAGTTCAGGCATCGCTTCCTTCCTGCGGATCAAGCCGCTGGTGCAACATATTCCTGTCATCATCCTTTCAGGCCTTTCGGATGCTGCTTTGGTGCTTGAAGCTTTACAGGAAGGGGCACAAGACTATCTTATCAAAGGCGAATTCAAAGCCGACCTGTTGACCAGGGCGATCAAGTACAGTATTGAACGAAAGAATGCAGAAGAAAAAATCCTTGCTTCCGAAGAAAAGTACCGGCAGATGTTTTACAGGAACCCGTTCCCTGCCTGTATCTATCACCCGACCAGCCTGCAGATACTGGAAGTGAACGATGCGGCCATTCAGAAATACGGATATGAGCGAAAAGATTTTATTGAACTTACGCTTAATAATATTCAACCGGGAACTAGCTTTCCTGCTTCCGGACTTTGTGTTGTTGACCGTAATGAATCGGATGATTTTGCAGGTAAGATCTGGCAGCACAGGAAAAAAGATGGAGACTTGATATTGGTAGAGCTCACCTGTTACCGTATCGACTATCACGGAGAAGTAGCCATGCAGATCCAGGTAAATGATGTGACGGAAAAACATAAACTCGAAGAAGAGCTATATCACCAACGGAAGGAAAAACAGCAGCAGATCACCCAGGCGATACTGGAAACGCAGGAAAAGGACAGAAGAATGGTAGGGGCGGAACTACATGATAATATCAACCAGATATTGGCTACGGCCCAGTTGTACCTCACCGCGGGGATGAAGGATTCATCCGATTTGCACGAAATGATCCGAAAAGGGCAGGATTGCATTGTACTGGCGGTCCAGGAGATCCGGAACCTTTCCAAAATACTGGTCGCCCCGTTATTCGATGCTACCAGTCTGAAGCAGGCGTTGGAAACCATCACTGCCGATATCGGCAGAATCATGGGCTTGCAGATTCATACTGAATTGGGCGAACTGGATACGGTTGAATTAAGTGAAATACACAAGCTGACGATCTACCGGATTGTACAAGAGCAACTGAACAATATCATGAAATACGCGGAAGCATCCGAAATCAGTATAACGGTACGGATCAGCGGGAAGTTGATCAGGCTTTTGGTCAGTGACAACGGGAAAGGGTTTGATCCCTCTTTGCAAAGCGACGGGGTAGGATTGATTAATATTCACAACCGTGCGGAATTACTGAACGGAAAAGTAGAGATCGACTCGGCTCCGGGTAAGGGTTGCAGGTTGAAAGTAGAATTGAATGCAAAAACAGCAGAACAAGAGAAAGCGGCCTGAACAAAAACACAACATGTGCATTTTTCCTGGAAATACTTTCTCAGAACGGCGGCTTTGTGTATCGTCCGTCAACGACTGGGCAGGCTTGCAGGTAAAAAGGAATGGGCCAGCGAGAGTCAACCTGCGATTGACCTGTTTGTTTACTTTTTTATTTTTTTGTTCAGCAGGAGTCCAGGCACAGCAGGTTACAGATTATACTGTACATGCGAATATTATTTACCGGTTCACTAAATATATTGATTGGCCCATAGACAGAAAGTCGGGAGATTTTATCATTGGTGTAACCGGCGATACTCCATTATATGGGGAACTGCAAACGAACATGGTCAATAAGAAAGTGGGCAACCAAAAAATAGTCGTTAAGAGATTTTCTTCCTCAGCTGCTGCTTTTAACTGTCATATTCTTTTTATCGGTGAAGACGAGAGCAGCCATGTCAAAAAAATAAGTTCACGGACAGCGGGTACTGCTGTGTTACTGGTCTCCGAATCGGAGGGTCTTGCAAAAAAAGGTGCCTGCATAAATTTTGCCATCGTAGCGGACAGGCTTAAACTTGAGATCAATAAAAAGAGTATCGAGGGAAGACAATTGGGAATTGCTTCAGAACTTTTACAACTTGGAACAATAGTAAAATAACCTGCTTATAAAAAATGTACGTATGAAATCCTGCCTTGCTAAGATCTTTTTAGGAACTGTTCTCCTGGCCTGTACCGGTATACCCGGAAATGGCCAGCGGGTTGTTCAACCAAACCTGGATACCTTCAGCCTGAAGGATCTGCTCAATGTAAAAATAACCACGGCCAGCAAGACTTCCCAGGCGCTTGAACTGGCATCAGCGGTGGTGAACGTAATTACAAGGGACCAGATCCGTATACGCAATTACCAGTCCTTGCTGGATGTATTGTTTGACCTTCCTGATATTAAAGTGGATGATAAAATGTACTCCGGAATGCGGAACAGCGTTACCATACGTGGCACCCAGGGATCTGAGAAATTTATCATCCTGCTTGATGGGATCAACATCGGTTCGCCTTCGGGAGAAGCAATGCCTGTCATGCACAACTACCCGGTACACCTGGCAGAACAGATCGAGGTACTCTACGGACCTGCTTCTGCCTTATACGGGGCCGATGCAGTTTCGGGAATCATCAATATCATCACCCGCAAACCACTTAAAAAAGAGATATTGCTGGATATATCTTCCACAGCTGGTAATTACGGGTACACGAATACCACCTTGTTTCTTTCAAAGAAATTGGGTCCTTCAACCAACCTCGTTATTTCCGGCCAGTATCATTATGATCGTAACCCCGATTACAGTAAGTTATACAAGACAGACAGTTTATCCAATACCAGTTTTTTCGCTGACAGAACATTCAATACAGTCTTTGGACCCATCACACCAGTAACACCTTTCGTGGCGCAGTATAAAGCACCAGCCGAAGCATATAATATTTATGCCGCGCTGCAAGCAGGTGATTTTTCCTTCAAGGTTTTCAGGAACCACACCCGGATACCGACCGCCCTGGGAAACAATGTAAGGAACGCAATTTTTAACAAGGATGTGTATATGGCGCAGAGTGTTACCCTCGCCAATGCCTCCTATAAAAAAATATCCGATGCAATAACATCTACTACTTCTCTCACAGCAAGCAAATACGATCTTCATCCCGGCTCTAACTATCGTAACCTGTATACCTCGATGGAGCCAGGGTACAAGTATTCAACCTGTACCATGATCAAAGGAGAACAACAACTCGATTACAGGGTATCGGGGAATTTGGATATCACGGCAGGAGTGGGCTATGAAAATTATACCGCTATTCCTCAAAGTGCAGACCTGGAAAAACCTGTGAATACCCGGAGTAATATACAGGGTAGCTATCTTGGTACAGCTTCTTTTTATAAACCTGAAGGTCTGCCCGCGCCATTCTACCTGATCCAGTATCATAACCTGGGTTCTTATTTCCAGGCCCAATACTCGCCGGGAAAAAATATCAATTTTACAGTGGGTGCCCGGTACGACAGGAACTCACGTTTTGGAAGCAGCTTTAATCCCCGGCTTGGCGTAGTGTACCAGCCTTCCGCAACAACCACCATTAAATTGCTTTATGGGAGTGCATTCAGGGCGCCATCTCCTTCCGAATCTTATCCTCAATACGGTTCTTTTGACACACAGGATTCAGGCAAGACCTATCATTCTCACTTCCTGCATTTGCCAAACACCGGGTTAAAGCCGGTAAGATCGAATAATATCGAACTGAATATACAGCAACGTTTAACAGACAACCTCCTGCTAACCCTTGACGGTTATTTTACAGCGCTGAAGGGCTTGTATACCTTCGCCGATGATAATCAAACCACACATATTTATAATAACCAGTTCAATGGCATACCCGTTGATTATATCGAAGTGTTCGTGAACAGCGACCGGCAGAAAAATTTTGGCGGCAGCCTGCAGCTGAAATGGAAACACCGCATCGGGAATTTTCAATTCAACTCTTTTGCTTCGTTAAGCTACGTAAACGGGTTAAAAGAAAATGGGCTTAAGGAAAGTAGTGAGGAAGGGAAAGATATGCAACTCGATTTCATATCACCAGTTATGGTCCACCTGGGTTCAGATGTGAAAACCGGTAAATTCTCCTTTTCGCCCAGGCTCCTTATTGCCAGCCGCCAGCATATTGCAGGAGTCGGCGATACAACAGGGCATATCATCCAGCGGCAGACGATACCAGGCTATGCCTTGCTCAATCTTTCATTCCGGTATGCCATATCTAAACAGTTCTCCTTATTTACTTCTGTTACCAATGCCCTTGACCAGCGGTACAGAACGGTGAGTTTTAATATGGATATGACCAAAAAGGATACTGAACTCTATTACGGACAGCCGCAAGACCCCATCAGGATCATGAGCGGGTTAAACTTTTATTTCTGATGCGGACGAAACTCCGGAATATGAACCTGCGACAAAGGATCCACGGAAGTTTTTCACTTCTTGTTTGCCTGTTTGTAGTGAACTGTATTATTACTGTCTTAACCATTAACAATATCCAGAAGCTCTCCACCCACCTTTCAAAAGTAGTGGAGCCCTCTCTGCAGTCACTTGACGAGTTCAAAAAGCTCCTGGTGGAGTCCAAGATGTATTCCACCAACTGGGTATTCCTGCGGGCCAACCAGGAGGACAAGGAAAAACTGGTAAAGCTGCATAACAGTGATTACCCGCTATTGAAGCCACGCATGAACGGATATGCCGCGGAATGGGTGAATAAAAATTGGGTGGACAGTTTACACGGAATCCACAGTGGGTTTGAAGAGTTGCTGGTCATCGAAAAAGAGATCATGCATTCGTTACAGGCATTCGGCGACTACGATGACCCCGTATTGAAACTGGAGGCGGAGCGGAAGATCGAAGAAGAGGTTTTGCCAAGGACAGCCGCTTTGATAAATTCCCTGGACGCTATTTACAAATTTGGTACTAGTATCAAGCGTACAGAGAGCGCAGGATTAGAACGGGCTTCTATGAACCTCAGGCTGTTCATCCTTTTGCTGTCTGTATTGATCCTTTGTGCGGGTTTTTTCCTGTCGAGGTATATGACCCGGGTGATCATCAGCCCTGTTAATAAGATCCGTTCGATCGTAACGGACCTGAGTAAGGGGATCACGAGAACGATCGATGGTGAAACTAAAAAGGATGAGATCGGTGATATGATCAGCGCAGTAAATCACTTGTCTGAGAAACTGTCTGTTACTGCTGCATTCGCACACGAGATTGGCAATCAGAACTTCAGCACTTCGTATGAACCGCTGAGTGCTGACGATACATTGGGGAATGCACTCATTACCATGAGAGATAATCTCTGTGAAAGTGAGCACATTCTCGCTTTAAAAAACAGTGAGTTGGAAAGGAAGAACAAGGAACTCGAACAGTTTGTTTATATCGCGTCGCATGACCTGCAGGAGCCCCTGCGCACGACCGCGAGTTTCGTGGATTTACTCCAGCAGCAATATCTTGGAAAGATCGATGATACTGCGGATAAATACCTGACGTATATATTACAGTCTACAGACCGGATGAAAATCCTGATCAACGACCTGCTGGATTATTCAAGGATCGGTAATAAAAAAGAGCTACAACCGGTGGATTGCAATATCATCCTGAGGGAAGTGCTGGATGACCTTGGCAAGACCATCGATGATGAAGGGGCCCTGATCGTGGTGGATACCCTGCCTGTCATCCAGGGATACAAAACCGAGATTAAACAGCTTTTCCAGAATCTGGTGGTGAATGCCATTAAATTCAGGAAAAAAGATATTACCCCGGAGATCCTTATTGCTGCACAAAGAAATATTGATCATTGGACTTTTTCTGTTACTGACAACGGTATTGGCATAGCACCGGATCACAAAGACAGGATTTTCATCATTTTTCAGCGCCTGCACACAAGAACAGAATACGAAGGCTCCGGTATCGGCCTGGCTCATTGTAAAAAAATAGTTGGCCTGCACGGTGGAAAGATATGGATCGAATCAATTCCCGGTAGCGGAGCCACTTTCCTTTTTAATATACCCGAAAACAATAACTAATGAAAAAGAAACTGAATTGTGTATTGCTGATAGATGATGATGAACCTACCAATTTCCTCAGCAAGATGATAGTATCCCGGGCCCAGTGCACCGAGGATATACAGGTAGCGACCAGCGGTGAAAAGGCACTCCGGTATCTGACAGGAAGTACCATGGATAGTATAAGAGAAGATAATCACCCGCGTCCCGACCTGATCTTTCTCGATATCAATATGCCTGCTATGAACGGTTGGGAGTTCCTGGAACGATACAAGGAACTGGGAACGGAGCGCCAGGGTAATATCGTGATCATCATGCTTACGACCTCACTCAACCCCGATGACCAGAAGCGTTCACAAGGGATCAGTCAAATCAGGGGATTTGAAAACAAGCCGCTGACTGCTGAAAAACTGGAAGGGGTATTGAAAAAGTATTTCCCGGAAAATTTCTAGGAAAACATGCCCGGGAATTGCTGAACGACAGGAACCTGTCGGTGAATGAAGGAGCCAATCGATTGGAATATGAGAAAGTGAGCTGCTTTATCGGCATCTATAAGAAACATCATGGTCATTCCCCCGGGTTCATGCGGAAAAAACCAGCCTGAGCATAAGACCATTATTATTGCCCAAACGTATAACTGTATTTGATCCGCCCGGTCATTTCCTGCTCATTGTTGAACAGCGCTTCAGCTGTTTTAAGTCCCTGTTCATTATATACATATCGCCAGGTCTGGTAACCTACCCAGATGATCCTGCCGTATTTATCAGGTGCTGTGGTGGCAATTACTTGTATCACCCTTCCCGCCTCATCATAAGTGATGATATTATCAGGCATTAGTTTTTTGATCTTACTATTATACCGTACGATATCGGTGACCCGGTTCTGCTCATCAAAATAATAGTACAGCCTGTCTGTTTCTTTTCCTTTCCGGTAGGTGACTTCTTCGCCGGGATTACCTTTTTCATCGGCAATAAAACGGATCTCGAGGCTATCGGCATTATTAATAGTGCGCACCATTGTGGAAGGTCTGCCGGAAGCGGTATAGTTCCATTGGTGAGTTTCCACCTGGCTGAAATCGTTGGATGAATCTTTGGTGGAGTTTTGCACACGACTAAGTCTTCCGTTCGCATCGTATTCATAAGTAGTGGTGTTTTCAACCCCGGCAGAAGAGTCGGTCATGCTGATCACTCTGCCATTGACATCAAACTTCGAATAGACGATCGTTTTGTTGAAACTGACAATGCTGGAAACCCGGAGGGCGCGGCCACTTTCTTTTATTTCCCGGAATTCGGAGAAGTCGGTTGCCTTAGTACCCCGCCCGTCATAACCGGTGGCAGCAGCGGTCCTTACCTTATTATCCAGGTAAGTTTTCATCTGGCGGTTGGTTTCCTGGGTGCCGATGATATCGTTGTAGTAATGTTGGGCATTCAGGAAGGCGGTGTTAAAAAGAAAACAAGACAGGAAGAGGATTTTCATACTGGTAGATATTGCTTAATGGGTCAAAGTTACCGTTAATTGTACAGTAACGAAAAAGAAAGGAATCTTGTATTTTTTGTACTTATTTTTAAGAAAAAATTACGTTGTCGCATATACCAGGGCGGAAAGAAAAGGACTGTTTGAACTGTGGAACCATCGTGCAGGGGCATTACTGTCAAAACTGCGGGCAGGAGAACGTGGTGCCCAAAGAGACCTTCTGGCATATGGTCACCCATTTTTTCTACGACATCACCCACTTCGATAGTAATTTCTTTCATACAATCCATCATCTTGTTTTAAAACCCGGGTTCTTACCCGGTGAATATATGCGGGGCCGCCGGGCCAGTTATCTTCACCCCATAAAAATGTATGTATTCTCCTCGGCCATCTTTTTCCTTTTGTTCTTCAGTTTTTTTAAACCGGCCGACGCAGTGGAGAGTACGGTCACCAAACCACTTGACGCAAAAGAGAGGGCTGGAGAGATCATTTCGTTGCAAAAGCGATTAAAAAAAGATACAACGAATATAGCCTGGAAGCAACAACTGGCCATGCTCAGAGATACCACCCGGCCTGTGACCGTTCAGGACCTGATGAATGCGGAAAATAAAAATGGGTTTACCATCAGTTTTACCAACAAGGATTTTAAAACATTTGAGCAGTATGATTCAGCGGAGCAACTGCTCCCGGTAAAGGAAAGAGATGGATGGCTGATGCGCAGGATCATCAGGCGTTCGATGGCGATC
>JANOHQ010000468.1:0-3573 GCA_031406595.1 Chitinophagaceae bacterium
GTCAACTGCAGCGACACCAGCAGCAGCAGGTAAAAGATTGATCTTTTCATGGAGAAAGGTTTTGTTGAATGGTATTTTACTCGTGTAGTTTTTGAAAAGGTTTTTTCAACAGGCTCACCACATCCTCATCTTTTTCACCGGGATAATAACGATCCAACCCATACCGGATCTCTTTGGTGTCGAGTTTCATAAACGTACCCAATAGCCGGTCCCAGATGGAGAACACGGCGCCATAATTACTATCTGTGTACGGTTGTTTCCAGTGATGATGCACTTTGTGCATATTCGGAGAGATCAGTACAAAGCTCAATGCCTTATCCAGTTTTTTGGGCAGGCTGATATTGGCATGGGTAAACGCCGTGGACAATACCACCAGGGTTTGATAGATCATCACGCTGTACATCGGGGCTCCGGAAATAAAAATCAGCAGGAGGAAAAAGATACCTCTTAATAAACTGTCGCCCGGATGATGACGAAGTCCGGTGGTCACATCCACAGTGGTATCGCTGTGGTGGATGAGATGAAAACGCCAAAGCAGCGGTGTTTTATGCATGACCAGGTGAACCAGCCAACTGCTGAAATCAAGCGCCAGCACACCGATAATGATCGTCAACACCACACCTGTGCCAAACCAATGCACCAACCCAAACCCACTATCCCTGCACCAGTCGGACAGCTTGATGATGAGCACAGCTAAGCCGGTATGGATGATCAAATGAATAACGGTAAAAACAAAATTCACCCCGGCATGCCGCAGTTTATTTTTTTTATAGCGCAGGGGCAGCAAAGGAATGGCACCTTCAATGATCCAGAAAAGCAGCAGCCCGCCCACGAGGATCGCCATGCGCTCCAGCGGTCGTTGTTCAAGCGTTTGAAAATATTGAAGAAGGCTATCCCACATGATCGGTCGTTTATCGTCTTAAGTTACGAAGGAAAAATAAAATGATCTCTTAAACTGCTTCATCCGTGTTTGCTTCCGGGAATTCATGAGCGCAGTCAAAACAATGATGAACCTTATCCAGGGCCACGGCATAATCCGAAAATAAAAAAGTGGTAATGGCGGTAAGCCAGTTGGAAGCTTTGCGGGGAGTGCTCACGAACTCGGTGTTGTTTGAACCGCATTTCGGACAGGTGACAGCTGCTTTTTGTTCTTTTCTCAATTGTTCCAGGATGTCCCAGGCCTTTTGTGCATCATCCTGGCTCACCAGTATCTTAATACCACCTACCGCATTGGTCAGGATCGGGTTGACTGTGAGTGTATTCTCATCATTCAGCCAGCAGGAAATACCTTCTGTTTCGAGCACACCCCTGGCGATATGCGCATCGATATACGTGTTATATGAATTCAATACAACAAATCCCATATAAGAAATTAAAAGCCCCGGATTTTACCAGGGCTTGTTTTAACAAGTTAATTAACGTCCATATTCATCGCCATATTCTTCCGCATATTTTTCATAACGCTTGATCATCGCGATATTCTTTTTTTCAATCTCCGTCAGGTGTCCGCGGATGTCTACGGTGTTGGGAATATACCAGTCTTCCATTTCAAACATCTGGCGAAGTTCTTTTTTGTTGAAAGAGAAACCGTGGCGGGCAAAGATCTCGTTCCGCATGAACTGCAGGTCTTCTTTCATCATATTCTCTACATCAGCAGCTTTGAGTAAACGCTGCGAAGCATGGGGATAGGAGCCTACAGAGGCATCGTATTCGAATTTCCGGCGTTTGAGCTCGTATACTTTGGGAGCCTTGTTTTTGGCATTGGGTTTCCAGGATCCTTTTACCACATCAGGGTCTGATTCGCTCATGGTAAAACTGAATTCTCCGTCGTCTTTGTGATCTCCCGGTTCTTTACCGGTAAAAGCATAGTTCTCGCTGGATTTGCTGAAGGTACCCCGGAAAGGTCTGTCGTTGCTGCCCACGATCGTACGACCCACGACCGAATCTCCTGCAACGGCCGTGATCAGCATGGTGATCTTATTATCACCGAATGCTCCTACAAAAGAGCCCAGGAATTTTTCGTACGGCTCGGAAGCAATTTGCAAGGGAGATCGCTCCATTGACACAGCGGTGATAGCAGCGGAACGGGGCTCAGATGGGTCCGGCACCGTTTCTTCTGTTGTTTTATCAGCGGATTTTGTTTTGTCTTTGCTATTATTACAGGCCAGCAACATGGTGCCGGTGATCAGCAGGAGCAACAATTTTCTCATGGTGAAAGGTTTAAATTTGTGAGTGGTGAACAATCTATATTGTCTTTAAAATTAGGATAAATAATCACTCGCACAAATATTTGGAATGCGGCCCTGTTGCTGGCACTGGCTTTTTTTTGCTGGCTGATGGCCTCTATCACCATGGCCTATATCCCGTATAATACGGATATAGGGTTCCTGAGGATCAAACAGCAATACATTGATATTGATCAATGGCGCATCGCATTTTTTATTCATGTGTATGCGAGTATGTGGGTGCTGTTTGCCGGGTTTACCCAGTTCTCCAAAAAGCTGTTAAAACAGCAGCCGCGCCTGCACCGGGCACTGGGTTATATCTACGTAACGGATGTATTGCTGATCACCGGACCGGCCGGTCTATTAATGGGGTTCTATGCCAATGGCGGACTACCCTCAAGGATTGCATTTGTTACACTTGCCCTATTGTGGATCTTTTGTACGGCTATGGCGCTGGTCAAAGCGAGAAAGAAGGATTTTAAAGCACACCGCCAATATATGATCCGGAGCTATGCACTGACCTTGTCGGCCCTGACCCTGAGAGCCTGGAAATATGCCATCACTAATTCGTTCGAATTGCCGCCAATGGATGTGTACCGGGCTGTGGCGTGGTTGGGATGGGTGCCAAATCTGCTTTTTGCAGAATGGTTGATCTGGCGCAAGCGGTTCAAGATGACATTTTTTAAAAAGGTGTCATCTTGAACCGCGATAATGTTCTACTGGTTCAACATCAGCGGCATCACCAGCATCAACAATTCTTCATTATCATCGAGGTCCGTCGGCTTGATGATACCTGCTTTGGTTGGGGTTGACAATTCTATATTAATATCATCGCTGTCGGCCGCGTTGAGCATTTCGATCAGGAAGCGGGCGTTGAAGGCGATCATCAGGTCTTCACCAGTGTACTGGCATTTCATTCTCTCATTTCCTTCAAAGCTGAAATCCACATCCTGTGCCGCTAGTTGCAGTTCGCTGCCACTGATACTCAGGGCTACCTGGTTGGTACTTTTATTACTGAATACACTTACACGACGCAATGCATTCTGGAAATCGTTTTTATTCACAGTCAACACGTACGGGTTGTCCGTAGGGATCACGACTTTATAATCCGGGAAGCGGGCATCGATCAGGCGGCAACTCATTTGGGTGGTGCCGTGTTTTACAAACAGGTGATTGCTGTTATAGCTGATCGTTATCTCATCTTCCGAGGAAGGGATAGCTGTCTTTACCAGGTTCAGCGGTTTGCGGGGAACGATGAAAGAATCCGATTTAGGACATTTTACATCGGTCCTTTTGTAGCGGACCAGGCGATGTGCATCGGTGGCCACGCATTGCAAACCTTTTTTAT
>JANOHQ010000476.1:0-22042 GCA_031406595.1 Chitinophagaceae bacterium
GCCATTCCCCGCCAGTAAATGCTGCTGTTCATAAGTCCTTGCCAATTAATTTTTCGGGCTCAGAAAGAATAAGTATTTTGTTTTTGTTACCCGCAGACACGGATACCATTAAACCATTTTTTACTACACAACCAAACCGCAGATCATGAAAAAATTATTAGTATTCTTTTTGGCTGTCAGCCTGTTTACAGCCTGCAATAACGATAAAGGAAAAGACAGGTATGACCGCGACAGGAAAAGTTCCGATAGCCGGGAAAGAGACGATTACAAAAGAACAGATGAACCGGCTGATGACGACCGTACAGAGCGAACAGACCGTAACGATGATAGAAAAGAGTCTGAGAATGATAGAACCAGGAGTAACTGGACTGCTGCCGACAGGAGTGAATTCGTGACAGAATGTGCTTCTGGGGCTGCTGGTCAGGGATTGACACAAGGCCAGGCTGATAAGTATTGCAACTGCATGCAGCAACAGTTGGAATCGATACTGCCTGACCGGTTTGAGGCCGCAAAACTAACAGAAGCTGATCTTAATAGCCCTGAAATGACGAAAGTGGCCGAAGATTGTATGAGAAGAGCTCAATAATTTTTTTTTATAAAAAGGCCCTTTCGATAGATGATCGGAAGGGCTTTTTATTTATTGCTATCCAAACAGCTGTTTGCATGAAGGCTTCGAACATAACGCCATTTTAGGTTTTATCCTGCCTGTCGCTTAAATTTGCCCACCCGAATACTGAGTATATCAAGTGCCGGGTTTAAAATCGAGAAAAAGATGCCAAGATCAATTGCGTTTCGGGATGCCCTTCGGGAAGCGATGAGTGAAGAAATGAGAAGAGATGACAGGGTTTACCTGATGGGAGAGGAAGTAGCTGAATACAATGGTGCCTACAAAGTAAGCCAGGGAATGCTGGCAGAATTCGGTCCCCGCAGGGTCATTGATACACCCATCTCCGAACTCGGTTTTACCGCAGTGGGAGTAGGCTCAGCCCAGAACGGTCTGCGCCCCATTGTCGAGTTCATGACCTGGAACTTCGCGGTTTTGGCTTTAGATCAAATTCTCAACACCGCTTCCAAAATGCTGGCAATGAGTGGCGGGCAGATATCTTGTCCCATTGTTTTTAGGGGAGGAAATGGCTCTGCAGGTCAGTTAGGCGCCCAGCACTCTACTGCCTTTGAATCCTTGTACGCCAATATACCCGGTATCAAAGTGGTTTCTCCCAGTAATGGCTATGATGCCAAAGGATTGCTGAAACAGGCGATCCGCTACGAAGAAGACCCGGTCATGTTCATGGAAAGCGAGCAGATGTACGGCGATAAATCCGAGATCCCCGAAGAAGAGTATTATATCGAACTGGGTAAGGCGGATATAAAGAGAGCCGGCCGGGATGTAACCATTGTTTCCTTTAATAAGATGATGAAAGTGGCGATGGCCGCAGCAACTGAACTGGAGAAAGAAGATATCAGTGCAGAAGTGATCGATCTCCGCACGATCCGCCCGCTCGACTGGATGACCATATTGGAAAGTGTGAAAAAAACAAACCGTCTCGTGATCGTGGAAGAACAATGGCCTTTTGCTTCTGTTTCATCCGAGATCACTTACCGTATACAAAAAGAAGGATTCGATTACCTGGATGCACCTATTCGCAGGATAACCGCTGCAGATGCGCCTTTGCACTATGCACCGAACCTGGTGGCGGCTGCATTGCCCGATGTACCAAGAACAGTGAAACTGGTAAAAGAAGTAATGTACCAGGTGAAATAAAACAAACCAAATTGCTTACAGGCCCGTCTCTATTCAATCGAGACGGGTTTTTTTTATTCGTAAAACTACTGTTGAAAATAAATTTCGGTTATGGTGCAACGTTCTGCCCATTTAGTTGCATCTTTGCCATGGTTTTTCATAGGATATTGGATTTTATAACGAGGCAGGGTTTCTACCCAGCCTCTTTTTTTGTCCCCTCCGAAGGAGTCCTTCGGACAACCCCTAAAGGGGAGCTTAGACCCAAAGAATGTAAAATTTCCTATCTCCCGCTTCGATGTTTTACATCGCCAGTTGCTTTTATTTTCAAGATTTAACGTGAAACCGGAAACTGGTATCCGGCAAACGGCTCTTTTCATTTATTTTTACGTCCCCAAACAAGATATACATGCCAGATTTACTGATCATTGATGATGAAAAAGCGATCCGCAAGACCCTGACAGAGATCCTGTCCTTTGAAGGCTATAAAATAGAAGAAGCGGCTGATGGTGAAGAAGGCCTGAAGAAGTTCCGGGAAAAGAACTATGACCTGGTCCTTTGCGATATCAAAATGCCCAAAGTGGATGGCATTGAATTCCTCCAGAAAGCGGGCGAAATAAACCCGGATGTACCCATTATCATGATCTCCGGTCACGGTAATATCGAAACCGCCGTTGATGCCGTTAAAAAAGGCGCTTATGACTATATCTCCAAACCCCCGGATCTCAACCGGCTCCTGATCACTATACGCAACGCGATGGACAAAAGCAGCCTGGTGAGCGAGACCAAAGTGCTGAAAAGAAAAGTGAGCAAAGTGCAGGAGATGATCGGGGCTTCCTCACCCATTAAAAAGATCAAAGAGACGATCGATAAAGTGGCACCCACCGATGCCAGGATATTGATCACCGGTGATAATGGTGTAGGAAAGGAACTCGTGGCCCGTTGGGTACACGAAAAAAGTAACCGCGCAACCGGCCCGATCGTGGAAGTAAATTGTGCCGCAATACCAACAGAACTGATCGAAAGCGAATTGTTTGGCCATGAAAAAGGTTCATTCACTTCCGCGATCAAACAACGGATCGGGAAATTTGAATCCGCGAATGGTGGTACGCTGTTTCTCGACGAGATCGGCGACATGAGTGCCAATGCACAGGCCAAAGTATTGCGGGCATTGCAGGAAGGAAAGATCACAAGGGTAGGGGCCGATAAAGATATCTCCGTGGACGTAAGAGTGATCGCCGCTACCAACAAGGATCTGCTGCAGGAAGTGGAAGCAAAGAATTTTCGTTTGGACCTTTACCATCGCCTGAGTGTAATACTGATCCATGTTCCTTCGCTGAACGAAAGACGCGATGATATTCCATTGCTGGTCGACCAGTTCCTCGATGATATCTGCAGCGATTATGGCACAGCCCGCAAAGTGATCGATGAAGATGCTATCACTTTATTACAGCAATACAACTGGACGGGTAATATCCGCGAGCTGCGGAACGTGGTGGAGCGCCTGGTCATCTTGTCCGGCGGCAAATCCATTACCGTCGAAGATATCAGGAGTTATGTGATGCCAAAGTAAAGACCCCATTCTCTTTCGCAAATGCGATCATTTCATCCAACGAGTGGATCACCCGCAGGTTCGGGGGTGCTTTCTCAATGCATTTACAGGCAGGTCCCGATACGATCATTTCTTTCTCCGGGAAATCATGACACAAGGAGCAGATATATGCCTCCAGCCATTCATTGTTCAGATCGGTAGTAACATGGGTATATAAGTGTGTGACGGGATGGCTTTGTAAATAGCCCTTCAGGCAGTCTGCCGGTATATTATTCCCAAAATAGATCGTCCGGTTGCCGTATTTTCTAAAAAAGTAATTAACGGCCAGCAGGGGTATCTCATGAAACTCTCCCCGGGGTGTAAATACCAGGATGGTGGAAGAGTTATTGGCTTCGGTTTCTAGCCCGTCCGTTGCCAGGATGATCTTCTTGCGGATGATATGGCTGACAAAATGTTCCTGGGCAGGTATCACATTATTAGTCATCCATAAGAGACCAATCCGCTGGAGAAAAGGGTAGAAAACATTGATGATCGACTTTTCCAGCCCGATCCGCATTACCAGGCAGTTCACGATCTTCTCGAATTTCTCTTTGTCAAAATCAATACCTGCCGTGATCAATTGGTGAACAAAAGACTCATGGTTATCATCTTTTACAGCAAAATTGCTGACCAGCTCCTTTACCTCTTCGGAACTCAGCGCCGCGATCTTTGATATCTTATAACCATTGTGATAGAGAAAGGAGACCCGGAGCAATTCCTTCAGATCGTCATTGTCATAAACCCGGTGCCGGCTCTCTTTTCGTTTCGCCACGCAAAGGTTATAGCGCTGCTCCCAGATCCGGAGCGTATGGGCTTTGATCCCGCAAAGGTTTTCGATATCCCTGATGCTGAAATTATTCATGATGAACGGCTCTAAATTATCGATTTAATCCGGTTAAAAGGGACCACCGGCTTTAGCAAAACATTGAATATTAAAATTTTGACGTACAAATATTTATGATGACTTTTGCGAGTCATAAAATACGGCTCATGCCCTTACAACAACTATTCATCGTTTACCTTATCGGCACCCTGATCGTTCTTCTTCCTGCACCAGGTTTTGCCAAACTGTTTGTTACAGCCGGGGTGCCTGCCTGGAAGGCCTGGGTTCCCTTCTATAACACCTGGGTGATGCAAGAGTTGACTCAACGCCCAAAACATTGGGTTTTCTGGCAATTCATCCCTGTGGTAGGTTGGTTTATCAGCCCGGGTATCTTTATTGAATTCGTCAAAGCATTTGGCAAATTCGGTTTGGGTCATCATACCCTTGCTTCCCTGGCCGGGCCGGTCTACTTCCCTTACCTGGCCTATAAAGAGAACCCTAAGTTTATCGGCCCCGAAGCAGTAAAGAAACACCGGAAAAAAGGCTGGAGAGAATGGGTGGATGCTGCCATCTTCGCTGTAGTGGCCGCTACGCTGATCCGAACCTTTGTTTTTGAAGCCTATACCATCCCCACACCTTCAATGGAAAAGACCTTGCTGGTGAGGGATTTTTTGTTTGTGAGCAAGCTGAGCTATGGTCCCCGCATTCCTAATACGCCTTTATCCGTTCCATTTGTACATAATTACCTGCCCGGAAGCAGTCGCAAATCCTATTCAGAAGCAATAAAGATCCCTTATACCCGCTGGTTTGCCACTTCACCAAAAAGAGGGGATGTGGTGGTATTTAATTTCCCTGAAGGAGATACCGTGATCAACAAAGAAGGTTACCAGTCCAAAACTCCCTTTTATCAACTATGCAGGGAATTAGGCGATGGTGATATGGCGAAGGGGAGAAAGATCATCCTGAACGACCCGGATAAATACCCGCTGGCGATCCACCCGGTGGATAAAACAGATAATTATATCAAACGCTGTGTAGCAGTGGCCGGTGATACATTGCAGATCGTCAACAGTAGTGTATATGTGAATGGGAAACTGAGTGAACTGCCCAAATATTCGCAGATCGATTATGAACTGGAGGCGAACAGGTCGCTGGATCCGGAGATCATGAAGAGCGAGTATGATGTGGACATATTTGACCAGGAGCAATCTTTTTCGATGGGCAATAATAAATACAGGATGATCCTTACCGCCAAAGCTGCAGAAAAAATGAGAACATCGGGACTGTTAAGAACCATTGCACCGAGGCTGGATACGAGTACGGCAGTTTATAGTTCATTGTTTGCCAATTATGTTTGGGAACACAAATGGAGTACCGATAATTACGGAAAGATCTGGATCCCGAAGAAAGGCGCAACCCTCGTGCTCACCCCGGAGAATTATTCGATATATGAAAGAGCGATCAGGGTGTATGAGAGGAATAATTTTGAAGTTCGGGATAACAAATTTTATATCGATGGTAAAGAAATAACATCCTATACCTTTAAAATGGACTATTACTGGATGATGGGAGACAACCGCCACCAGTCGCAGGATTCGAGGTTCTGGGGTTTTGTTCCCGAAGACCGGATCGTGGGTAAGGCCTGGATGATCTGGTTCAGTTGGGATGGAGGTCCGCGTTGGAGCAGGTTCTTCAGAATTGTGAGATAAAACGATTTTATAAGTAAGATGGGAGATTGAATATTTTAGATTTCAGCAAGACTATGACGCAATCGGCTCAAAATCTGCAATCTTCAATGGTAAATCTTAAAAATATCTTCTTACCTTAAAGTATGAAGGAAAGTAAATTTGAGTTCGGCTACGAAGTGTACAACGATATCAGTGAGTTGACTGAAGAGGATGCCTGGTTGCTGACAGAAGCAAGAACAGTGACCGAGCAGGCCTATGCTCCCTATTCTAATTTTCATGTCGGTGCAGTGGCGATCCTGGAAAATGGAGAAGTGGTAGCCGGTACCAACCAGGAAAACGCTTCCTATCCCGTTGGGATATGTGCAGAAAGGGTATTACTCGGCTCTGTAGCGACGCTGCATCCGAAAGTTCCGGTAAAATCCATCGCGATCAGCTATGACAGCAATGAAGGGAAGAATGACCACCCGATCTCTCCCTGTGGCATGTGCCGGCAGGCTCTCCTCGAATATGAAACAAGGACCAGCAAACCAATACGACTGATCCTAAGCGGGCAGGAAGGGAAGATATTCATCATTAAGACCGCAAGTTATTTGTTGCCATTTGCTTTTACGAGTAAAGAACTGAAATGAGTTTATGGTTTTTGGTTTGTTGTTTATGGTTGTTCACAGATCGTAATAACCTCACTTATCCGGCATCTCCTGTAATCATGGGTTGAACCTGTCTTTAAATTTAAGACCTTTTGTTTTCGATTTATTGAGATAGATGATGAAGCTGGCAATCTTTTTTGTTTCAAGATCAACTTCATTGTAAAGTTCATCAAACTC
This sequence comes from Chitinophagaceae bacterium, assembly GCA_031406595.1. Classification (GTDB taxonomy): domain Bacteria; phylum Bacteroidota; class Bacteroidia; order Chitinophagales; family Chitinophagaceae; genus JJ008. The sequence continues at coordinate 6,665 of JANOHQ010000476.1, forward strand.
TTCCTGCGTAATATAATTGTCAAAAAGGCTTCTATATAATTGGGATTTTAATTCTCCGCATTCCCCTTTTGATATACTAAGCGAGTTTACGAACTCCAGGCGGCTGTTTCTCTCAAAACCTTCAGCGATATTATCCATCACGGAACCTGCAGCCGCTTTCATTTGGTCGGCAAACCGATACTCATGCTTTGCCCGTATTCTTTCGGCAATAGTGGATACTTTTTTATACAGTGTAAACGCAAGCTTCCAGACTTCAAGGTCCTCAAATTTATAAACCGTTGCCATATTCAAACCTACGCCAGCTGCATCTGGCAGCCCTGTTGAAAACACCAGGCATTCCTGGTGTTTTCAACGCAAAACTCATGACTTTAAGGGGAATATTACAACCAGAAAAATTCTTTGCACTTTAAACAACAATAAACCATCCTTCGATAAACTCAGGACCTATAAACCATAAACTAAAAAAGCGTTTGTACACCATGCGCAATCTTTGCTTCCAGTTCCAGCAAAAATTTCTTTCGCGGTAAACCTCCTCCGTATCCAACAAGGGAATTATTCGAACCGATCACCCGGTGACAGGGGACGATGATCGCAATATTATTCTTTCCATTCGCATTGGCCATCGCCCGTATAGCTTTTACATCACCGGATCTTTTCGCCATATCCATATAGCTTACGGTTTTGCCAAAAGGTATTTGCAACAACATGCTCCAAACATCCTGCTGGAAAGGAGTACCCTTTTGATTCAAAGGGAGTTCAAATACACGACGTTGGCCATTAAAATACTGGATCAACTGTTCTGTACACTCAATGAGCAGGACCGGTACATCTGTCACTGGCGAAACACCCTCTTCTTTTTTATTCCGAAAGGAAACTTCGCTTATATATTCCCCTGTACCGCAGATCCGCAATAAGCCGACTGGTGAATGATAATATGTATGATAGACTGCAGACATCTTATCCGATCTTTCTCCCGTTGGCAACAGGGCGTTCGGGTTGCAATAAAATTACATCATTGTTCGCATCATATACCCCCAGTACCAGGCATTCACTCATAAACCCGGCGATCGGTTTGGGTGGGAAATTAACCACGGCTATAACCTGCCTGTTCAGCAGCTCTTCCTTTTTATAGTGCGCTGTTACCTGCGCGGAAGACCTCCTGGTACCGGTTTCCCCGCCAAAATCGATCAGCAACTGGTAAGCAGGTTTACGGGCTTGGGGAAAATCATTTACTTCTATGATGGTTCCGGTACGCATCTCGATCTTTTCAAAATCTTCCCATGTGATCATACCGTCAAATTAGGGAAAAAAGGTCAAATGGGTCATATGGCCTCGGAAAGGAATGAGTGTACTATTGTTTGCAAGGATGCTGAGAAGACAAGGTCATATGGGGGCATATGGGTCAAAACGCAGCCCCTAATAAACAATGTGACCTGTATGACCAAAGCATCAAAAACCACTCCGCAACAGTCAGGCAAATCAAAAATATCAGAGACAATATGACCAATATGACTTTTCTACTTATCTTATGGCAAATTTTTTCTATGACACCCACAAAGAAAGGCAGCGAGATATCCAGGAGGCATTTTGTCCGCAACGCTGCTATTGCAGGCGCCGGTTTTTTTATCATTCCGAGGCATGTGATGGGACGTGGTTTTATTGCACCCAGTGATAAATTGAATATCGCGGGGATCGGGGTTGGGGGAAAGGGTGGTGGTGACCTGCTGGAATTCGCCAAAAGTCCTTATGTAAATATTGTTGCTCTCTGCGATGTGGATGACAGGGAAGCAAAGAAATCCCGTGAGAAATTTTCCAAAGCACCTTACTATAAAGATTTCCGGGAAATGCTGGCCAAAGAAAAGAACAATATCGATGCCTGCAGTATTTCCACACCGGATAATACACATGCCGTGGCTACACTGGCAGCGATGCAACTGGGCAAACATGTATACACCCAAAAACCACTTACGCATGATATCTATGAAGCAAGGATACTGACCCAGGCGGCTGAAAAATATAAAGTGGTTACACAAATGGGCAACCAGGGGGGATCAGGCGAAGGCGTACGCAAGGCAAAAGAGATCATCGATGCCGGCATGATCGGTAAAGTGACAGAGGCACAGGCATGGACCAACCGGCCGGTATGGCCGCAGGGTATTCCCACACCCACGGGTAAATTCGATACCCCTAACGAACTCGACTGGAATCTCTGGCTGGGTCCCGCCAAACAAATGGAGTACAACCCGGCTTACCTGCCTTTCAACTGGAGAGGCTGGTGGGCATTTGGTACGGGTGCATTGGGCGATATGGCCTGTCATATCATGGATCCTATTTACCGCATACTCCCGATCCTTTATCCCGATTCCGCGGAATGCAGTGTAAGCAATGTCTGGAAAGATATGTGGAGCGAAGGGAATTACGTGGATAGTTGCCCGCCCTCTTCGATCATTCACCTGACCTACCCGAGAACAGATGGTAAAGGAACAATCAATGTGTCCTGGCACGATGGAGGTCTGTTACCCGAAAGACCCGCCGAATTATTACCGGAAGAACCATTCGGCAATTGGGATGGAGGTGTGTTATTCATTGGAACAAAAGGGAAATTATTGCTGGATTGTTATGGAGAAAATCCCCGTTTATTACCGACAAAACTGATGAAAGAAAAAACAATGCCCAAAGAAAAAATAAAAAGAGTACCGGAAGGTCATTACCTGCAATGGGTAAATGCCTGTATCGCCGGTTATGGAAAAGGTACAACCAGTTCGCCATTCTCCTATGCAGGTCCTTTCACAGAGAGTATCCTGATGGGCAATTTAGCCATACGCAGTTGGATGATAAAGAACCCGAACTTAAAAGGGTGGGAGGATAAATACCTCGGACGTAAGCGACTGATCTGGGATGCAGAGAATATGAAGGTTACCAACTTTGATGAAGCAAACCAGTTCGTGAAACGTGAGTATCGGGAAGGATACAGCCTCACTTTATGAATAATGAATATAGAAAAAGGAATATAGAATGTTGAAGTTGTGGAACAATGAGACATTGATGCATAACTTCCTCTGTTCCTTGTTCGTCGGTTCATCTGTTCATTATTCAAGCATTTTCGCCAGTGCTATCAATTCCGCCTGTTTATATTTATCCTTATCACTGTCAAAACATTTGCTGAACTCTTGCAGCAACTGCTGAATGACCTGTTTATTCTTTAAGGGCTTGAAATAGGTGCCGACTGGTGGAACGGCTATCCGCTTAAAATAATTGTCGACATCCTGCTGGGAAAAGACCTGGCCGGAAGTGGGATCGATGAAAAATTCGATCTTATGAACAGGGTTCGGCAATGTTTCATCCGAATAGCCCGGTTTGAAATAGGCTATAATGAATTGCTTGGGAATATTGATCGCCCTTACAGGAATATCCAGCAATTCACACAATACAAGGTATAAGATGCCATTGCTGATCTGGTTGCCTCTTTTTGCTTCCAGTGACTTATGCAGCATGAACTCGTTGGGCTCTTTGTAACTGGTCTCGCCGCCTTTTAATCCATAATAACTGTAAAGAATACTCGTTACAATATTGATCTGTTCCAGCGGGGTCAGGTAATTATTCAGCTCCAGCCAGATATTGCGCCGCACTTTCTCGATCTCCTGTAACACAGGCGTGGTGGACACTTCAGGGTACTGAAACTTGCAGGCCAGCATCGCGCCCAGCATCAGGTCGTGGTGCCCGGACACAGTCCATTGACGAAAATCCTCCGTTAGATCAGTATAATGCAGGCGATGGATCAGTAATTCGATACGGGTCTGTATCGCTTCGTTGGGAGTGGTTTCCCAGAGATGCTCCAGGTTAGGAATGATATTTTTACCATAGTCAACGATCTTGTTCGACACTAATCCAAATACTTCTTCATCAGGATCATCGATCAGGGTAAAAAGGGCTGATATCTCTTTGTTTGTTTCCATGGTGGTGAATCCAGCACAATATCTCCATTGGTGCTGAAATGGAATAGTTAAACTTTTCCACGGGTGGGGAGAAGTCAGAAGTCGGAAGTCCGAAGTCCGAAGATGGTCATTTAAAACAAGGATGTTTTACTGACCTTCAAACTGTTTATAGTTTATCGTTTATTGTTGTTGCAAACCGGGGATTTCGTAGTTGATATGAAATTGTTGCAAGGCAAATATTTAGGCTGATGCACTTTAGAAGATTTTCAGCAAACTCTTAAAGAGAATAGGAAAATTTGAAACTCGTGTAAAATATCTCCGGACTCCCGACTTCGGACTTAAAGCTTTTTCGCCACTACCATCCAATCCCATGGTTTCGGTTCTTTCAACCATTTGGGGGGATTGATGAATTCGGTATCCCAGTTGTATTCGATCTTCTGAAATTCTTCGGCCATAAAACCTTCATTGGCCAGCAGGAGTTGTAATTCTTCTTTCAGATAGTGTTTATGCGGCACATCATCGATATCAGCATTGCCCTGGCGGATATTGTTCCATTTCTTCAGCGCTTCCTTTGCGTTTTTTGTTACCGGAAAAAGCGATTTGTCGATCTTATGCTGCTGTTGGATAACACTTGTGAAGAGCCATGACTCCAGCGAAGGGATCGTGATGACGATACGGCCTCCCTTCTTTACACAGGAGCCCAAAGATTGAAAGAAGATCGTCCTGTCCTTTAAGGAAGGAGTGAGGATCGCATTGATACAGATCCCAAAATCGCATTGCGGCACTTTTGTTTTGGCCCCGCTCATATCCGCCCGCAGGTATTCCACATTTTTATACTGGGGGTACAACTGTTTGGCTATTTCGAGATTCTTCGCAGAGATATCGACTGCGACTACTTTTTTAAAAAGAGGAGAGAGCACGGGCAACCATTTGCCGATGGCACAACCGATATCGATCACGGTCTTGCTTTTCGATGCATGTTTGTTGATAACAGACCGGATCAGGGCTTTTTTATCGTTGTGGAGTACATCAAATATCTCATCGGCATAGGTCGGAGCGATGTTTTCCCAGTATTCTCTTTTCATCAGGTTGAATAGTTTTCCACAAAATACAATTTGGTCTGTTTTTCGCATTTAAAAAAAATGTACTTAGAGGTATGAACAGGTACCCGCGAGCATCAAAAAGCCCTTTTAGTGGGGCTTTTTATGGTTACAGTTGATCAATACTTCCCGAATAGTTTCTTAAAAAATCTTTTCAACCCCCTGTCCTTGCAGAAGGTGTTGCTGCCTAAAATATTGCAATTATCCGTCTCGGTATTGGGGAATGGGTTTTCAGCACACGGGATGAATAGCCTGTTGTCAGCATTATAAGAAGCATAGGCGTATAGCTCCGGTGTTAAAGGTCCCCTGAACAGTACGGGGAAGATTTTTTTCCTGGCGGTTTTATCGACCCAGAATCGGAAACCACTTTCATCGTCCTGGCACTGCGAATAACCGTATTGCCTGTCATTGGGCCATTTATTATCAAATCCTTTATCCCGGTAGATTGGAACAGATGTATGCATCCATTGTGACGATCCGTCGATAGAACTCACCGCTTTGTTCAAAATGGTGAACCTGCTGTTATCCGAATTAGGATAAAGTGTACGGCCGTAGTCAGTGCGCCCGTTCCCCGCATAGTCAGTATAGATGGTATTCAGGCTTTGCCCCGGGAGGACAGCTAGTTTGGATAACTGCAAAGCATTGTGTAAGGTTGCGAATTTATCTATACCGATCATTTCACCATCATTGGCGAGACCCATTTCTTTATTTATCACCAGGGTAACATCCGGGAAACTAACCAGGTTTTTTCCGGAACCGTCTTCGCGGAAGATCCCGATAAGTTTGGGCGTGGTCACAGCTTCCCGCCCGGTGATCATCAGGAAAAAATCGGTTGTTTGTGCACCAAACAAATGATTGGATATCTGGATGGCAGCGTACTCAGCTTTTTCTTTTACTTCCTGCATCAATAATTCCCGCAGCTTTTTGGTAGGATCCAGTAAATATTGAAGGGGGCCGAGTTGTTCCAGTAGTTCATCTATTTCACTCCTGATTTTTGTATAATAGTCTTCCAGGACACAGGCAGCCTGCGGAATCTGGCTGGGTATCGCCGTAAATACCGGCGCCCAGCATTTGAACCAGTCCTGGTAATGAGAAAAGCCATTACCATTTGCGGATAATACATCTTTCGCAAATTTTTCTCCTGCAATGATATAATTCTTACTGGCCTTTTCAATATCTCCCTGCCAGTTTTTCAATAACAGGTGAACCAGGTTGTATTTTTCTATTAATTTTTTCGCCACATTGATGAATTGATCTGCATAGGCTTCCAGGCGCCCCCGGAGATCATCTTCCTCCCGTTTTACGGTTTCATAGATCTTTTTTGCTTCATCATAAGCTCTTTGCAGAACCTCAATTTCTTTTTCGAGTAATCCTTTTTGAGTTTTATAGTTTAGTTCATTAGCTTCTGCCAAAGCAATATTCGTAGCGAGATTGGTTAACTCTTCTGTTTTTTTCGCAATATCATTTGCGGCATTGACAACATCCGCTTTTGTTGCGGTAATCTGTTTTTTGGCATTGGCCACGCGGTCTATCAGATCATTTTTGCTCCTGGTCAATTGCCCGATCGCAGGATTTACAACTTGTATTACTCTCGTGATCAACTCTGTGATCAGTTTTGTATTGCAGATTTTAGGGCAGGGGTAAGGCACACCAAACGGACCATGGCAGGTCTTTATACCACAAGGATAGGGTATTGCAGGGATCCATTTTGTTATTTCTTCGACTATTGTCTTAGCGACTGTAAGGGGTAAAAGAGCAATATCAGCCCCTAGCTTAAGGATCTGCGCTTCCTTATCGATTATTTCATTTTCCAGGTTATGGAGCAGACCATTCGCATCTGCTATGAACGTATGCTTTAGCTGAATAAAGCTTTCGATTGTCTTTTTAGCCTCTATGCCTTTGTTGATGATATCCCTTTCGATCCTGATCTTTTCCAGCAATATTTTATTGGCAGCGATCTTGATATCCAGTGCTTCTTTTGCCAGTTTCAGCTGGAGACCAGCCTGGGCCGTCAGGCCAACTTTTTTATCAAGCTCTAACACAAACCGATATTGTTCTTTTAAATACTCAAGGTATTTCGCACCGAGAAACCCTACCACACTTTGATTGGCCGCGTCCATCTTCTGTACAACATTGTACACACCATTCATAGCGACCAAATGCAGTGAGCCCGATTTTACATATTGGTCGGTCACCTTGTTATTCAGGATAAAAGTCCTGCTGAGAAAATCGTGCGGGCCACTTATCAATGCGGAGTTATCGGTGATGGTGCGTCCATCATCAGTGATGATGGGGGGGATATGGTTGCCGATATATTTTTCCAGGGCAAAATGTCTTCTCTCAACAGCCACTTCATTATCCGTCAGCAAAAAAATATCGCCACTATAAGCGTTTACATACGTATGCGCAAAGATATCCATGGCGGCATGACAGGCATAGCCGTATGCAAATGCGATCTCTGCAGGTGATTCCGCTGAATTCAGAACATGTTGGATCCAGTCATCTGTTTTCCACCCATTTACAAGGCCCGGATGGGCAGTGATCTGCCCGACAACAGGATCAGGAAATACATCGATACCAAGTGTGCCGATCCTGAATTCAGAAGGATGATTAACCAATGCGGAATAAACCTGGTCATTTAACTTATACTGCTTCCCGTTAAGGGTGATGGATTTATTTTTGATTACATCATTCAGCAATTGTTGCGCCAGCCAGAGATGGGTTTTAAGATCGAATGAATATCCTTTAAAAGTAACTAAAACGGAGAGCAGGAACAGGAAGATGTTCTTTTTCATGTTGTAATGGTTTGGCTTGAATAATACACGGAATACAGCATTGGACGCTGCCCCCTTTTATCAGGCACAATGTATTTTCCGCTTTCAAGAGATGAAGAGGTTATTACGCTCTATTTATGAGGGTGAAAACACGGATATTGCCGGCAGGTGGAGTGATGCTTGAGTAGGATATAGCAGACTATCGTCTTTTAAATGAGGATGCAGGCCCGGTGGCCTGCATCCTTTAATACTTACTTATCGTAAGGAGCAGCTATTCTTTTTGCTTTTTGGTAGCTTTCTTCGTCGCAGTTTTTTTCGCTGCCTTCTTGTGAGGTGAAGCCGAAGCATTCTTCTTAGATGCCGCTTTTCCACCCGTGGCTTTGGGTTTCCTTACTTTTTTAGTAAAAGCACCCGGAATTTCCAGCTCGATAAATTTCTTTACATCATCCACAGTAAATGCAGCAGCATCTTCTGCGGTATATTTTGATTCATCTGCTTTACGGGGCAGGCGGATGATCTTTTTACCATATTTAATGATCGGACCCCATCTTGCATTCTCCACCGCGATCTTGTCATCGGGCCAGCGATGTATATACCGGTTCTCTTCTTTTTTTACTTTAGCCGCGATCAGCTCATTCATTTCGTCCTGGGTCAGCGTTGCAAAAACATAACGCTTAGGTACATTGATGAACATCCCGTCCCATTTAATATAAGGCCCGAAACGGCCTGTTCCCTTTGTAATGGATTTATCGTCATACGTTCCAACAGGTGCATCGGCGATCTGTTTCTTTTTGATATGCTCCACTGCTGTGTCAAAATCAACAGTACCCAGGTCGGTCCCTTTTGGAAGGGATATAAATTCTTCACCCCATTTTACATAAGGACCAAAACGACCCACATTCACCAACACATCTTTTTCTTCATACTGCCCCATGCTTCCCTGCGCCCCGAAAAGAATCATCGCTTCTTCAAAAGTGATCGTCTCAATGCTTTGCCCCGTGGGCACTTTGGCAAATCGCGGTTTCTCGGTATCATCGGCCACACCGATCTGTATCATGGCACCATAACGGCCCATCCTGGCCACCACTGGTTTGCCACTATCCGGATCAACACCCAATTCTCTTTCCCCCTTTATCCGTTCCGCATTCTCGATCGTATTGTCAACATCCTTTTTGAAAGGGGTATAGAACTCTTCCAGTACATTACTCCATTTCATCTTGCCCTCTGCCACTTCATCAAATTCTGCTTCGATCCGGGCTGTAAAACTATAATCCATGATATTGTCGAAATACTGCTTCAGGAAATCCGTCACCACCAATCCAAGATCGGAGGGGAATAATTTTGATTTCTCCGCACCTGTGTTCTCGCTATCCAGTTTCTTGTTGACTTCGCCATCCTTTAGCAAAAAGACACTGTAATACCGGATCACACCTTCCTTATCTCTTTTTTCAACATAACCTCTTTTAAGTATAGTTGAAATGGTAGGAGCGTAGGTAGAAGGACGACCGATACCCAGTTCCTCCAGTTTTTTTACGAGCGATGCTTCTGTAAAACGAGGCGGCGGGCGGCTGAACCGTTCCGTTGCTTTCATTTCTTTCAGCGGCAATTGCTGGTCCACTGCTAATGGGGGCAGCATGCCTTCGTTGGCTTCTTCTTCCAGGTCATCCTCGTCTTTATCTTCCCGGTATACTTTTAAAAATCCATCGAATTTCAATACTTCGCCGGAAGCCGTCAGCTCATCCTTAGTAGTTGAGATTTCGATCTTTGCTACTGTTTTTTCCAGCTCTGCATCCGCCATCTGCGAAGCCATCGTCCTTTTCCAGATCAGCTCGTATAATTTTGCCCATTCTGCTTCCTGGATAGTAGAGTTGCTCGTATACGTCGGTCGGATCGCTTCGTGTGCTTCCTGTGCACTTTCATTCTTGTTCTTGAATTTGCGGAACTGATGGTATTGCTCACCATACATGCTTTTTACCGAGTTCGTGATATCACCGAGTGCGGTATTACTCAGGTTCACACTGTCGGTACGCATATAGGTGATATATCCATTCTCATACAAACGCTGTGCGATCTGCATGGTTCTTGCCACACCATACCCCAGTTTGCGTGATGCTTCCTGTTGTAATGTTGAAGTGGTAAAAGGCGGGGCAGGAGAGCGTTTACCCGGTTTTACCTGTATATCGTTGACCTTATAATCAGCGCCGATACAGCTTTTCAGAAAAGCTTCAGCATCTTCCGCTGCATTTTGCTTTTTTCCTTCCGCGACAAAAGTGACCAGTTTATCCGAAAGATCTTTCGCAGTAAATAGTGCTTCGATCTTAAAAGTGCTGACTGGTGTGAATGCATTGATCTCTCTTTCTCTTTCCGCGATCAGTCTTACAGCCACACTCTGCACACGACCTGCACTCAGGTTATTCCGCATGCTCATCTTGCGCCAGAGAACCGGGCTGAGTTCAAAGCCAACAATCCTGTCGAGTATCCGCCGGGCCTGTTGCGCCATCACCAGGTTCATATCCAGTTTGCGGGGGTTCTGCACGGCCGCTTGTATCGCCGGTTTAGTGATCTCGTGGAAAACGATTCTCTTGGTCGTTTTTGGGTCAAGACCCAATACCTCGCAAAGATGCCAGCTGATCGCCTCCCCTTCGCGGTCCTCATCCGTTGCCAGCCAGACTTCTTCACTTTTATCGGCCAGTCTTTTCAGATCCGCCACCACTTTTTCTTTTTCCGGGGGAACGATATAAGTGGGTTCAAAATTCTTCTCGAGGTTGATACCCATACCGGCTTTCTGCAGGTCACGGATATGCCCAAAACAGCTCTTGACCTGGAAATCGCTTCCCAGGATCTTCTCGATCGTTTTAGCTTTCGCCGGGCTCTCCACTATCAGTAAATTCTTCGCCATAAAGGATACTATATTATATGCTTCGCTTTGCTCGCAATGACGGTGTCAACTGCCTTTTTCCAGGCCGCGTTAAACACACAAAAACCGCTTCTCAGCGGCCGCAAGTTAGGACAAGGATAATAAATTTTCGGGAAACAGTTTATTTTAGCCCTAAAACAGCTGTACTTTGCGTTAAATCGTTAGCACTGTGAAAAAAATATCCACCCTTGTAACTGGCTTTATCATTTGCACTCTTTTTAGCGCTACTGCTATCGCACAAGGCCCATTAACTTGTTATCATTTTAATATATTTGACACTACCACGCTGATCAATTCAGGCAACTACCTGGAACTAAAAGATGGAACTAAAGTAACGGGGGGTGAAATAAAATCAAAAGGCAGATGGGTTTCCATTGACGATAAAAAATACGAAGGAACCGAGGTTCTGCGGTACCTGGACCATGGACGTTATTACATTAGATTTAATTCTGGTTATATCAAATGTCTTGTCTATGGAGATCTCATCAGTATTTATTGGGAAGACAATGCTCCAAGAGACTATCCACGCTATGGGAAAGGGAAGGTATGCGATCATTATGTACAGTTAGGTAATACAGGTGATTTAGAACGCATTGATGATTTTAAAGAGCTGATCAGTTATGTCAAAACTTGCTCCAAAGCCGTTGAAATGCTTGATAAGAACTACAAGGAGTTAAATAAGGCGATAAGGAGTAACCGTAGTCATCTGAATGATGCGATTAAGGTGTACAACAATGGCTGTCACTGATCATCGGAACTTTGACCTGAAAAAAGCGGCGACTTTTTCTGCCCATCTTTTATATTCTTTCCCTGAAGGGTGCAAACCATCACCTGCAAGCAGGCTATGATCAGCGGTAGCTTCCCGCGTCCACGGAGTGATATCTATATAATGTACATTATACTGTTCCGCGATCTGTTTGCTGGCCGCATTATACGCATCAATCTCTGCCGCAATTTGTGCCCGGTCCCTGCCATTGGCAAAAGGCGTAACACCCCAGTCTGGTATAGAAAGAACTATCACATGATCTGCCTTGTCACCTGCATAACGGATCGCTTTGCGGAGCAGTTCTTCAAACTCTGGTTTGTAATTATCCACGCTGCGGCCACGGTATTGGTTATTGACACCGATCAACAGGGACACAAAATCATACGATTCGGCCAAAGGACTGATGGTATTGGCGTTGACGATCCCTGTTTCCAATTCATCTGTGGTCCAGCCTGTTTTGGCGATAATGCGCGGTGCCTGTATGGCTACATTCTGGTTTCTCAGCATGGTGTAAACCTGGCTGGGGAAATTATCGGGAGGAGCCACCATTTCGCCGATGGTATAGGAATCGCCCAGGGCGAGATACGTATACGTTTTTGCAACCGGAACAGGCATAGCTTCGATTTCGTTTTTGGAGCAGGAACTGCTACTGCAAGTAAAGAAAAAAAAGATTACGATAATTTGTTTCATAAACATAAGGCTGGCAATCCCGAAGCCTCGGGAGGAAAGACGGTCCAAAGGACTCCTTCGGAGGAAGAAAACAAGTTCTGAATATCTCTTACCGGCTTATCGTCCTCCCGGCTATTTTACAAGAATTCAACAACGGAGCGGCTCACTTTATTATCCCGGTAGATCCGGCGGTGACCCAGACCTGTTGTAAATACGAATTCTATACCCGGATAGTTTTCCTTTACTTTCAGCACATCGCTCATCGGGGTCACTTCGTCCCCTTCATCCTGGAACCAGCGTGTTTTTGCCCGGATATTCCTCATGGCCCGCCGGATCGAATACCATTCTGAGCTTACACCCCCGTTCTGCAGGATGATCCGTTCAAATCCCGGGCGAAGAACCGGATCCAGTTGCAGGAACCGGAAAAAACTGTCGATGGCGGTAGTTGTTTCCGCGGCAGGGGCGATCAAAACCAGCCGGTAATCGGATTGATGACTGATCTCTTCCAACGCCAGGCTTACCGCCAGGCCACCAAAGGAATGGGCCATAAAGGAACGCACAGGGCCATACTCTTTATGTATCGCCAGGATCATGTCTTTATATAGAGGTGCTGTGATCTTTTTGCCAGCACTACGACCATGCGCCGGGGCGTCAAATGCCAGGACCTCGTATCCTTTTTTTACCAATGGTTTAATGTAACGGTCGAAATTGATCACGGATGATTCGTATCCATGACAGATCAGCACTTTTTTCTCCGCAGGGTGATTAAAGCGCCAGCCCCGGACAACTTCGCCGTTGAGTACAAACGCGAGCTTTTCGCCGCTCTCGAATATCTTTGGCAATTTCTTTTTATTCCGGCTTTGCGGGGTGCAAAAGAGTTCAAAGGCCTTTTGCGCAGCCCGTTTTTTGGAAACAGCGGTCAGCACTTTGAATTTCGTCCTGATATAACTTAACGCCAGTCGCTGGGATATCTTCATACCACGCAAAAATAGGTTGTACATTTACATTGTAGCAAATTTTGCAGCTCCCTTTAGGGAGTAGGACTATTACTTAATGAGAAAATTAACAAGAGGTGGATATAGTCATTATCGGATCGGGGAATGTGGCAACGGTGCTCGGAAAAAAATTCAAAGCTGCCGGTCATACCATTTTGCAGGTATACAGCCGCAATGCCTCAGCTGCCAGCAAACTGGCCTATGAGCTCGATTCAGAGTCCACCAATTACAAAAGCCTGATCACTAAAAATGCAGCGGTATACCTCGTCTCGGTGACCGATGAAGCTATTGACGATGTGGTGGGAGAATTAAGGTTACCGGGGAAAGTGATAGCACATACCGCGGCATCTGTTCCCAAAGAAGTCCTGAAAAAAGTGAGCGATCACTATGGCGTTTTTTATCCTTTGCAAAGTCTGCGCAAGGAGATGAACACTTTACCGGATATCCCGGTATTTTTTGATGGCAGCGATGATAATGCAAAACGGGTTCTCGAACAACTGGCACGTTCAATAGCGGGGGAAAAAGTGATGGAAGCCAGTGATGAGTCAAGATTAAAATTACATGTCGCCGCAGTAGTGGTCAGCAATTTTGTCAACCACCTCTACACACTGGCAGAAGATTATTGCCGTAAGGAAGGACTCGATTTCAGGCAATTGCTGCCATTGATCGAAGAAACAGCTTTGCGGTTAAAAGATACTTCTCCCAAAGAAGCACAGACGGGCCCGGCTAATCGCCACGACAGCGAAACGATCCAGAAGCACCTGGAATTATTGAAAGGGCATCCGCAGTTGAAGAATCTGTATGTGTTGTTGACGGAGAGTATTCAGCAAACGAAATGAGAGCCCTGCCTATGAGATGGTTTGCCATCAAATTATCCGTGTTGCTAATTGTTTCTTCCTGTGTAGTCAAGATGAGTAATGACCGGCAGCCGCCTGGCATGAAATGGTACTCTTTCCCTCTCTCGGGTTTCCAGTTAAAAGATGTAGTGGACAGTTTAATTGAGACAGACTCCGTTCTGTTTTACGATCCTTTGCGGGACAACACAATTCAGTCAATTGGCGTGATCATGACCTCCGGAAAGGATACTGTACTTTATCTTCTGTATATTTCCGGTGATGCCCGTGAATGGCTGAAACGACCCGATTCATCTCATCTTGCACTAATGGACATCCGTCCTGGTCATCTTTTTCCGGCTGGTTTCGATGGTGTCATCAGTGAGGATACTTTAACCGCACCTGAAAAAAAACATTATCACGATATTTTTAACACTAAATTCATTGACCCACTCCGGAACATCCTTTTGCGATCCGATCGCTATATGTTCCGTCCGTTAAATACGAAGGACACCCTGGAAGCAGAATGGATCATTTGCAAAGGAAAATTGGCCCCACAATGCGATACGCTTTGGTTAACCAGGAAAAGAGCGCAATGGATATTAGGCGATTCTGCCATGCCAGCTAGCGACGGTTACAGGAATTAATGTTTTCCCAAACAAGTAAATACATTCCTCTTTTTACCGCTATTTTTGCGTTCTGAAAGCAAAAGACGAGATGTATACTGTTAAATTCAACTTTGAACAAAAAGGACTGGAGGCCCTTACACTAAGTAATGTCGAGGCTGGACAGACCCTGTTGGAGATCGCCCTGAAAAATGATATTGAATTGCATCATAATTGCGGTGGTGTATGTGCCTGTACCACCTGTCACCTGTATATAGAGAAAGGAATGGATCATATCGATGAGATCACAGACAGGGAAGAGGATTTTATAGACCGGGCGGTGAACCCGCGGCTGAATTCAAGACTCGGTTGCCAGTCGCTGCTGAATGCTGGCGATGGCGAGATCGAAGTGATGCTGCCGGACCAGACACAGTTTTTAGGAGAGTAAATTAATTGGGAAATTGCCGATTGGGAAACCTGACTGCCGTCAGGCAAGTTTTTGAAATTTATCGCAGCACTACAATTTCCCAATTTCGAAATTCCAAAATTCCAAAATAGTTTCTATGTCACATTTTGAACCCCCGATCAACTGGGCCGACCATGAAGATATCGCACAGAAACTCTACGAACGTTTCGGTGATGAATTCAATGAAGGCAAGATCTACCGTATCCGTTTTACCGACTTGCTGGAATGGATCTTACAGATTCCAGGGTTTGAAGGTACCCGGGAACAAAGTTCCGAGGGTCACCTGGAAATGATACAAAGTGCGTGGGTGTATGAGTG
>JANOHQ010000006.1:0-4805 GCA_031406595.1 Chitinophagaceae bacterium
TTCCAGTTGATGGAGCAGGTAAGCGGCCGGGCAGGAAGAAAAGAGGAGACGGGGAAAGTGCTGGTACAAACATCTCAACCCTCACACCCGGTATTGCAATTCGTACAGCAGCATGATTATAAATTGATGTTCACCGAAGAACTGAAGAAAAGAAAAGAGTTTTCTTACCCACCATTCTCCCGTATCATTCATATTACGTTCAAGCATAAAATAAAAGAAGTGGTGGAACGGGCCGCGCAGGCATACGCGAATGCCCTGAAAACTAAATACGATCAATACCTTGTAGGTCCTGCGGAACCCATCATCGGCAGGATCCGGAATCAATACCTTGCTGAACTATTATTGAAATTGCCGCGGGATACGAAAACCATCAACCAATGTAAAAAAGACCTGCTGGAACAAGTGGCTATTCTTCATCAGCATTCAAGTTTCCGGAGTGTAACGGTGGTGGCGGATGTGGATGCGGTGTAGTCATAAAGCAGGGTTACGCTGGTTATTGCAATTAACTGCGGGATTCCGGTCAGGCCGCTAAAGCGGCCTGACCGGGTATTAGATAATTTTTTATATTTAGGCTGGAACAATTGAATATAAAAATAACCTGGAGCTTTTAAATTGGTTACAAAACCGTACCCATGGTCTTCTATCTCGCCTTTGAATACCACGCCTTTCGACCTCAACTCATCCACCGTGGTATAGATATTATCACAATAGAACGAAATATCGGGTGTGCCGGAAAGGGAACCTTCTTCACCACTTTCATCCGCAGGGTGACAACCCAGGTCCGCTTCAGGCAGATCGAATATCAACCAGCCTTCGCCGGTGTCGGTGCCTCTTAAACCGAGTTTATCCCGGAAAAAAGCCCGTAACCCATCGGGATCGGAGCTATAGAACATGGTATGAACGCCTGTTATCATAAGTTCAATTTTTTCAGGTATGCATTGGGTATATTCTTCTCAGTATAATCAATCCCAAAACTATATTTCAGTAAAGTCGCTACCGTTTCAGCGATAGTTTTTTCATTCCTGTGCATCTGTGGTAGCATCCCCATCATAGCGTAGCTAACCGGGTTGATGGCGGGTATCAGCGTCTCCCATTCATAACCCTTACCCCAAATAAGTCCCGGCACAGTTACCATTGTATCTGCCTTTTTGGATAAAAGAAACTGGAACATGGCTGCCGACTGATTATTGTTTTGATTGACGGTATGAAAAATGGGAGTCTGCCCACCAAAACCATTTTCATCTACACCGGCTTTTGCATTGATATCAGCGCCATTATCAACCAGTACCGCTGCGCAGTTTATATGGTTAAATTCTGCACATATATGAAGCAATGTGACTTCGTGTAAAGCTGAATATGCACAGCGGAGAGAATATTTTTTGGTAATAATTTCCGGGTCATTGAAGAGTTGTTCCTGCAGTTGCTCCGCGTCATTCAGCAGCACCGCCAGCAAGGACTTGTCTTCCATTTCTAATCCAGAATCGAGAAAAGCCTTTACACAGTCCGTGAATTTTGGACTACGGGTATATTCACTGGTCAGCTCGTAGATCAGTGGCTCGCCCTTATAAAGGGTATTCGGATCTACCCCGGATGCAAACAATTTGCGCATACCATCCGCATCATGGAGCTCGATCGCATAAATCAATTCAGACAGGTTATCCATAATTCATCTTTTCAATGCAAATCCCGATGTTTGCACTATGCAAATTCAGGAAAATATTTCATTAAAACCCTATAACACATTTGGCATCGATGTCAAGGCAAGATATTTTGGGAAATTTAAGAGTGTTGAAGAACTCTCCGAGCTAATAGTTGCTGACTCACGACTCTCCGAAGGAGTCCTTGTGGACACGACTCATGACTCCCCACTCATTCTCGGCGGAGGCAGTAATATCCTTTTCACCAGTGATTTTGATGGGCTGGTGTTGAAAAATGAGATCAAAGGTATCAATAAGGTAAAGGAAGATGAAGAATTTGTGTATGTACAGGCAGGCGCAGGAGAGAATTGGCACCAGTTTGTGCTGCATTGTATTGAAAACAATTGGGCAGGAGTGGAGAACCTTTCACTGATACCGGGAAACGTGGGAGCAACACCGATGCAGAATATTGGTGCTTATGGTGTAGAAATAAAAGATGTTTTTCATGAACTGAAGGCTTTTCACCTGGAAGAGAAGACGAACTATACATTCGGTTTAAAGGATTGTGATTTCGGCTACCGTGAAAGCGTATTCAAGAAAAAATACAGTGGCCAGTTCGTGATCCTGAATGTGACCTATCGCCTGAGGAAGAAAGCTGTATTCAATACCAGCTACGGTGCTATCGAACAGGAACTCGAAAAAATGGGTGTGAAAGCGCTTTCCATCAAAGCAATTTCCGACGCGGTCATTCATATCCGCTCTTCCAAATTACCCGATCCTGCTGAAACAGGCAATGCGGGGAGTTTTTTTAAAAACCCTGAAATAAACGGTGAGCAGTTCTTAAACCTTAAGGCTGAATTTCCTTCTATCATTTTTTTTGAGTTGGGTAACGGGAACATAAAATTAGCCGCGGGCTGGCTTATCGAACAATGCGGTCCGCCCGCTGGCCCCGGTGGGCCGGAGTCGGTGACATGGAAAGGTGTTCGGCGTGGTGATGCGGGATGTCATGCCAAACAAGCCCTGGTACTGGTCAATTATGGGCAGGCGACCGGGGGCGAAATTTATCAGCTAAGCGAAGAGATCGTAGAAAGCGTAGCCAAAAAATTTGGGGTGAAATTGGAACGGGAGGTTAACATCATTTAACAATTTTCAAAGCAGCGATATGTTATAACCTATTGTCATCATATTCAAAACCAACAACATGAGAAAGATTATCTTCTTTTCTTTTTGTCTTTTCTGTTTATCATTGGCCGCGCAATCCCAGGACAGGATCTACAGGCAAAACGGCAAGATCGTCGAAGCAAAAGTTATTGAGATAGGTTCCAGCGAGATCAAGTACCGTGAATTCAACAATCCGGATGGACCTATTTACGTGCTGGAAACAGATCGTATCAAAAAGATCGTTTTTGAAAACGGGAAAGAGCAGGTATTCTCCGATAATCTTTCCGATCCTGAGCGGTATGCAAGCCAGCGGAGTAAAGGTCTTAAATTTAATTTCCTGGCCCCCCTGTATGGCTACACCGAGATTGGGTATGAGCAAAGTACAGGTGTCGGAAAAAGTTTCGAGGTCTCGGTCGGGATCATCGGGGCGGGTAAAGCAGGTTACCTCGGTTTCTACGATGGCAACTTCACTGAAGTGAAACGAAGTCCCAAAGGATTTTTTGTTTCCGGCGGGTATAAATTTGGGAAACTGCCTGATTTCATCCTGTTTGGTAAATCAAGGCAAACTCACCTCATGCAGGGAACCTATATAAAGCCGATCGTTTACTTTGGACATTATTCTGAAGCACAAATGATAGAGAAGGCCGGTAATGTATTTGAAAAAGGCAGGCAAGAGGTTACATTTGGTGCCATACAGATCGAACTGGGACGTCAATGGATCTTCGGCGAACGATTTATGTTCGATACCTATTGGGGAATAGGATACGGTTTTGATAACAAGAAAAGCAGCGTAAAATATCTTGACAATACTTATTATTTCGAGGAAGAAGCGGCTTTTAATTATGTAAATGCCAGGGGAGGAAGAAGCCCCGGGATATCAGCCACATTTGGTATTAAACTGGGTTGGCTGTTAAAAAGCCCGGAAAAGAAATAACCACGACCGGCTATTACAAACATTGCTATAAGGAGAACGCGGAGATCATGATCAATATCATTTTCTCCGCGTTTCGTTTTTATTTATCCTTCTTCATCAAATTCTTCTTCATAATCCTTGTTGCCGAAATTCATCATGCTACCCACCAGGTCTTTGAACTCGACCTTGTTTTCGAATATTTTCTTACTGATCAATGAATAGGAGGCGAGACCGTGCAATACAAATTCCATCAGCAATGCGGCCTGGGGTTCATTGGACTTCGGGAAAAACTTCATAACCAGCGCATGCAGGCCATCCACTTTGTACAGCAATAATATTTTATCCTTATCCGAAGTATTAAAGGAAAGATTCAGGTTATTCCCTTTGTCGAACCATTGGGTCACGGAACGATAAGGATTCTCATCTGGTTTTTCTTCCATCGCAGGTTTGCCGCCCCGATGACTTTCGGAGTTTCTCCTTTTCTTTAACTGGTCAGGATTGGGGAAGTATTGGACGAATTGTGAACGGATCGCCTTGTCCACCAGGTTCATCGCTACCTGGTAAGGACCTTCCTGTTCGCCTTCATAGACCAGTTCCACTTTGCCTGTGATAGAGGGGATGATACCCACGAGGTCGCTCATCCATACCTGTGTTTGCTTTTCTTTGTTGATGATAGCCCTTCTTTCAGCCGAGCTCACGGCGTTTTCATAAGCCGATATCGTCAATCTTGCACTCACACCGCTTTTTTTATCCACCAGTTCACTGCTCCTGGCCTCAAAAGCCACCTGTTCGATCAGCCGCTTGATAAGATCGCTGACCTTGACTTTCGCTTTTTGTTCTTCGTCCACTTCTGCTTCCTGTTCGGTGATCTCCAGTGCATCCTCCAGCGATTTGGGATAATGCGTCAATATCTGGCTCTCGATCCTGTCTTTCAGCGGTGTTACGATAGAACCACGATTGGTATAATCTTCGGGGTTGGCGGTGAATATAAATAATATGTCCAGGGGTAATCGCAGTTTGAACCCGCGGATCTGTACATCCCCTTCTTCCAGGATATTGAATAATGCCACCTGTATCCTTGCCTGCAGATCGGG
>JANOHQ010000011.1:0-13225 GCA_031406595.1 Chitinophagaceae bacterium
AAATATGTACGCATCATGTCGTATGAGCCCCGCAATCCGCATCATCTCCGTTATGTGGCCGATTTCAAACCCTCACCGGAGCGCCTTAAACAAATGACCGATATCGTGCTTAAGATCAATAAATATCTCGGTTATGATTTCAATACAGTAGAATTAGCGATAAGAGATGGTGTGCCCTATGCGATCGACTTCTGCAACCCGGCTCCCGATGCCGATAAACCCAGCGTAGGGGAAGATAACTTCGAGTGGGTGGTGGAAACCGCGGCCACTTATGCGATCGAAAAAGCCCTGGAGAATAAAGAAGGAGAGGATAACCTGACATGGGGAGAGTATGTACGTCGCGGAGCGAACAAGAGTCCATTAATATAATTGTTTATGGTTTATAGTCTATTGTTTATGGTTGTTTAAAGCACATGGCTTTTGCAAAGCAAATTAAAAGTCAGCACTAACAGCCTTATCAAAAAAATAAAGACTTTCCGCGCAGCAACAACAATAAACTATAAACCAAAAACCATAAACTGACATATGAACCTTAACTACAAGAGCTTTACCCTTGGCGTAGAAGAAGAGTACATGGTGCTTGACCCGAAGACATTCGAGTTGAAAAGTCATGAACAGAAGATCGTACAGGAAGGTCAGAAAGTAATAAAGGACAAAGTAAAGGCGGAGATGCACCAGGCCGTGGTGGAAGTGGGTACGGATATCTGCGCCGATATCGACGAAGCATTCCTGGATGTGGCCACCCTGCGTAAAACGATCGGGAGCATCGCGGATGGACTGGGCTTCGCCATGGGCGCTGCCGGTACGCATCCTTTCAGTCACTGGGAAAGCCAGCTGATCACCGATCATATCCGCTACAGCGAGATCGTAAATGAACTGCAGGAAGCAGCGAGAAGTAATTTAATTTTTGGCCTGCACGTACACGTGGGAATGGAGAACCGGGAAATGGCCAATCATATTGCCAACAGCACCCGTTATTTCCTGCCGCACGTTTTTGCACTAAGTACTAACTCCCCTTTCTGGGAAGGAAGGATGACGGGTTATAAATCTTTCCGTACGAAAGTGTTTGACAAGTTTCCCCGTACCGGTATCCCCGATTCGTTCGACAGTATTGAAGCGTATGATAATTATGTAAAGCTCCTGATCAAGACCAACTGTATCGACAATGCAAAAAAGATTTGGTGGGATCTGCGGGTACATCCTTTCTTTAATACAGTTGAATTCCGGGTTTGCGATATCCCGCTGACCGTGGATGAAACGATCACGATCGCGGCCTTGTTCCAGGCCATCTGCGCCCGGATCTATATGTTACGTTCCAAGAACCTGAATTATATTCAATATTCCCGTGCATTGCTCAACGAAAATAAATGGAGGGCCAGCCGGTATGGTATAGATGGGTACCTGATCGATTTTGGGAAAGAGGAAGAGGTGAATACAAGAGCGCTGATCTACGAACTGCTCGATTTCCTGGATCCGGTATTAGATCACCTGGGCAGCCGTCACCGCATAGCACACGTAAACAAAATGCTGGAGAATGGCACAGGTGCCGATCGGCAGCTGGCTGTCTTTGAAAAAACAAAGAACCTGGTGGATGTGGCTAAATATATAAAGGAGCAGTATTTGGTGGGGGTGTAGTCCCCCGTGCGCCATCACTTAAACATATCCAATCGCATAAGAAAGCTCATATTTACTATTGTTACTGCATTAGTTTTTTCCTGCTACCTGGCAGGTCAGGACAAGAACAGGGAGCTCAGTATCAACAAGGTCTTTAACCAAATGGAGCGTGATGGGGTAGACACTAAAAGACCCCTCCTTTATGGGTATTTCTTTTTTGATAAAAACAGAGCCAACCTTGAAAAACTGGGAGCTGAGCTGGTAAAAGATAATTATACGCTTGCCAGGATTGAAAAGACGGATAGCATATTCTATATATTACACGTAGAAAAAATTGAACCACATACCAGGGAAAGCCTGCTAAAAAGAGAGATTTTTCTTGAGGCGATGGCAAAACAGTTTACCGTCGAACTTTACGACGGTTGGGATGTCGGAAACATAGATCCCACAAAACCCGTGACCTCTAACGTGGATTTCGAGAATTCCCTGAAAAATAAATCCGATAAAGAACTTTTTGAAACCGCCATCAATTTATATGACCAGGGTATTTATAGCAAAGCGGTCATAGCCTTCGAGAACTGCATCAAAAGAAATTATAACACTGATACCAGTTATTACAAGACTGGTGTGTCTTTAATAGAGCTTGGGGAAATAAACGCCGGGATTGAAAAACTTGAAAATGCATTCAAGATCAACCAATCTTATTTTAAGGCTTGCTTTAATATTGGCGCGGTTTGCGCTGAGCACCTGCAATATGAAAAGTCTCTCCAATTCTACAGAAAAGCAGCCATTCTCGAACCGGGTGACGACAGGGCAATCTATGGAGTAGCTGCTGCTCAATTTGTTTTAAAACAATTTAGTGAATCAAAGAGTAATTGTGAAAAGGCCCTGCAACTAAACCCGGATAATCAAAATGCAAGAAAGCTATTAAAAATGCTCGAACAAAACCGGTAGCATCACTGTTAGCGGATTACCCCTGCTTCTTATGCTCCGTAAACGCATAATGTTCGTTTACATAATAATCTCCCCACTCAATGATATTCAGTTTTAACTGGTGCTTGTGCATCTGGTACACAAAACTGTTCTGGTCGAAATAAGACCATATCACATTATCGATGAACCAGTCATCAAAAGCTTTATTCACTTTCTCATTGTTCAATCGTGCAAAACAGCCACACCAGTAAAGACCCTCGAGTCCCGGACCAAAGCTATCCACTTCTTTCCGGATCGATTCTTCCGTATATCGTGCCTGCAGGTATTTGTGTCCTTTCTTTAACTCGGTGCAGATAAAATCGGCTTCTTCATAAACAGAGGAGCGTTCGGAATGCCGGGAGATGACCACCTCCCCTCCTTCCAGTTTGTTAACGATGCGGCTGATAAAATTGCCGGCCTTTACCTGGATATTCCCATCGATCCAGATATATACATCATAACCCGGCCAGGTCTTATGCGGAAGGATCTTAAATATCTTTGCTTTTAAACGATTGTCCACTTTATAAGCCGTATAAGGACAACTACGATCATTGATATAGAACCTATCGAATGCGATGTCCTGCGTTGGTATCACATTCTCAGTATCAAACCCGCCGATATTAGCGGTGATCACGGCTATTTTCATTGTTTGTATTTACGTTTTGCTGGCCCGGAAGATAAAAGTTATTTCGCAAATGCTCCCTGATCCACGTCCTTTATGAACTGTATCACCCCATTCATAAAGACCTGCTGGTCGTCCCACATAGCCAGGTGACTGCCGTTGGGGCAATATAAATACCTCCCCTTTTGTACCAGCTTACTTTGCTCTTCCATCGCCGCAGGATCCATAGTATCATGTTTGGCGCCGATCATCAGTGTCGGTACTTTGATCTCCTTCAGCCGGGCCTTAATATCCCATTGGGTCAATCGCCCGCTGATACCAAATTCAGAAGGACCCTGCATCAGCGTGTATATCTCACTGTTGACATGTTTCATGGTGCGGTTAAATCCATCGGGCCATTCCTCCAGCCTGCATAAATGTTTTTTATAAAAATGAGGCAGCAGCAATTCCATATACCGGGGGTTGGCAAAATCATTTTTCGCTTCCAGTGATCGTATTTCTGCCAGCACCGCAGGATCCATCTGCTTAGCCAGCACTTCTTCCGCGTATTTCCCATAGTCCGGGCAACTGGCCATCATATTCGCTACCAGTAAGGCTTTCATGTTGTGCTGGTACTTCAGTGCATACTCCATCGCCAGGATACCACCCCAGGAATTGCCGAGGATATAAAAATTCGTGGAGCCGGCACCGATAGCCTGCCGCACCTGTTCCACTTCTTCCACGAAACGCTCAGTTGTCCAGAGACTGGAATCCTTTGGCTGATCGCTATAGTAAGATCCTAATTGATCATACTCATAGAATTCAAATCCCTGTTGCGGGAAAAAACTTTCAAAGCATTCCATGTACTCATGCGTCATTGCCGGGCCGCCATGTAATAGCAATACTTTGATGCGTGGGTTATTACCAAATCGTTTGGTCCAGACCTTGAAACTTCCCAGGGGTGTTTTGATGGGGATCATTTTCACTCCACCGGACTGCACACCACTGTCGCCATAATTAAAATAATCCAAAACATGAATATCCGGGAATGCAGGTTTAGCATTAGTTTTTTCGTCCTTGCAAGCTGCAAAAAGCAGTGCAATTGAAAAAGAAAGAACAAGTATTCTCATTACAGGTTGATTTTGAGTAAAAGGTAAAGAATTTCCTTAATTTCAGCATCCGAAAAAAAACCAATCTATGCGATCTATACTAACTGGTCTCCTGCTATGCATCGTAGTTGTTGCCTCTTCTCAAACCCGGGCCGATTCCCTTCAACAGATCCGGAACACAGTAAAATGGTATGATCTTGAATTCACCGATGCGGAAGCGGATTCGATGCTGGGCAACCTGAATAACTATTTATTCCTGTATCGCTCCCTGCATAAAACATTACCGGCAAACGATATCCCCTTTCCATTTTCGTTTAATCCTGCCCCGGCCGGGATGAAAATATCCATGAAAAAAGAAAAGATCTACTGGGATATACCATTACAGGTAAGTCTGCCTGTCAATAGAAATGAATTGGCTTTTTATTCCATTCCCCAGCTCGCATCGTTGATCCTGAACAAAAAAATAAGTTCTGCCGATCTCACTAAATTCTTTATTGGCCGGTTGAAAAAATGGGGCGATACATTGGAATCGGTGATCACACTTACTGAAGAGCTTGCTATGAAACAGGCCAGGCAAGCCGATGATGAACTAAAAGCAGGTATCTACCGCGGGCCATTGCATGGTATCCCTTATGGATTAAAAGACCTCTTTGCTGTAAAAGGTTATAAAACGACCTGGGGCAGCACACCGTATAAAGACCAGGTGCTCGACATAGATTCCTATGTCTATAAAAAATTAAAAGATGCCGGCGCAGTTCTTTGCGCCAAACTCTCTCTCGGCGCACTCGCCTATAATAATAAATGGTTTGGCGGTGAGACCAAAAATCCCTGGAACCTGAAACAGGGATCCAGCGGCTCCTCTGCCGGTTCTGCATCTTCCGTAGTAGCCGGTTTATTACCTTTTACGATCGGAACAGAAACACTGGGCTCAATCGTTTCTCCCTCTACCCGTTGCGGTGCTACTGGTTTACGTCCTACATTCGGAACGGTAAGCCGTTATGGAGCAATGGTACTCTGCTGGAGCCTTGACAAAGCAGGTCCTATCTGTCGCAGTGCCGAAGATGCCGCAATCGTGTATGCATTTATCCACGGAACCGATGGCAATGATCCCAGTGCGATACGGCATACATTTAATTATACCGGGAAAGCTGATTTTAAAACTTTACGTATCGCTTATGCGGAAAATTTCTTTAAGCGATTGAATACGGATGCGGCTGAATGGAAAGTGCTGGAATCCTACCGGTCACTGGGAGCAACGGTGAAAGCCATCCATTTCCCCGATTCAGCCATGTACCCGGTGAACCTGGTCAGTATCATCCTCAATGCGGAAAGTGCTGCCGCTTTTGATGAACTGACAAGAACCAACCGCGATGATCTTATCGAAAGGCAGGACCGCGATTTCTGGCCGAATAGTTTCCGGGCCGCCCGCACCATCCCGGCGGTAGAATATATCAATGCCAACCGGTATCGTTCGCAACTCTGTAAAAGCATGAACGATTTTATGAAAGATTATGATGTACTGATCGTGCCCACATTTTCCGGGCGGCAGTTATCCATGACCAACCTGACCGGTCATCCCGTTGTTTGTATGCCCATTGGGTTTAACCAAAGCGGTTCGCCATTAAGTATCACACTCATTGGTAATTTATATGATGAAGCCACTATCTTAGCGGCAGCTAAAGCATTCCAGGATAAAACAGAGCATAATAAAAAACGTCCTGAGAAATTTATTAATTAAGAAGAGTTTGCTTCGCAATAAATAAAAAAAACAAGAAATGATGAAGTATATCGTTGCCGCTGCTGCCATCCTGCTTTTTTCCTGCAATGCAGACAAAAAAGCTGGCGTACAAAAAGCAGACCTGCTGGTTTTTAATGCTACTATCTATACTGTTGACAGTTCATTCTCTGTCGCAGAAGCGATGGTCATCACTGATGGTAAGATAATAGCTACCGGTAAAATGGCCGAACTGGATAGCGCTTATGAAGTAAAAGAGAAACTGGATGCCGGTGGTAAATTCATTTACCCGGGTTTTATTGATGCCCATGCACATTTTGCAGGCTATGGCAATAGCTTGCAGCGGGTAAACCTGACCGGCACGACCAGTTGGGAAGAAGTGATCGAAAAAACAAAAGCATTTGACAGCAGCAATAAGGATGGTTGGTTACTCGGTCGTGGCTGGGACCAGAACGACTGGAAAGACAAAGAATTTCCTACTAATGAAAAACTGAATGAGCTGTTCCCGGATCGCCCTGTATTACTGACAAGAGTGGATGGACATGCAGCGATAGCCAACCAGAAAGCCCTGGATCTTGCCGGGGTAAAAGCGGGTGATACGTTGACGGGTGGTGAGGTACAGGAAATGGAAGGAACATTAACGGGTTTGCTGATCGACAATGCGATCGACCTGGTATCGGTAAAGATACCCGGTATTACCGATGAACAATTTAAAAAGGCATTGCAGGCTGCAGAGCAGAATTGTTTTGCCGTAGGTCTTACGACCATTGACGATTGCGGTTTAAGTGCAAAGGCAGTAGAGGGAATAAAACAATTGCAGGCAAACGGCGATCTTAAAATGCGTTTATATGTAATGCTTAGTGATGAGAAAGCCAACTACGACTATGCTGAAAAAAATGGCATGATCAAAACAGACCGGTTAAATGTGAGGAGTTTTAAAATATATGGTGATGGAGCGCTCGGTTCAAGAGGTGCCTGTTTATTGCAACCTTACAGCGATAAGGCGGGACATTATGGGTTCCTGTTAAGCAGACCCGAACATTTCGATTCCGTAGCCAACTGGATCGTCCAAAAAGGCTGGCAGATGTGTACCCATGCGATCGGTGACAGCGGTAACCGAAGGATACTGAATACTTATGCCAAATACTTAAAGGGAAAGAACGATCAGCGGTGGAGGATCGAGCATGCGCAGGTCGTGAATCAAAATGATTTTAATCTATTCGGATCCAATTCGATCATTCCTTCTGTACAACCGACCCATGCTACCAGTGATATGTACTGGGCGGGTGACCGGCTGGGTGCTGAAAGAGTGAAGGGAGCTTATGCTTATAAGCAACTACTGGAGCAAAATGGCTGGCTGCCCCTGGGAACAGATTTCCCGGTGGAAGATATTTCTACCTTCAAAACATTTTTTGCCGCCGTGGTAAGAAAGGATGCGAAGGACTGGCCGGCTGATGGTTACCAAATGGAAAATGCATTGAGCCGTGAACAAGCTTTACGGGGGATGACCATCTGGGCTGCCAAAGCCAACTTTGAAGAAAATGAAAAAGGAAGCCTGGAAAAAGGAAAGTTCGCCGATTTTATTATTCTTGACGCGGATATCATGAAAGAAGAACCGGGGAAATTATTGGGCGTGAGTGTGCTGAAGACTTTTTTGGGTGGAGAGAAAGTGTATGAGAGGAAATAACTTACTCAATGTGAAAATGTGGGAATATGAAAATTAGATTGCCGGTGTTTCCTCGTCCATCTAAATGTCCCTTAGATCTATTGCATCATTGTTCCTTGTATTTCCACACTATCACATTTCAAAATTATCCCCTACGCTACGTAATTATTCTTACCGACAGGCTTTTTAACAGGCCCAAAACCCGCTTAATTCCAATCATTTAATCCACATTTGTGGAGAATCATGCAATCGTATGCTTAAGCCCGCTATTAAAAAATCATTATTTTTGTATTCATGAGTTGGAATGAAAAAAGGTCCGTTAAGGTAGCAATCCTCGATCTCTATGAAGGCAAAGCAAATCAGGGTATGCGTTGTATCCGAACGATCCTGAAAGATTTTGCTGCCAGCAGCGGTATGGAATTGATTGTGACTGAATTTGATGTACGGCTTAAAAATGAGCTTCCTGACACATCGTATGATATCTATATCTCTTCCGGAGGCCCCGGCGATCCGCTGATCAGCCGTTTCGAAGACTGGGATATTGCCTGGTGCCGATGGTTGGATAAAATGGAAAGATGGAATGCCAACCCTTCCACCACGCGGAAGAAACATGTTTTCTTTATCTGCCATTCCTTCCAGCTCGCTGCCCGTTATTTCAATGCGGGACTGGTATCGAAAAGGAAGTCAACCGCATTTGGTGTGTTTCCCATTCATATGCTGGAACCCGGTAAAGCAGAACCGGTATTCGACGGACTGCAGGATCCTTTTTATGCAGTAGACAGCCGCGACTACCAGGTGATACAACCCAACCACGACCTGCTGAATGAAATGGGTGCAAAGGTTCTCTGCATCGAGAAAAGCCGCCCGCATGTTCCATATGAAAGAGCGATCATGGGGATCCGCTTCAATGATCATATGATCGGTACACAGTTCCACCCCGAAGCAGATGCACCGGGTATGAGTATGTACCTGCAAACAGAAGAGAAAAAGAAAACGGTCATTGAAAGTCATGGTGAAGACAAACTGTGGAGTATGCTTCTTCACCTGGATGACCCGGATAAGATCATGTGGACCTATAGTCATATTCTTCCCAACTTCCTGAACCAGGCGATCGAACAATTCCAGGAAGTACTTGCATAGAATTCTCAATTGAATTTCACGCAGAGCCGCAAAGACGCCAATTTATTTTCTTTTGCGACTTATCGTCCCGATAGCGATCGGGATTGCGGGAAAAATGTCCTGGCATTCTTACGGGAAAACAGCCCCATACCGTTTGGTCACCCGCTTTGCATTTGTTAACTTCCGGTCACTAAAATCAGGAACATGATCCCTGCTATCCGCGAAGCATATAACAAAGCATTTACCAAAGAAAAATACGAGGCTTTTTTAAAAGAGCTGCAGGGGGTTCATCCCGGTGAACTGGACTTCCGGGTAGCGGAGACACCCATCTTCGTTCCAAAGGACTTTACAAAAAAAATGCTGGATGCCTGTGAGAGCATCGTCGATATCATTGTGGACCCTTCCTTTAAGACATTGACAAAAGATGCTATTCCAGAAGGACTCAAAGTGCCCGGGGAGAATGATCATACTCATTTTATCGCTTTTGATTTCGGGATCTGCATCAACGCCGCAGGTGAATACGAACCTCAATTGATCGAGATGCAGGGTTTCCCTACCCTGTTTGCTTATGAAGTGTTGCTGGACGATGTGTTCCGGCATCATTTTCCTGTTCCGGGCAATTTTGACTGCTACCTCAACGGCTATACCCGGGAAACCTATATTCAACTATTAAAAGAGATCATTATCGGGAAACATAACCCGGAGAATGTAGTGCTGCTCGAAATATTTCCCCGTAAACAAAAGACCAGGATCGACTTCTATTGCACCGAGGAATACGTTGGTATCAAAATGGTTGACCTGAACGACCTGATCAAAGAAGGAAAGAAGCTCTATTATATGAACGAGGGCAAGAAAACAGTCATCAACCGAATCTACAACCGGGTGATCTTTGACGATTTGCAGCAGCAGGCACCCGAAGTACAGGAAAAAGGAAAGATATTTTTTGAAGAACTGGATGTGGAATGGGCGCCGCATCCCAACTGGTTCTACCGGATCAGCAAATACACCCTGCCCCTGATCCGTCACCCCTATGTACCACAAACATTCTATCTTGATGAAGTGAAACAAATGCCTGCGGACCTGGAGAATTATGTATTAAAACCCCTGTTCTCATTTGCAGGGCAAGGCGTGGTGATCGATGTAACACAGACCGATATCGATAAAGTAAAAGATCCGCATAACTGGATCCTGCAGCGGAAAGTAAAATATGCGGATGCCATCCAGACCCCTGATGTACCGGCCAAGGCAGAGATCCGGGTATTTTATTTCTGGAAGGATGGTGCAACAAGGCCTGTTGCCACCAACAATTTGGGAAGACTCAGTAAAGGAAAGATGATCGGGGTGCGGTATAATAAGGATAAGGAATGGGTGGGAGGAAATTTTTGTTATTTTGAGAAATAACCGCGGACCTGGCTGCCGGTTCGAAGGACTCCTTTGGAGCAGGCAGGGATGCAGAGGCGCAGAAAAGAACTTAGAACAAATAAAATTTCATTGATGGAACAAATAAAGAACATCAACCCCAAACTCCTCGCTCCCGGCATCACCGGCCATTATACACATGGCGACAGCATGAGTTTTGGCTACATAGAATTGGAAAAAGGGAGTTCTGTGCCTCTGCACCAGCATGTACACGAACAGATCAGCTATATCATCGAAGGAGAATTGGATATGATCATCGGAGAACAGGCTTGTTTGCTGACCGCCGGTATGTACCATGTGATCCCTTCAAATATGCCGCATTCGGCTATAGCAAAAACCGCGTGTAAAGTGATCGATGTGTTTTCACCGGTGAGGGCAGAATACAGGACTTAATGACCCTTGATTTACTTTTAAAGATCAGGCGCATTAAACGTATCCCCCTGTTTTATATCCCCTGTCTGGTAGCCTTTTTTAAACCAGTACACCCGTTGTGCGGAAGTACCATGTGTAAAAGCATCCGGTACTACCTGACCTGTTGATTGTTTTTGTAACCGGTCATCACCAATCGCATTGGCTGCATTCAACGCTTCTTCTATATCGCCGGGATCCAGTATATTTTTCATTCTCTGCGCATGGTGAGCCCAGACACCTGCCAGGAAATCTGCCTGCAACTCCATTTTCACCGAATACCTGTTAAATTCTTCCTCACTTAATTGTTGCCGTAGCCGGTGCACTTTTTCTGCCGTACCATTCAGATTTTGGATATGATGACCGACCTCATGAGCAACCACGTAGGCCATGGCAAAATCACCCGGGGCATTAAGCTTGGTCTGCAGATCCTCGTAAAAGGAAAGGTCGATATACAGTTGCTTATCCCCGGGACAATAAAAAGGTCCCATTGCGGAGCTGGCATTTCCACAAGCCGAGGCAACGGCTCCCCGGAAAAGAACCAGGGTTGGTTCGCTGTAATTTCCTCCCTCTTTCATATAAAGATTGTTCCAGACATCTTCGGTCTCGGCAAGCACCACTTTTACAAATTCTGCTCTTTCATCATCAGCGGCTTTCTCCTCGGTAGACAATGAACTGTTCTGGGTTGTGAGGTCGTTAAATGGTGGTGGCGCCGTGTCTCCTGAACCACCACCAAGAAAATTATACAACAGGTAAATGATCAGGCCTATTATACCGCCGCCTGCTGCCACACCCCCCGTAATACCGCGGCGGTCATCGACATTCGTGCTGGCTCTTCTTCCTCTCCATTGCATGATGATAGGTTTTGCTAACAGAAATTATGATCTAACGAGTTCATAAAGCATATTACGTACCAATCAACAGGGACGGGCAAATTTTCCCCATTTATGGCAGTAAATTCAAGAGGAATTTTTAAAAATAAGTGCTGACCCCAAATTGAAAACCGGCCAGTTTTGCAGGAGGATTGCCAAGAATATCTTTCTGCCAGTTATAACGATAGTTCAGCCGCAGAACAGTTTGCGCTGTGGGCCGCCAACTTATAGCAGGCACAATGGAAAATACATCATCGGCAATATTGGTACCTGTTGATTTGAATTTTCCCTTATTCCAATCCACATATTCCAGTCGTAGCGCCGCATTGATGACCGAGCGTTCAAAACCGAATATACTTTTCTTCACAACTGGTTGAACAAAATCAATGAATCCTCCATTCTGTCTTTCCCCGAACTGTTCCGTGTACGTATCGGGCACATCCACTTTTACCCAGGCCCATTCACCGGTAATGAATGTTTTGATGGAGGGTAGCGTTGTGTTGAAGTCGACAGCGAAAATTTTCACCCTTCTTTTTTTATCCAGTACCAGGCCGTCATCCTCAAATTTGTTATACACGCCGCCCATATACGAAAGTCCCAGTTCCCCGATATTATTATGCCTTGCGGCGATCTTGCCTGTCAACAGCATACTGCCATTAAAACTTTCCTCGAAACGTTCGGGGTTTTCTTTACTCGCCGGAAGAAAGGTTTTATTCTCCGGGTTGGAAATGATCTTATCATCAAACCCATTGGTGAGATAGACCTCGTATCCATAGACCCAGTCCTTGTCAAATTTTTTACCGTACAAACCAAAACCCGCGTTGCTGAAAGTGGCCGGCAGCATTTGAGTAGCGGAAATGGGCCGGTCCACGAATTCCCATTTGGGCCCGTCGTGGTTCTGGTTAAAGGCGCCGATTGGATTCACTACGATACCCCCGCGGAAATTCAGTAACGGATTCAATTCAATATCGAGTGAGGCAAATTCGATCCCGATCTCTTTACCACCTTCCTCGAATTCAATTTCACTTAAAAATTTTATGCGGTTGGCGATGGAGGAAGAGATGAACAGGGACACCCTTCGCATCTGGAACTGGTGACCTTCGGATACACCGTCTTCCTGCAGGTACTGGTAATTTGCTTCGGCATAACCGCCCAGCGCAACAGGTAACTTACCTACCTGTAAAAAAGGGCGGTTGTACATAGCATCCATATTGAGCTTTCCGCCTGTTGTATCGGTAGGTATCCTTTTCAACAGTGAAGGATCTACCTGGCTGTACGCCGGGGCCGTTACCAGGAATAAAAAAATAGTAATTAATGCATTTCTCATATTGCACGCAAATCAATAAATAATTGGTTGTTGGAAACTGTCACTGGAAAATTCCTAAGATTCCTGTCTGCGGGCCCATTCTTCACTGTTCCTTTATTATTAAACTCGGATCCATGCGCTGTACACTGCAGGTAGTCGCCCGATACCTGGAGTTCTGCTCCCTGGTGGGTGCAACTCATCCATAAGGCCGAATATTCCTTTTCACTGAAACGGTACACGCAGACCGGGTATTGAAGGGCTTCATTCCGCACAATGATATAAGATCGATAAGTCGTCTTGCCATTTTGCGTTGTGACAAACTCATCCGCATTCACGGTCAGGCCATCCTTGCCCAGGCTGCCGGCTATATAACGGGTAGCAGTACAGGAAGAGGCAACAGCTGC
>JANOHQ010000030.1:0-11027 GCA_031406595.1 Chitinophagaceae bacterium
CTTGTCTTAATATAAAGACATACTTCATAATCACCCGCTTGGTTATAGGTATGTGTCACTTCACGACCCAAAGCTGTAGTTCCATCTCCGAATGACCAGCGATAATATAGTACTTCATCATTCGGGTTATGAACGCTGAATCCTTTGAACCGGTAAGTACGCGGCCCGCTGAGTGAATCGACCATAAAGCCACCGCAGACATTCGACACAGGACGGATCACTACTTCACGGCAATCCTCTGCCACACAACCACCGTGGAACCGGATCCTTACACAAGCCCTGTACACACCGGGGGCCGGGTAAGTATGACGGATCAGTAATAAGGGTAATGGTCCTTGCGGATCGATCATGATACAGGTATCCGTTCCGTCACCAAAAGTCCAGCAGACACGTTCCGGTCTTCTCACGGGATCTGTATGAGGGACAGCAAGGAAACCGCGGACCAAACTGGTAATGGAAGGAGTGATCTCAAAAAGCCTCACCGTACAGTTTACCTGCGGTGGTGGTACTACAATCGGGTGACATTTTCTCGCTTCGCAACCTCCATAATAAAAGATCTTTACGCACACTTCATATTGACCCGCGTTATTGTAACGGTGTCCGACCGTGTAGGGTCCATTGTAATTCACCGGGTAATTGATGCAGGTATCAGTTCCATCTCCAAACTGCCAGCAGATCTTCGACGGTTTTTTATTGTTATTATGCCATGGCAATGCACGGAATGCAACTTGTAACGGAGAGCTGTTGGTTGTTGGTATCCGTTCGAAGTTGGCAAGGCAACTATCTGGTCGTACTACTTCAATGGGTTTACATTTATGGGCCTCGCAACCGCCATAGTAGAAGATCTTCACGCATACTTCATACAGACCGGGGTGATCATAACGATGCCCCACTGTATAAAGACCTGTATAATTTTCGGGATAGTTGATACAGGTATCGCTTCCATCACCAAAAGTCCAGCAGACCTTCGAAGGTTTTCGGTTATTATTATGTCCCGGGATGGCTTTAAATCCAACCTGCAAAGGATTATTAGTGGAGACCACCGGTAATCTTTCAAAATCGGCTTGACAGGTATCGGGTCGGCCGATACGTACGCCTTCACATTTTCTTGCTTCGCAACCGCCCTGGTAAATGATCTTTACACAGACTTCATATAAACCGGGGTGCTGGTAAGTATGCGGAACTGTATACAGACCTGTATAGGAATTGGTATAGTTGATACAGGTATCCCGGCCATCGCCAAAGGTCCAGCAGATCCTGGTCGGTTTTCTATTATTATTATGCCAGGGAAATGCTTTGAAAACAGCGGTCAGTGGATTGTTCACCGTTGTTACAGGTAATTTTATAAATTCCGCACGACAGCTATCCGGTCGTCCGACCTGCACAGGTCCGCATTTTCTTGCCTCACACCCACCCTGGTAAAGAATCTTTACACATACTTCATAAAGACCAGGTTGATTATAGGTATGGGGAACAGTATACTGGCCCGTATAGGAATTGGTATAGGTGATACAGGTATCCCTGCCATCGCCAAAGGTCCAGCAGATACGGGCAGGTTTTTTATTGTTGCTATGCCAGGGCAGCGCTTTGAAAATAGCATGAAGAGGATTGGTGCTGGCAGCAACCGGTAGTCGCTCAAAATTGGCCCGGCAGCTATCAGGGTTTCCAATACGAATGGCCTCGCATTTCCTCGCTTCGCAACCTCCGTCGTAACGGATCGTTACACATACTTCATAGATACCGGCATTGGCATAATTATGTGTAATCGTGTAAGGGCCGGTATAAGTATTGGTATAGTTGACACAGGTTTGACTGCCATCGCCAAATGTCCAGCAGATCCTTGTCGGTTTTTTATTGGCATTATGCCATGGCAATGCTTTGAATGTAGCGTGAAGCGGGTTGGCAGTGGCCCCAATCGGTAGTTTCACAAAATTGGCCCGGCAAACCGTTTCAATGGTGACGGTCTTACAAAACTGCGCCGACAAAACAGAGTCGTTTGTATTACTGAAATACCGGTAGATCTTCAGGCAGACCAGGTAATTACCCGGTGAGGAGTAATGGTGTTGTGTATTGGCCAGCGGTGGGGTCCACTGCCCGGTACCGTCACCAAAGCTCCAGAATGCGCGCCGGTTACCCGGTGCAGTGCCGATGGTGGAATGGTTCTGGAATGCAACATCATTGTTGGCAGCATTCACTGTAAAACTAAAATTGGCAACGTCCGGGATAAAAGGCTGGGCAGAGAGGTTATTACCGGCCAGGGCAATAAATAGCCCGGCGAGTAAAGCGTAAAGCTTTCTCATAATAATCAATTATTGGTGACAAAATGTTCTTTACGCAGGGCTGGACGCGGGGCTAGACTTTGTGACCTTGTTTGATCGGAGAGGTTTAACAAAAAG
The DNA here is from genome assembly GCA_031406595.1 of Chitinophagaceae bacterium. GTDB lineage: Bacteria > Bacteroidota > Bacteroidia > Chitinophagales > Chitinophagaceae > JJ008. Next base: position 2,397 of record JANOHQ010000030.1, read on the forward strand.
CTAAAATATTTTTTGTTTTTATCCCGGCGCGGGCTTTTACGAAACGGCTGACTGGTGAGCGATAATGAATTGGATCAGCTCTTCCGGGGGAAGGCCGGTAGCGGCTACGGCTTCCTGTATATCTTCCCGGTTTACCTGTGCGGCAAAAGAGGGGGTCTTCAATCTTTTCAGGACACTTTTTACTTCCAGTCCTTCGTAGAGGGTGGGGCGTATCAGGGCGGCGGCATGAATAAAGCCGGAAAGTTCGTCAATCGCATAGATCATTTTATCCATCCTGCTTACGGGTACCACTCCAAAGACCCGCGGGCCATGTGAAGCAATACATTGTATCACATCCGGGTCAATATTCCTTTTTTCGAGTTCTTCAATGATGACCCGGCAATGGTCATCGGGGTATTTCTCCCAATCGGCATCATGGAGTAAACCCGCCAGTTCCCATTTCAATGCAGTTTGTTCGTCTGCATTTTCTTTTTCCAGGGCCCAGGCTTTCATATTGGCGGCCACCTGTTTCATGTGCAGGCGCAGTTTTTCATTGGGAACCCATTCATTCAGGAGTGCATTCGCCTCTTCCAGTGACAATAAGTTGCCGGCATTGGCAGGATCGCCAAATACAGTGCGGCCAAGATGATGTGTTGCCATGAGTGAAAGTTATAGCATTTTATGGTTTAAATTAAGTCACAAGTTTCTTGTAAAATGCCGCTGTTGCAGCCATTTGGTCAATGCAATCGGGCCATTACGTATGCACAATCGGTATTACAGCATAAATTTGCATAATGAGTACGATGGACCAGCAGGTATATAAAGGAAAGATTGCTTTCATCAACTATGAAAAGGAATTTGCTACGATCGAGTACCTCCATAATAATAAAGAGAAGACGGTCAATTTTAAAACGGGGGCGGGCAGCGGTAAGAAATCGCACCAGTTCCGGTTGGGTGATGGGGTGAGTTTTCAAATGAAGTTGTCTGATCGCGGCGATAAAATGGCGGCATACAATGTGAAGTTTACTCACAATACTTCTATTGACCTGCTGCTCCAGAAAGCAGCGAAGGAGAACAGGTTCTCTGGTTACCTGAAGATCGTGGAGGATAAATATTTTGTAAAGGAATGGGAAAGCTATATCCTGTTCCCGCTCCAGCTTTCTCCGTGGGAAGTGCCCCCCGTGGAAACAGCTGCCAATGAGGCGATCAGTTTCATACTGGTGAACCTGGATAAACCCAACGGGATCGTGGCGGAGCTTTTTTCACACAACTATATTCCTGGCTACAAGAAAGCGATACAGCATTTCAATAATGAGATCGATATCGAAGCAACGGTCTTGAAGGCATCTCCGCATGGGATCTACCTTGACCTGTTCGGGGATAACATGAAAGCAAAACTGCCGCTACAGGAAGGTGATGAGTTAAAAGAAGGTGATACGGTCCGGGTCGTGATCACTCATCTTACACCTTACCGGGTTGTTGTTAAACGAGTGGCTGAATCAGCTCCTTAATTGACGGTTGAAAATCGTGTGTTCACCGAAATTAGTAAGGCTGAACCCCGCGACTGCTCTAATTTGCAGGCTGAAAACAGCAAAGCATGTCATTAAAGATCACCGGTAAGCTTCCTTCGGGAAAGCATTTGCAGCAGTTGAAAAGTTCTCCTAATTATAAGGAGGGAGCTTTTCAAAACCAATCCCCTACGCCGATGAAACCGGAAGGGATTTCCTACTGGAAGATGATGAGAGAGTTTTTTAAGAAGCACCCGGATACGGCACCAGCAGCCAAACTTCCATTTATAAAAACGGACCTGGTTAAACTGAATTCGACAGAACCCGTCATCGTGTGGTTTGGCCACTCTTCTTATTTGTTGCGTATTCACGGAAAAAATTTCCTGGTCGATCCCGTGTTCAGTGGCAATGCGGCCCCGGTATCCTTTATGGTCAAAGCATTCCCCGGGAGTAATGAATACAAGGCAGATGATATGCCGGTGATCGACTATCTTATTCTCACCCATGATCATTATGATCACCTCGATTTCAAAACGATCCGGAAATTAAAAAGGAAAGTGCGGGCTGTTTTTTGTTCATTGGGCATCAGTGCTCATTTAAAGCACTGGGGTATCGACGGGAATATCATTACTGAAATGGACTGGTGGCAATCGGAGGAACTGGACAAGGATATGCAGCTCACGGCTGCACCTGCCAGGCATTTCTCCGGGAGGGGATTGAAAAGGGGGCAGACATTATGGTCATCTTTTATTTTAAAAACACCTTCTTATAATATATATATCGGTGGTGATTCGGGATACGATCATCACTTTAAAGAGATCGGCGAAAAATATGGCCCTTTTGATATTGCTATACTGGAGTCCGGCCAATACAATACCATGTGGCCGCTGATCCATATGATGCCGGAAGAAACGGTGCAGGCCGCGGTGGATCTAAAGGCGAAACTGCTGTTACCTGTTCACTGGGGCAAGTTCAGGTTGGGTATGCATCCCTGGAATGAGCCTGTTAAACGAGTGCTTGCGAAAGCGGAAGAGCTGGATAAGGCACAAGGCACAGGGGGCAAGGTACAAGTGGCGACTCCGCGGATCGGGGAGCCGGTTATTTTTAATGCTAATCTTCCTATCAATAATTGGTGGGAGATAGTTTAGTTATGCAGTTTATATTCCTTTGTTAATGCATCAGTGGGGATGCGAAGCAATTTGCTGAATTTGCGGATCATCGTCAATGAAAGGGCCTGCTTATAATTGAGAACCTTGCTTACAGTTCCCTTATCTCCATATTCTTTTGCAAGATCATTTGCCGAATATCCAAAATCTTCCATCCTGATCTTGATCATCTCTATTGGATCAACTTCGGGGAGACTATAATGTTTCTTCTCATAGTCATTTATGAGTAAGGAGAGGAGTAACATTTCCCGGTAATAAGGGGAACTCTTGTCGGCATCGTATACTTCTTCGAAGCGCTGAGCAGCGGTCTTGTATTCCTGTTCGTTCATGATGGGTAACCAGTGCTTCAAGGTCTTCTTTTTAAATGGTTTCAGGATCAATTCTGTCGTATTCTGTATGCGAGCCGATAAAACGGATAACAACTCTTCCTGAATCGTAACTGATATAAACAATTAGCCGGTAGGTGTTGTGCTTGATCTCAAACCTTGCCCGATTATTCTTTATCATTTTCGCATTGGGAAAATCAGCTAGGACATCCTGTTTGTTTTTCCAGATCGCTTTTTCTGTTACATCCTGCCAGGTCGCCAGGCTTTTCCTGGCATCGGCATGTTTTTTCGCAAAAGCACTTAGTTTTTCTAAATAGACGATAAGCATATTGACCCTTTTAGAGTTAATAATGTGGTTCACAGACGCTCGCTTCTTCCATAATGTTTACCACGCTTATCGTCACGGCGACAAATTTGCCTTTCTAAGAATAATTGGATAGTTGCAAGATACAAATAGTTGGCAAAATACCAACTATTTGTACAAAAGTATTTTAGGCGACAATATTTTTATTGAAAACCAGTCTCTTACAAAGGTCCGATAAAAATTACTCCCCCAATTCTTGGGCTGGGAACTTTCTCAAACCTATCTTTGCAACCCCAAATTAAGGCTACGGGCTATCGGCCACGGGCTGCGAGCAGGGGACAGAATAAGGGATAGCTTATCTGTTTATTATTTAACTGCTGAAGGTAAATGGGCCAGCAGCCTAAAGCCAACAGCCAAAAGCATTCTTTCAATGAGCAAATTACATTTCACAACAAAACATGCGAACGAGGCTACCGTAAAGCGCAACTGGTATGTTGTAGACGGTACTAATCAAACCGTTGGACGTATGTGTGCAAGGATCGCTGCGATACTTCGCGGTAAGAACAAAGCATACTATACTCCACACGTTGACACCGGTGATTATATCATCGTGATCAATTGCGAAAAAGTCGTATTAACGGGGAACAAACTCGACCAGAAAATTTATGACCATTTTACCGGTTATCCCGGCGGTCGTAAAGAAGAAGTGGCCAGGAACCTGATCAACCGCAGACCTGAAGTGGTGGTCGAAAGGGCCGTAAAAGGAATGTTGCCAAAGAATCGTTTGGGCCGCAAGATGTACAAAAAACTGTTTGTATATGTTGGTCCCAACCACACGCACACTGCACAACAACCTAAGGAATTAAAATTTTAAAAACAGCGGTTAGCTGTAAGCCGTTAGCCCCTGAATTTATCGAAGGGCAGCTAACAGCCAACAGTTAAAGGCTAAAAGCTAAAATAAAAAATGGAAAAGCAAAAAAACGGAATTGGGCGTCGTAAAGCAGCTGTGACCAGAGTGTTCCTCACCAAGGGTGATGGCAGCATTACAGTGAACGAAAAAGACTACAAAGTTTATTTCCCGCTTGTATACCTGCAAAACCAGGTGGAGCGCCCGCTGAAGACCGTTGATGTCTTCAACAAATTCGATGTGAAGATCAATGCTACCGGTGGTGGTGTTAAAGGCCAGGCTGAAGCAGCAATGCTTGGTATTGCCCGTGTACTGCTCGAGATCAATCCTGATTTTCGCCCTGCGCTGAAAGCTGCAGGCTTGTTGAAAAGGGATCCGAGGTCTGTTGAGCGTAAGAAATTCGGTCATAAAAAAGCGAGAAGAAGCTACCAGTTCTCTAAACGTTAAGAAAAGCCGTTAGCTATTAGCTCCTGAGTTTATCGAAGGGAAACTATTAGCCGGCATCATTAATATAATTTTTCACAGGCTAACAGCTAAGGGCTATTGGCTAAAAGCTAAAATTAAAAATGGAAAATAACACTTCACTACAACAGCAGCTCCTCGAAGCAGGCGTACACTTTGGTCACCTGAAAAAGAAGTGGAATCCCAAGATGCTGCCTTACATCTTTGCTGAAAAGAAAGGTATTCACATCATTGACCTGAACAAAACGGTAGAATGCCTGCAGGAAACTGCTGCTGCCATGAAGCAGATCGCCCGTAGCGGTAAAAAGATTCTGTTCGTGGGTACCAAAAAACAGGCAAAAGACATTGTGAATGAATCAGCCCGGAGAGTGAACATGCCATTCGTTACAGAACGCTGGCTGGGTGGTATGCTGACGAATTTCAACACGGTTCGTAAGAGTGTAAAGAAAATGCAGAGCATTGAAAAAATGCTGGGTGATGGTTCTTTCGACAGCATCACGAAGAAAGAGCGCCTGACATTGAGCCGTGACCGTGATAAAATGGATAAGGTACTAGGTGGTATCGCCCAGTTGGGTCGTGTACCGGCTGCTTTGTTCATCATCGATATTGGTCATGAGCATATCGCACTGGCTGAAGCCAAACGCCTGGGTATTCAAACCTTTGGTGTTGTGGATACCAACTGCGATCCCAATAAAGTTGATTATTGCATCCCGGGAAATGATGATGCTACCAAATCTATCGCGATCATCGTTAATTATATCTCTGCTGCAATCGCGGAAGGCCTGGCTGAAAGACAGGCTGCCAAAGACGAAGAAGTAGAAGAGCTGACAGATGATGAGAAAGAAAGGAAAGCATCAAGACTGGAAGCGGAAGCACAGGCTGAAGGCGGTCGTGGCGGAAGAGGTCGTGGAGCCGGAGGAGCTGGCGGCGGCGGCGGCGGACAAAGACGTCGTACAACCGGCGGTCCTGGTGGTAGCCGTGGTCCTGGTGGTGGAAGAAGGTAAGGCAGGTTTATAGTTTATGGTCTATAGTTTTTGGTTATAGACCATACTGTAGTAAAGCTTGTTTTCTCAGGCTGAAACCAAACTAATTGTGGAAGAGGGTTCTTAATTCCTAATTATTAATTACTAATTATCATGAGTACTGTAACTATAAGTGCACAAGACATAAACAAACTTCGCCAGGCTACTGGTGCAGGTATGATGGATTGCCGCAAGGCATTGACAGAAACAAACGGCGACTTTGAAGCAGCGATCGACTGGTTGCGCAAGCAAGGCCAGAAAGTGGCTGCCAAAAGAAGCGACCGTGAAGCAAAAGAAGGAGTAGTGATCGCCCAGACAACAGCGGATAACAAAACAGGTATCGTGGTATGTGTTAGTTGCGAAACGGATTTCGTTTCCAAGAACACCGACTTTATTGCTATGGTACAGGGTATTGCTGACGCAGCGATCGCGGGTAATGTGAAAACAGTAGAGGAATTGAATGATACACTGGTGAACGGCGCTAAAGTGGCCGACCTCATCAATGATAAACTGGCTTCTATCGGTGAGAAGATCGGCATCACCAAATATGTAAGAGTGGAAGCACCTTATGTGGCTTCTTATATCCACGGAGCATACCGTATCGGTGTATTGGTGGGATTGGATAAAGCGGCACCTGAAGTGGGCAAAGATATCGCTATGCAGATCGCAGCCCTGAATCCTGTGGCGGTGGATGCAGCAAGCGTACCTGCTGAAGTAGTAGCAAGAGAAAAAGCGATCATCATCGACGTTATGAAAGAAGATCCCAAAATGGCGGGTAAACCAGAAGAAATGCTGGCCAAGATCGCCGAAGGCAAAATGGGTGCTTTCTTTAAAGAGCAAACATTGACCGCGCAGGCTTTTGTAAAAGACACCGGTAAGACCGTTGCCGATTACCTGAAAGAAAGCGGGGATGTGAAAGTGACGGAATTCAAAAGAGTAGCCTTAGGATAATTAATCGATAGATTTTTAAATAGTAATAGGGAACGTTGTTAAAGCGTTCCCTGTTTTTTATTTCACAGTGAATTTGATCCTTTTGCCTTCTCCAAAGAAATCATCAACCCCCGGTTTCTTGATCAACTGGTATTTTATTTCGTAAGTCCCTTTTGAAGGAAAAGCGTCAACAACAAAACTAAACGTAGCGATCCCGTTTACAGCAATATCACTGGTGATCACATAGCCCGGAAAATCATCAACCAATCCAAATTTTCTTTTAATCCCATCTGTCCACTCCGCTTCGAGAGGTTTGCTTGTCATAATTGCATGGAGTTTTACAGCCCCTTTTTTCCATATACAAGTACCGGAATTTTTGAACTTCACTGTTATCCTAGTGGCATCGCCGGCCGACATTGAGTAAGGCGAGATACTTACAAAATCAGAATCTTGACAAGCAGTGGGAAGTATCATCTTTTTTTCAGCAGAAAGCTGGAGGCTGATCTGTGCTATCGCCATAGTAAATATGGAGAAATTAAAGAATTTTTTCACGCGCATGATTTTAATAACCAAGTTAAATCAGGATAAAGTTGTGGTTTCTATTCGCACAGGCATTCACCCAACAGGGTGATTAAGAAGTAGATTTTTACAGCGGTTTATTTTAAGTTTGCTTATGCAAGAACATAAAGAATACTTTGAAGCTAACAGGGATCTCTGGAACCAGCGTACCATCGTTCACAAAGATTCTTCATTTTATAACCTGGCGGGATTCAAATCGGGCGAAACAGTATTGACAGCCATTGAGCTCAATGAGGTTGGCGATGTAAAAGGCAAGAAAATGCTTCACCTCCAGTGCCATTTTGGAATGGATAGCCTGAACTGGGCAAGACTTGGTGCGAAAGTGACCGGTGTCGATCTTTCTGATGAAGCGGTCAAAGAAGCCAAACAACTGAACGATGAACTTAAAATGGATGCAAAGTTCATTTGCAGCAATGTGTATGACATCGAACAGCACCTGGATGAGCAATTTGATATCGTCTTCACTTCCTATGGCACCATCGGCTGGTTGCCCGACCTGGATAAATGGGCAGGACTGATCAGTAAGTACTTAAAACCGGGGGGACTTTTTTATATGGCCGATTTCCACCCGGTGGTATGGATGTTCGATGATGAATTCACCCATATTAAATATTATTACGATAACCGGGAACTGATCGTGATGGAAAACCAGCCTACGTATACAGGAGATGAAAAAGCCATACAGGGGGCGGAGTACAGTTGGAATCACAGCACCAGCGAATTGCTGAATGCCCTGATCGGGGCGGGTTTAAGGTTGGAGCAATTCAATGAGCATATGTACTCTCCTTATTCCAATTTTGCCAGTTCGGTGGAAACCTCACCCGGCCAATGGCAGATAAAGGGAATGGAGGGAAAGATCCCCATGGTCTACAGTCTGCGTGCTCTGAAGCCCCGGGCGACCTGATAGGAATCATGCACAGGGAAAACAAAAAACTATCCTTCGACAGGCTCAGGACCATAAACTATAAACTTCCCTATCTTCGCCCCTCCCGAAGGAGTCCTTCGGACGAAAAATAAGCTCCGATGTTACCTAAGTACAAACGAATCCTGCTCAAATTATCCGGCGAAGCATTAATGGGTGACAAAAGTTTTGGTTTTGATACGGATGTGATCGCCATGTATGCCCAGGATATAAAATTAGTTACCGAGTTAGGTGTCCAGGTAGCTGTCGTTATAGGCGGTGGTAATATCTACCGCGGTATGAACGAGGCCGAGACCGGCATTGAAAGGGCGCATGGAGACTATATGGGTATGCTGGCTACAGTGATCAATGGAATGGCTGTGCAGGCTGGCCTGGAAAAAGTAGGAGTGTATACCCGTTTGCAAAGCGCTATCAAAATGGAACAGATCGCAGAGCCTTATATCCGTCGCCGGGCGATCCGTCACCTGGAAAAAGGAAGAGTGGTGATCTTTGGAGCTGGTACGGGTAATCCCTATTTCACCACCGA
>JANOHQ010000101.1:0-2817 GCA_031406595.1 Chitinophagaceae bacterium
TTATTACTCCAGCACTTCCGCCAGTTTCGCTTCCAGCGCCGCGCCAAATAATTTTTCGGCAATGATCTTGCCCTCAGGATCTACCAATACATTATAAGGAATGCCGCTGATATTGTACAAAGGAACAACGGGACTGCTCCAGTATTGCAGGTCGCTGACATGGGTCCAGGTCAGCTTATCATCCATTACCGCTTTCAGCCATTTGTCTTTCTGGCCTTCCATATCGAGGGATACACCGAGGATCGTAAAATTTTTATCCTTGAACCGGTTCCAGGCTTTTACCACATTGGGGTTTTCCTGGCGACAAGGCTTACACCAACTGGCCCAGAAATCCACCAGCACATATTTTCCTTTAAAAGAACTGAGGGTAACCGTTTTACCGTTAGGATCGGGCAATGCAATTTCTGGAGCAGGCGATCCGACCACACCGGTCAATGATCTTTTTATCCCGGCCAACCCGGTATGCGCAGGGAATTTAGCAGCTACATCATCCACTACTTTTTTTACTTCTTCATTATTCAATGCAATCAACTGGTAATTGGGGTTGTTGGCCGTAGTCTGGTAATAGCCCAGGATAAACATGGTCAGTGCAGGGTTATTTGATCTTTGCACCGACTCATCCACCAGGGTTCTTGCAGCAGCAGCCACATTGCCCCTCTCCGCCTTCAGTTTCATCCACACACTATCCGCCACACCGGCTTTCTGTAGACTGTCCACTTTTGTATCTGTAAAGAATATCGACTGCAACTGGCTGTTGAAGGCGAACATAAAATCCTTCATCTGCTGACTGGCTTCCGATCCTTTTATTTCGTACTTATCGGGGAATTCTTTATTCTCCTTGCTGAATGTAACATCCACTGTTATTTTTTTTCCATCATTGATCACCGCTGCAAAAGGATAAGCGCTCCTGTCCAGCCGGAGATTATATACACTGGACTCTTTTTCATCGGTGTGCAGGGAATATTTCCCATTCTTACCTACTTCAGCAGAATCCACTACCACAGCCTGCATAGTAGCCATGGGTAATTCTTCGAGGTAGATCATTTTAGCCGAGTTATTGGTAATAACACCGCTAACCCCGAATGCTTTCTCTGTTTCCTTGCTTTTACAGGACACAAGGCTTACGATAAGGACTGCAACAAATAATTTTCTCATAGCTCTTTTTTATGATTTTAATTTCTCCTCTAATAACTGGCTGGTCACTTTGGGATCTGCTTTCCCTTTTGATTGCTTCAGCACTTCCCCAACAAATAAGGCCAGCAATCCCTTCTTCCCTTTTTTATACTCGGTCACTTTAGCGGCAAATTTCTCCAATACACTATCAATGATCGGTCCGATGGACGACACATCGGATTGCTGGATAAGATTCTCTTCAATGGCCAGCTGCCCGGGATCCCTTCCTGGTTCTTTTAATAAACGGGAAAACAGCTTCGTGGAAGCCACCGAAAAACTGAGTTTACCTTCTTCCACCATGCCAATGACGGAGGCCAGGCTTGCAGGTGACAGAGGAAATGAACCGATCTCACTGTTGCTCTCGTTGATCCAGGATTTTACAGGTCCGAGCATCCAGTTGGCGGCAGGTTTGGGCCTCAACCCCTGCCCTTCTCCACTGAGTGGAGAAGGGGGAAAGGACTCAATCACCTTCTCAAAATAATCCGAGAATGCTTTTTCCTCGGTGAGTATCGTTGCATCATATTCCGACAAGTGTAATTCCGTTGTATATCTTTTTATTCTTTCAGCCGGTAAGACGGGGATGGTTTGGCGAATGAGCTCAATGAATTCATCCTGCAGTTGAAAAGGTGTAAGATCCGGTTCGGCAAAATAACGGTAGTCGTCTGCATCTTCTTTCTCGCGGGTAGCGAAGGTGGTGCCGGTGTTTGCATCGAAACCTCTTGTTTCCTGGGTGATCGTTACACCATTCCCTATAATATCAATAAGTCTTTTTGCTTCTATCTCTACCGCGAGTTTTACATTCCGGATAGAGTTCAGGTTCTTTACTTCTACTCTTGTACCCAGTTTTGTATCGCCTTGTTGGCGTACAGAAATATTCACATCACAGCGCAGGCTTCCTTCCTCCATATTACCATCACATACTTCCAGGTAGCGCAGTAACTGCCGCACTTCCGTTAGATAGGCAAATGCTTCCTCGCCGCTACGAATATCCGGTTCGCTGACGATCTCGATCAATGCTGTTCCTGCCCGGTTGTAATCGATACAAGTGTTGGAATTATCCACATCATGCAGACTTTTTCCGGCATCCTCTTCCATATGGATGCGGTTGAGGCGAATATTTTTTATGGCTGTGCCTTCCGGGGAATTTGTTTTTATGGCGATAAACCCACCTGCACAAATAGGCGTGGTGTGTTGCGATACCTGGTATCCTTTGGGAAGGTCAGGGTAGAAATAATTCTTCCGGGCAAAATAATTATACTTTTCAATCCTGCAATGACAGGCCAATCCCATTTTTACCGCGAACTCAATGGCTTTTTTATTCATCACAGGCAGAGTGCCCGGGTGGGCAAGTGTGATGGGACTTGTATGGGTATTGGGTTCGTCGCCAAAAGCGATACTGTCTCCGCAAAATAATTTGCTTTGGGTCAGCAGGCGGGCATGGATCTCCAAACCCACGACTGTTTCATATTGCTGATATTCCTTCATGCCGGGCGCAAAAATAGCCCATTTGTAGCAGTAGCTGTTATGGCGTTTTAATAAGAAGTGAAGCAATTTGAATATAGCCGGTAAGGCGGGAAGACGGTAAGTTTTTGATTTGAAAGTTGTATTCTTCCCGACTTACCGTCTTCCCGGCAAATAAAAACG
>JANOHQ010000156.1:0-13690 GCA_031406595.1 Chitinophagaceae bacterium
TGCCCAGATCCAGCTCTTCTCTACAAAATACACCAGTCCTGCTACGGGAAGGGATAGCACGAAGGCCGTAAATGCTGAAAGCACCCGGGGTGAAATATTTTTTGTGGAAGGATTCATAGCTAAAAGCTAACAGCTAAAAGCTATGCAGCCAATAGCTATCTCGTGGCACAAAGTTAATCGGAATGATACTGAACCGTTATGGGGCCGGGAAGGCGGTAAGACGGGAAGTGGATTTGATTTTTTCTTACCGACTTCCCGTCTTACCGGCAAATCTATCCCTTCTTTCTCATTTACAGTTCAAATTTATAACCCACCCCTTTCACTGTCGTAATGCAGTCCACACCCAGTTTCTGGCGGATCTTGCGGATATGTACATCAATGGTCCGGTCACCTACGATCACGTCATTACCCCAGACCTGGTTGAGAATTTCGTTTCGCAGGAATACCCGTCCCGGTTTCAAGGCCAGCAGGTAAAGCAATTCAAATTCTTTTTTGGCCAGTATTATTTCCGCTTCGCCTACTTTGATGATAAACCGCTCCGGATCGATAGTAAGGTGGTCGATGACGAGTATCCGGGCATCTGTTTTGTTCAGCCGTCGGAACAACGCATTGACGCGGCTCAGGAAAACTTTCGGGCTGATCGGTTTGCTGACATAATCATCGGCACCCGTTTCCAAACCTTTTATCTGGGTTCCTTCGTCATTGACAGCGGTAAGAAAGATGATCAGTGTTTCTTTGAAAGCAGCCTGAGCACGGAGCAACTGGCAGACCTCCACCCCGGTTTTTTTGGGCATCATCACGTCCAGGATCACAAGGTCGGGCTGGGTACGGCGGGCTTTTTCCAAAGCTTCATCACCATCCTTGGCAGTGATCACTTCATAGCCTTCGTTGGAAAGATTGTATTTGAGGATCTCGAGTATATCCGGTTCATCATCAGCGATCAGCACTTTCCGGGGTTTGTCCGAAAGAACTCCTTTGGAGGTTTCCATGAACTGGTAAAGTTTTGTCCGAAGGAGACTCCTTCGGAGCGCAAACCTAACTGGAAATCACAGGATGGTGAAATTTGCAGGGAGCTGTTTACCCAGAGTTAATGAAAACTTAACCTGCCTGCCCCTTTAAAATATTAATACCCGGCAGACAGCTTTATATGCTCTAAAACCGTCTGTATCAGTAGAAAACCCGGGAAAACTACCCAAGTCCGCCGTCCTTAGTAACTTTGCGCTTCTATCCTTATGACAGCAACAAGCAGATACCTTATTCTACTCCTCCTGATCGCACCCATTTTGGCGGATGCCCAGGGCGTGAGTATGATCGATACATTGAAGATCCCAGCTGGTTATAAACCAACCCTGAACCGGGAAAGAAACCATGACCTGATCGACAAAGAACAAAAAGCGATCCTGTCCTCCGACGGGAAAGCGGATAAATTATTTACTCCTTCTTCCAACGATGATATCAATTTCCTGGTAACACAGGCGCTGATAAAAAAAGTGGACAATATCCAATACCTTATTGAAACAGATAAAGTCTTTGATCACCGGTTAAAAGTGAATTATCTCTCAGGCCTTGAATATGTATTGAAATATTTCAAAACATACTGGAGACCGAGAACAGACCGGAAAGTGAATCCTTCCAACCTCCCGCAGATCATCGCTGCGTATGAACAATGCGTAAAAAAAGACCGGAATGGTGAATCGATCGAACCCATCGTGAATAACCTGAGTTATGATGCAGGGACCAATATCATCAACGCCACGATCTGGGATAAAAACCCGGGCTTTGCTCCATCCAAAAATAACCTGGTCTATAAATTTTGTCTTCTGCATCCCGACAGAACCTTTTTAACATTGTACCAGAACCCGGGTATGCCGTTTGCAGAAAGCATGGTTAGAAGTATTGCCCGGCAATACCCGCGGCAATTGTATGATTATGCTGCTTCGACGAGCAAGCTGGGTACGGTGATCCGCAATATCAATGATGATGTGTTCATCGTTGCGGTGGTCAAAATGGCCAAAAGCAAGAGCGGTCAGCAATATTTTCCTTTCCTCGATAATATTGTAAAAGGGAAGATGACCTTTGAAGAGATCGATGCAGCCAAGGATGATTCGGTATTGTATTATAAGCTGATGGTAAAGACGATGATCGAATACACGGGCCGGGCCATCAATAAGGATACTGCTTTTGAATTCAAAGGATTGCGGGAGCGAATGGAGAGAAAAGCCAGGGAGGGTTTTGTAAATGTGATCAATGGGCTTCATACGGTAAGGGATCCGGCCGTTCGATTTAAGATTATTCAACCGCTGAGTGCCGAAGAATTATACTACCTGGCAGTAGCGGCTGATGGATCGATGTATACTTCCAGTTTTGTAAAAGGGATCTATCCGCTGATGATGAAGAAGATCAATAACCGGGGCGACTCGTTGTTGATGTCTCTTCATTTTGATAAATACAGGAAGTTCATCAAAATGACAGCCGGGTTCAATAACCTGAGCGATTTCCTGGGCAGCTTCCCTCCCAAAAAAATAGCAGATGACGAAAGTGATGCGGAAAAATTGATGAAGGCATTTGTGGGCAAACTGGAATTGGGAAATGGGTTGGAGGATGGTGCAGATGTGGCGGATTCTTATGCCAGTATCGTAGAAACGATCAAGCCACTTGCAGATGATATGCTGAAAAATATACAAGCGAATTACAAACGTAATTTTTCAGGCAACAATAAGCGGGGGATTGCGATGTATAATATTTTAGACAAACTGTTCCTCTCTGCGGATTCCACAAGAAAAGATATTGACCTTACTAAAGAACTGGGGATACTACCCGTATATTCAGTGCCGTTCCCGGCATTGGTGAATGACAGTGGCCGGGTCATACTCCAATTATTTATTTATGGCGATAACGATGGGAAAGGTGTTTTTCCAAACATCGTGGGCATGTTTCGCAATAGCAACTGGAAGGTCGATGAGACCAATAAGCAATGGGTAGTAGTGAATTCAGCCAAGGGAAAGCCGGTGTCACTCTACCTCAACAGGCCGCTGCCGGAAGAAACAAATGAAGATGCCAAAGCGCAGGAAGCCCTGTGCAAATTCCTGAAAGAAAAAGGACTTGTTCCTACTGTTACGATCAACCGCGGCCACAGCTACAATGCACCTTATACGATCGACCAGATGTCAACTGCTTCCAAGATCGTCTTTATGGGATCCTGTGGCGGGTATCGTATGATCCATGATATACTGGAGAAGGCAGAAGATGCCCATATCGTGGGTACCAAACAGATCGCCGATGCGCCCGTCAATAATCCGTTCCTGAAATTGCTCATGGAAGAACTGCAGGCCGGTAAGAATATTGAATGGATCCCTTTCTGGAAAGAACTGGACAAAAGGATCAATGACCCGATCTTCGAAGATTATGTACCCCCGTACAAAAACCTCGGTGCCCTTTTCATCAAAGCGTATAAGATCGCGATGGATGAAAAGACAGAGATTTGATTTCACGCAGAGATCGCTGAGTACGCAGAGGGGATATTATTTTTCCGCGGTCCCTGTGCTCTCCGCGTGCTACATTACCAACGGTCGTGTTACTAACCTGCTTTGGCATAAATTTGCTCCTTCCTTAATCACTTCATCTTGCCCGAAACCAAAAAAAGTTTTTTCGATGTGACTCTTTTACGGAGAGTATTCCGCTATGCGGCGCCGTATAAGAAAAAGTTTTATCTCTCGGTCGTACTCGCCATCATCCTGGCTTTTATGACGCCGGTGCGACCCATGCTGATCCAGCTCACCGTAGACAAATACATCGCGAACTCTGCAACGGCCATGCTGATCAATATTACCCTGATACAGATCGGGCTGATCCTGGTGGAAACCGCCATGCGGTTCCTTTTTTCCTTTACCACGGCTTTGCTGGGGCAGTCGGTGGTGAAAGACCTGCGGGTGGCGACCTATAAAAAGGTAATGGGTTTGAATCTTTCACAGTTTGACAAAACGCCCATCGGGACGCTGACAACAAGGACCATCAACGATATTGAATCCATCAATGATATTTTTTCGGATGGCCTGGTGCCAATCATCGCTGATCTTCTTTCCATTTTTTGTGTACTGGGATATATGCTCTGGACCGACTGGCAACTGACGCTGATCGCACTGATCCCTTTCCCGATCATACTGATCGCTACATATTATTTTAAGAACAGTATCAACCGGTCTTTTTTTAAAGTACGAAATGCCGTTGCCAGCCTCAATGCATTTGTACAGGAGCATTTAACAGGGATGGCCATCGTGCAGGCATTTTCCTCCGAGGAAAGAGAAGGGGAGAAATTCAAGAAGATCAACAAAGAGCACCGCAACGCCAATATCAAAGCCATTTTCGCTTACTCGGTTTTTTTCCCGATCGTGGAGATCGTACTGGCGTTATCGATCGGGTTAGTGGTTTGGTTCACTTCAAAAGAGGCTTTTCAATTGCAGCAAAGTCAACAGGGCACATTGGTTGCTTTTATACTTTGTTTGAACCTGTTATTCCGTCCTCTCCGGGTACTGGCGGATAAGTTCAACGTATTGCAGATGGGAATCATTGCGAGTGAACGGGTGTTTAAAGTGCTGGACAATGACGACTATGCAGATGATAACGGAACCCATGCGCCCAACACGGTAAAAGGGAAACTGGAATTTGAAAAAGTCTGGTTTGCCTATACGGACGAACACTATGTGTTGAAGGATATGAGTTTTGAAGCAAAGCCGGGAGAGACCATCGCCATCGTTGGCTCTACCGGGAGCGGGAAAACAACGATCATCAGTTTACTGAATCGCTTATACCATATACAGAAAGGGCAGATCAAAGTGGATGGAGTAAACATTGAAGATTATAAGCTGGATGCGCTGCGAAAAAATATCGGGGTAGTCCTCCAGGATGTATTCCTGTTCTCCGGTTCAGTAATGGATAATATCACGCTCCGGAATCCTTCCATTCCGCGGGAAAAAGTGATCGCCGCGGCGAAAATGATCGATATGCACGATTTTATCCTGCGTTTACCCGGCGGCTATGATTATAATGTAATGGAAAGAGGGGCCACTTTATCCCTCGGCCAGCGCCAGCTCATCTCTTTTATCCGGGCCTTATTATATAACCCTTCCATCCTCATCCTGGACGAAGCCACATCGTCGGTAGACACTGAAAGTGAGCGGCTTATACAACATGCTATTGATACCCTGATCCAGGGGCGGACCTCGATCGTCATCGCCCACCGCTTATCCACTATCCGAAAAGCCAGCAAGATCATTGTACTGGATAAGGGCGAGATTCGGGAAATGGGTAACCATGCGGAGTTGCTGGCGCTGAAGGGGCATTATTTTAAGCTGTACCAACTACAGTTCGAAAAATCACCCCCTATAACAAAGCAGGTCTAAAAGAATGAGTAAATTGCAGGGATGAAAGAGGAAAAAAAATATAGAGAAGTATCAAAGATGGAAGAACCCGCTACTCCTTATATGAAAACCTTTTCATCTCAGGAAGAAGCAGAAAGATATAATATGATAATGAATATTAATAAAACAGACATGGAAAAATTTCGTTTGTTCTGTCGGATGATGCGAATTGGTAAAATGCTAGCTTCTGCTAAAATTGTTAAGTAATTTATGAATTATTCCCGCAATGGATTTAATGGATGAAGGCCTGCTTGACTTTTGGCGGTCCTTAAATAAAAACAATGTTGCCTATATCATGGTAGGTGGGTTTGCAGTTAACCTGAATGGATATATAAGAGCGACTAATGACTCAGATATTTGGTTAAAAGATACATTAGAAAACCGCAAAAGCTTTCGTAAAGCATATGCCGAATCAGGCTATGGCGACTTTGCTTCATTTGAAACAATGAAATTTGCTCCAGGTTGGACACAGTTTTACATAGCTGACGGTATTATCCTGGATATTATGACTTCTATGAAAGGATTGGAAGACAAGCCTTTTGATGAATGTTACCAACAAGCAAGAATTGCCGATCTGGATGGGGTAATGGTCCCTTTTTTGCATATTAATGACCTGATAGTCAATAAAAAGGCCGTGGCCAGACCGAAGGATCAAATAGATGTCATTGAACTGGAAAAAATAAAGAAATACCTGGATGAACAGGCGGACAAATAATACTCTATTATTCTTCCAAATTCTCCTCAATCAAAGTTCGTTTTAACACTCACATCCTTATCTTTGCCGCAAATTTCAGGATGGGTATGATCTCAGGACGTTTAAAATCCTTATTGGTAGCGGCTTTCAGCTTATTTTTCGTTGCACATTCTTTGCCTGTTTTGGCTCAGCCAGACCATGAAGATCATGGGCAGCACGGAGATTCTGTAAAGCCCAAATTATTTGATGCAAATGAGGTGATCTTTGGTCATATTATGGACGCCCACGAGTTCCATTTTCTGTCCTATGGTCCAAAAGAGCATAAAAAACATGTCACGATCCCTTTACCTGTAATCCTTTACTCTCCGCAACGTGGGTTGACCAGTTTCATGTCGTCCAAATTTCATCACGGGCATGAGGCCTATAAAGATTATATGGTCCTTACCGAGCATAACCGTGCTGAACTCGGTTTGGATCCTAAAAAATACTTTATAGGACAGATCGTTCCTGTTAAAGATGGCAAATACGATCCTACTGTAAAAGTGTATGATGTTTCCCTTACGAGAAACGTGGTGCAGATGATCCTTGCGCTGATCGTGCTGGTATGGATCATGTTGTCAGTAGCAAAAAAGTATAAAACGCAGGGTGTAACTTCTGCGCCGAAAGGAATGCAGAACACAATCGAGACGGTAGTGAATTTTGTAAAAGACGAAGTAGCAAAACCGAACCTGGGTCATAAATATCCAAGGTACCTGCCCCTGTTGCTCACGATCTTTTTCTTTATCCTGATCAATAACATATTTGGCCTGATACCTGGTTCAGCGAACGTAACGGGCAATATCGCTTTCACCCTGATCCTGTCTGTTGTTTCCTTTGTGGTGATCATGTTCAGTACGAATAAACATTACTGGAAACATATTTTCTGGCCGCCGGTGCCACATGGTGTGAAGGCTATCCTGATACCGGTAGAGATCCTGGGTGTGTTCACAAAGCCCTTCGCGTTAATGATCAGGTTATTCGCCAACATGCTGGCGGGGCATATCCTCATCATCTGTCTGATCTCGTTGATCTTCATCCTCGGTGCATTGAACCAGTACATTGGTTTTGGTTTTGCACCGTTGTCGATCGCCTTTACTGTATTTATTTATTTTATCGAGATACTGGTGGCATTCTTACAGGCATTCATCTTCACCAACCTGACCGCGGTATTTATCGGGCAGGCCTTTGAGGGCGAGCATCATGCCGAGGAAGCACATTAATAACGTTTTTTCTTAATCAATATAAACTCACAATTATGGATTTATTTCTTTTAGCAGACATGGCAAATGCTGGTGGTGCAATAGGCGCAGGCCTGGGCGCTATCGGTGCTGGTGTTGGTATTGGCCAGATCGGTAAAGGCGCTTTGGAAGCTATCGCCCGTCAACCGGAAGCGATCAATGACATCAGGAGCAACATGATCCTTACTGCCGCACTGGTAGAAGGAGCTGCGCTCTTTGCTATCATCATCGGTTTCCTTGCGATGGTAATGTAAAAAAACTACTGTATCCAAAGCACAGGGCGGAGGATGCAGTTTTATTGAAAATTGAGGATTTTAGATTGCAGACTGACTTTGTGCTAAATCTAAAATCTACATTATACAATCAAAAATAGATTATGCAATTACTTACTCCTTCGTTTGGTTTGCTCATCTGGACACTGCTGGCGTTCCTGATCGTGTTCTTTATCCTGAAAAAATTTGCCTGGCCTGCGATCGTAGGCGGGTTGAAGAAAAGGGAAGAGACCATTGCAGAAGCTCTGGCTACTGCAGAAAAAGTAAAGATAGAGATGGCACAGATGAAAAATGAGAACGAAGCATTACTCGCTTCTGCCCGTGAAGAAAGAGGCAAGCTGCTGAAAGAAGCAAGAGAGACCAAGGATAAGATCATCAACGAGGCAAAAGAACAGGCCAAGACCGAAGCGAATAAAATAGTGACAGAAGCCCAGGCGGCGATCACAGCCCAGAAGATGGCAGCGCTGACAGAAGTAAAGAACCAGGTAGGTAAACTGGTGATCGAAGTGAGTGAAAAGATCCTGCGGAAAGAACTGGGAAATAAAGAAGCGCAGGAAGCCCATATCAAGGGGTTGGTGAGCGAAGTAAAAATGAATTAAATACAAATGTGTAAGTGTGAAAATGTGATAAATGTGAAAATGAAGCGTTGATCATTGCGGCTTTAATTTCCACATCTCCACATTTTCTAATTTTCAAATTATTATGCCTAATCCACGTTTAGCAACCAGATACGCCAAATCACTGATCGATCTTGCCATTGAAAGAGGTGAGCTGGAAAAAGTGTTTGCAGACATGCAATGGTTGAATAGGGTTTGCAAAAGCAATCGTGATTTTGTGAACCTCCTTAAGAGCCCGGTGATCAAAGGCGATACGAAGAAAAAGATCATGGAAGCGATAACAGGGGGACGTATCAGCGAAATGACCGCAGCGTTTAACAGGCTTCTCGTCACCAAAGGAAGGGAAAGTAATTTGCCCGAGATCACTGCGGCGTTTATTACAGCATACAAGCTGAAGAGGAATATCCAGACGATCAAACTGACCACGGCGGCACCGGTTACCGATGCGGTGAAAGAAGCGATCATTGCGCAGGTGAAGAAATCTGCCGGGTTCCAGAATGTAGAACTCGAAGAAAAAGTGGATGCCAATATCATTGGCGGTTTTGTATTGCAGGTAGACGATAAGCTGATCGATGCAAGTGTGGCCTATGACCTGAAAGCGATTGCCAGGCAATTTGAGAACAATGATTTTATTTATAACATTAGATAGCCTTTAGCGGTAATCGTCTGGCCGCTGCGAGCGGCCTGACGATTACCGTTCTAAGCAAACAAACGACTAAAAGAATACCCTTCGCAAGCTCAGGGTGACAGAATGAAGAATCTCGGCATAAAAGAATCTAACCATCAACAATAAACAACAAACGATAAACATACATATATGGCAGAGATTAAACCAGATGAAATATCCGCGATACTGCGCCAGCAGTTGAGCAATTTTAACGCCAGTGCAGACCTGGAAGAAGTGGGCACTGTATTGCAGGTAGGTGATGGTATTGCCCGTGTATATGGACTGGGAAATGTTCGTTACGGGGAACTGGTAGAATTTGAAAATGGTGTAAAAGCCATTGCGTTGAACCTTGAGGAAGATAATGTGGGTGTGGTATTGATGGGGGAGAGCCGTGATATCAAAGAAGGAGCTAAAGTAAAACGTACCGGCCAGATAGCTTCGATCAAAGTGGGCGAAGGAATGGTAGGACGTGTGGTGAATACCCTGGGTAACCCCATCGATGGTAAAGGACCGATCACCGGCGAGCGTTATGAAATGCCGCTGGAGAGAAAAGCACCGGGTGTAATCTTCCGGGAGCCGGTAAAAGAACCCCTGCAAACAGGTATCAAAGCGATCGACGCGATGATTCCGATCGGCCGCGGACAGCGTGAGCTGATCATCGGTGACCGCCAGACGGGTAAGACGGCCATCGCTATCGATACGATCATCAACCAACGTGAATTTTTTGCAGCAGGCAAACCTGTATATTGTATCTATGTGGCCATCGGTCAGAAAGCTTCCACCATCGCGGGTGTGATGCAGACATTGGCGGATGCCGGTGCGATGCAGTACACCGTGATCGTTGCCGCTTCTGCATCTGATCCTGCACCGTTGCAGTTCTATGCACCATTTGCCGGCGCCGCGATCGGGGAGTTCTTCCGTGATACCGGTCGCCCGGCCCTGATCATCTATGATGATCTTTCCAAACAGGCGGTGGCTTATCGTGAAGTTTCGTTGTTATTACGTCGTCCCCCGGGTCGTGAAGCCTACCCTGGTGACGTATTCTATCTCCATAGCCGTTTGCTGGAAAGAGCTGCGAAAGTTATCAGTGATGATAAAGTGGCAAAAGAAATGAACGATATACCCGACAGTATCCGTCACCTGGTAAAAGGTGGTGGTTCGCTGACAGCGCTGCCGATCATCGAAACACAGGCAGGTGACGTATCCGCGTATATTCCTACCAACGTAATCTCTATCACCGACGGACAGATCTTCCTCGAGTCGAACCTGTTCTTATCCGGTATCCGTCCTGCGATCAACGTAGGTATCTCGGTAAGCCGTGTGGGTGGTAATGCACAGATCAAATCGATGAAGAAAGTGGCCGGTACACTGAAACTGGACCAGGCACTTTACCGTGAGCTGGAAGCCTTTTCTAAATTCGGGGGTGACCTGGATGCCGCAACCAAGAACGTAATTGATAAAGGTGCAAGGAATGTGGAAATATTGAAGCAGCCGCAGTATTCACCTTTCGCGGTGGAAAAACAAGTGGCGATCATTTATCTTGGTACCAATGGTTTGTTGAAAGAGGTAGCGATAAAAAGAGTAAAAGAGTTTGAAGAACATTTCTTAATGGAGATGGATAACAAGCTGCCCGATGTGATGGCGGAGTTCAAGAAAGGCAATCTGCCAGAAGATGGATTGAAGAAGATGGTGGAACTGGCGAACGGGTTGATACCGCAGTACAAAGCATAATTATTGGCGAATATATTTTGAAAGGCGACTTTAGGGTCGCCTTTTTGTTTTCCGGGGAGTCTGACGTCTCAAAGAGCGGGAGTCTGACGTCTCAAAGAGCGTCTGACTCCTAATTTGCCCGATGTCTTGCCGTTAATGATTTTTTTGGGCCAAGAGTAAAGTTGTTGCCGGACTCGTCGGATACAATCATCAGGCAGAACTACGAACCTTTCTCCTGGTTTTCACTTAATGAAGGAGAAAAATCACCTTTGCCTTTTAAGTCCAGCATTATTTTTGTAATTTTTTGATTGTGAAGCCCGTCCCTGCCTATACCGATACGGAAGCTATTGTTTTTCTCTACGAAAAATATGCAGGCGCCCTTTATGGCCTGGTCAACCAGGTATGGGCCGGTACCAACGCTGTAAACGAAACTTTTGTTGAAGTTTTTGCGACCAGTGTCCATTCTATCAATCAATATGATTCATCCAAATCAAGATTATTTACCTGGATGATGCAAAAGGCGGGAGAACTGGCCATTGAAAAACTAAAAGACACCTCCCCCCGTATATACCTGGAAGCCGGTGTTAAAGAACCCGGCGTAAACGTTGTGGGCGGACTGATCTTAAGCCTGCAAAGGGATGAGCAGCAGGTGATGACACTGGCTTATTTGAGAGGCTATTCTGTAGAGGAAATGACTGCTAAGCTGAGGTATCCGCTGAAATCGTTAAGCAAAGAATAAACAAGGCATTAATAGCTATAAATTCACAAATTAAAAAGTGAACCTGCAGGAATACATAGCAAGTGGCATAATTGAAAGTTATGTGTTAGGCTTCGCCTCTTCAACGGAGAAGGAGGAGTTTGAACGCTTGTTAAAAAAGCACCCGGAACTCGTGCAGGTGATGGAGAAGTTTGAAATTTCACTGGAGAAGGAAGCATTGGCCAATGCGATCAATCCCCCGGCTCATTTAAAAGAACAGATACTATCCTGTATCAAAGCCGACGGTGCTAAACCCGCAGCGAAAGTGGTGACCATCTACCCGCAAAAAGCAACCCGTAAAATAAGCGGGAAAACCTGGGCTGTTGCAGCTTCCATCATACTGTTGCTGGGTTGTGCCTATATGGTCTATACATTTTATACCGTTAACCAGCAGTTGAAAAAAGATATTGCACAGTCTAAGGGTACCCGGGAAAAACTGGAAGAAAAAAAAAGGGTGATTGAGGAAAATATCGTTCCACCCAATTACCAGGTCAGGCCGGCAAAAGTGGCGGTCCCTCAACAGGAAATCCCCCCGGTGTTTGAAGTATTCTGGGACTCTGCCTCTACCAATGTATACCTGATCATCAAGCACCTTAAGCAACTCCCCATCGGTCAGCGTTACGAATTGTGGTCGGTTACAAAAGATAAAAAAGAGAGTCTTGGTATTTTTGACCCACCGGCTGATGATAAGCTTATCCTCAAAATGAATAATGTGCAGGAAGCCGAATCCTTTGCCATTACGATCTTCGATCCCGGCAAATAATTCATTCCATTTTTATCGTGGCATACTATGATCCCCGCTTGTCCAGGAGATCTTTGTAGATCTTGTAATTTTCCTCATCAAAGCATACAAAGATCACTTTCCTGATCTTATTGCTGCCGGCAAGGAAAGTAATAACCGTTTCAATGGCAATCTGTGCAGCCCTGGTTTTTGGGAAATGATAAATACCTGTGCTGATATTGGGGAAAGCGATCGTTTCTATTTCATGAACCTCCGCGAGCTTCAGGCTATTGGTATAGGCGGAAGACAATAAATGCTCTTCATTACTTTTTCCTTCATTCCAAACAGGCCCTACAGTATGAATGACAAACCTGGCGGGTAGTTTCCCCCCGGTCGTGATCACCGCTTCGCCAACCCGGCACCCACCTTGCCTGCTTCTTATTTGTTGGCATTCCTCCAGTATCGCCTTTCCCCCCGCTTTATGAATCGCTCCATCAACTCCACCACCTCCCAGCAAGGAAGTATTGGCAGCATTCACGATCGCATCGGCTTCGATTTTGGTGATATCGCCCCGGATGAGTTCCAGCATAAAAGGAAAAATAAGAAACCTGAGTAAGAAACAGGGATCAAACTAAAGGGAAATTATTTTAATAATAAACCCTTATTGCCATAAATGAAATTGGCTAATAATTTCAATTGAACTTTCCGGTGATTTTGGAAAATGGATAGTATTAATCCCGGAAAATTGGATGATTTTACTATTTTCTAAATTTTTTTTTATCAAAAATTTTTTTCTTAGTTGTTGGCTATCAATAGCAATCGTAAAAATACTACAGAAAATACGGTATTTTTTGCGAAATAGTCCGCGAAAAACTTGCAAGTAAAAAAACTGCGTACTATGTTTGCCTCCGAATCGAACAATCCCTTAGAAAACGACGAATCCGAACCCTGAAACGAACCTTTCCAAAAACGGGAAATTACTTCCCGCTGTTTCAGCCCAATCATCGGTTTTCCTAGCTATCTGAAGGCTTGTTTAAAAAAACAACTCTGCTTATTTAATCTTGAACCCCTAAAGTGAAAACGATGAAAACAATTGTACTCTTTTTAAGCGCTCTCCTGATCAGCACTACACTGTTTGCACAAAGCAACCAGGGACTGGTATTTAAAAACCCGACCCTTGAATCTGGAACTGCATTGCAGGTAAATTCGGTTTACCTTTTTAAAAGTGTCACCACTGGCACGAATGCAAAGATCAGGCTCGACAGTGCTGTGAATGGTGCCGAATTGAAAAAGATCGATGATAATTCAGGCGGCCTCGGTTACCTGAATGCTTTTCAACCTGAGATAAAGATCCCTAACCATATTACTAATGCGTATCTGATGTTTACTGTTACCTTTTATGATTCCGCAACGGGTAATATCAGGAGCCTGAGCGATGTACAGGCAACGGCCCTTGATATCGACGGTAACACGGCCATGAAAGAATTTATTGAGCTGGGAATGAGTGGCGGTACTGCTTCTTTCAGAACAGGCACACTGGACATTTCTGTTCTCAATT
>JANOHQ010000170.1:0-27432 GCA_031406595.1 Chitinophagaceae bacterium
TGTTTTGCCCAACGCACTGTATCCGGCGTTCACCGCGACGATCTCGATATTCAATTAGCCAATCAATCTTTCAAGAGTATCGCATCCCAGGGCCAACGCAAAAGTTTACTATTTGCCCTCAAACTGGCCGAGATGCAAGTCCTGAAAAAAGAAAAAGGCTTCGCTCCGCTCCTGCTGCTGGATGATGTATTTGAAAAACTCGACGAAAGCCGCATCAATAACCTTTTGCAAAAGGTCTGCCTGGAAAATGACGGTCAGGTATTTATAACGGATACGAATGAGGAAAGACTATCCTCACATCTTGGGGCTCTCTCGGTTAATTATCAGCTAATAACATTGTAAATGTTTATGGTCTATAGTTTATGGTTATCGTGCTAATGCTGTATTTCCGCGGCTCTTTGAGAACTTACCGAATTGGGAACAACCATAAACCCAAAACTATAAACTATAAACAGTAATTTCGTACCATGGCTCAATATTCTATTGGCGATGCAATGAAAAAATTCCTCGAAGGAAGCCGTATCAAAGGCGGTATCCAGGCATTGCAGATCGAAGATATATGGGAAGAAATCATGGGAAAGACCATCGCCCGCTATACCGACAAACTGCAGATCATCGGGGATAAACTGATCATCACGACTTCGGTAGCTCCCCTCAAGAACGAACTCATGTACCAGAAAGAAAAGATCAAACAGCGGGTGAATGAGGCGTTGAAGCAGAAAGTTATCAATGAAGTTATCATTCAATAAGCCTACAAATTCGAGCCTTATTTTTCAATTCTATTTGGGCTAAAGCCCTGTTCATTCCCATTTCTTCACCACGGCCTAAATGCCGTAGCAATTGCAGCACGAGTTCTCCCAGCTTTAATCAAAAAAAGAACAATTTTATGTATAGTTCTATTGCCACGGGTTTTAACCCGTGGATAATGGGACATAAGCATCCTGGCTTTAGCCCAAAAAATAAGCGATGATTTCTAATGTGGAAATTAGTAATAGCGGCATCTTAAGTTTATGCTCCACATTTCCATACCAACTCCCTGTCATGAAGACTGGAATAAAATGTCGCCCCGCGATCAAGGTGCATTCTGTGTGGTTTGTTCAAAAACAATTGTTGATTTTACTTCACTGAGTGACGAACAGGTAAAAAATTATTTCTTAGAGAACCAGGAAAAGAAGACCTGCGGACGGTTCCGGAGCAACCAGTTGACCAACGATGAAAATTATCTTCCGGAAATATTTTCCGGAAATATTCCTCTTTGGAAAAAATTTCTTGCCGCTGTTGTAATATTGTTCGGAAGCCTGCTGACCGGTTGTAAAAATCAGGCGACCGTAGGTAAAATGGAAGCTATTGAAACCAACCAGACGACCACCGGTGTGATACTAACCGATGTTCAGCCGAACACTGATACAATAGTGGCACCTCCGCCACCACCTAAGGTTGAGTTTATAGTTCCCCAAGTACTTGTCGGTGATATTGAAGTCACAATGGGTACTCCGGCAGATATTGTCGGAGATCCTGTGATCATCTATCCGGCTGCCAGGATTGATACTGCAACAATTCAGGCTAAAAACGATAGTCTTCCGAAGAAAGATCCTGTGAAAATAGAATGCGATGATCCTAAAAAAGAGTCATTGCTCTATTGGAAGCCGGAATGATCTACCGGGCTTTTGGATACATAGAAATTGGGCTAAAGCCCGGGTCATCCATATTTCTTCACCACGGCCTAAAGGCCGTGGCAATTGAAGCACTTGTTGCTACGAATAATGCAGTATTTTTAATTTGGAAGAACACCTACAATAGCACGCCAACCATAAACAACAAACCATAAACCATAAACCATAAACTCATTCCACCCTTACTCTCGGATCTACCACCCCATACAAAATATCAGCAAGAATATTTACGAGTATAAAAAATGTAGCCGATACTAATACCGCTCCCATCACCACCGGGTAATCCAGTTTCTCCAATGCATCCACCGTTACTTTACCGATACCTTGCCAGCCGAAAATATATTCAACAAAGAATGCCCCGGCGAGTAATTCGGCAAACCAGCCTGTAATAGCGGTAATGACGGGGTTCAAAGCATTCCGCAATCCATGTTTCCAGATCACCTGTCGTTTGCTTAATCCTTTTGCGTAAGCCGTACGGATATAATCCTGGTCGAGCACATCAAGCATAGCGCTGCGTGTCAATTGTGTAATGATCGCCAGTGGTCGTATACCCAGTGTAATTGCTGGCAACACTAAATTTTGCATTGTCAGTTTCCGGTGACCTTCATCATCGATCACGAACCAGTTGCCCGCGATATGCAAACCTGTCCAGTCGCTCAGCACAAAACCGAAAAGGTAAACCATAATAATACCCATAAAGAAAGAAGGTGCCGAGATGCCAACGATACTCGAGAAGATCGCAGATGTATCCAGCCAGGTGTTTTGTTTAACGGCTGCCATCACTCCCAGCGGTATACCGATGAGCATGGCGATGAACATGGCAGCGATTGCCAGCATCAATGTTCCTGGTAATGCCTGCATTAATATTCCCCATACGGGACGCTTGGTCTGGTAGGACTTACGGAGATAAGGGACTTTGAGACCGAATTTATTTTTACCCCCGATAAAAATTCCTTTCAGGCTCTTCTTTGCAATATCATCCCGGCTGTGAAAACAAAGCGGTGAAATATCATTGAGGTAGAAAAGAAACTGCTTGAACCTGGGGATTTTCTCTCCTTTATCATTGATCAGGTAGAGTTCTCTCCGGATATTGGATTGCGTAGCCGAATCACTGGATTGTCCCGCTACGATCCTCGATGGATCTCCAAAACCCTGGAACAGGAAGAATACTAATATAACAACGCCCAGCAGCACCAGCAGTCCGTAGAGTAATTTCCTGGCGATGTATTTTAACATGGTTGCTGGATTCTGTATTTCATTTGCCTTCTGACTATTTCGAAGGTGGTTTATTGGTTGGCGGTGAGTCAATTATTACAGAGTCGGCCAGGTATTGACTATTACCCGTCGGCGTTGCCTGCTGACCAAGCCCTTTTAATAATTTGTTGCCGGACGAAAAATCATGACGGCTCCATTTGCCTTTGATCGTTCCCTGTTGTAGAATAAAAAGACAGGGATTTACTCTTGCTGCTGTACGGATAGCCGTATTATCACATTTAAGTATTTGCAGGGTATTGAAAGAAGTCCCGGCCAGTTGTTTTACAGCTTCATCGGGCTGCGTAGTAATCAGGTAAACAGGGATGTTCTTTGCTTTAGCCGTTGCATAGATATCCGAAAAACTTTTTTGCCATTTGCTCAACGGTACGGAAAAATCTTCCACGAAGAGAATAACGGCGTATGGGTGTTGTAAAATGATCTTTGTCGAATCTTCATTCGTTACACCGGAAAGATTGAACCCTGCGATCGGCGGCTGGTTGTTCTTTCCTTTTCGTACTACCCGGTCATATCGTTTGATCAGTTTGTAGTCTGTCTTGTTAAAATCAGCGGGGAACTTATCAGCCGAGAATTCCACCTGCTTCCCTCCTTTCTCATAAATAAATGTAATGACCGTGCTGTCGGGAACCGCATCGGCAGGTAATTGCATCTTCTCGCTGATATTGTTTCCTTTTTTATATGGCAGGCAATCCACGAATGGCAGGTAGCGCAGGGCATACCATTGCATCCCAAAAGCCAGCACCGTAATACCGAACATCGTGATCGTGGTAATTTTCTCGGAGAACAGGGGCCGGATCATCTTTCGTTTCCAGAACAGGAAACCGATCAGCAGCAATAAGAACAGGTCCTTGAGAAAAGATGTTTTGGGTGTGATCGGCAAACAATCGCCAAAACAACCGCAGCTTCTGAATTTGCCGGAGAGATAAGCATAACCGGTCAAAAAAGTAAAGAATATGATCAGCAACAATAATAACCAGCTGAATAGTTTGATCCTCCAGCCAAGCAATAAAGCAAAGCCGGCGATGATCTCGAATGCATTCATCATGACGGACAGGAACAAGGTCGAGGAATTGAATTGTGTCATTCCCCATAGCTCAAAAAACTCCTGCATCTTGTAGCTGAGACCGAGGGGGTCATTGGCCTTGACCAATCCCGAAAAAATGAACAGGATTCCCACGATGATCCTGGCTATGGTAACGGAGATCTTCATTTACATCAATATTAACGCAAACACTGCGTAGTTAAGAATGTCAAGGTAATTGGCGTCGATGCCTTCACTCATGATCGTTTTGCCATCATTGTTCAAGATCTGGCGGATGCGCTGCAGTTTCATCAGGATCAGGTCTACAAAACTTTCCTGGCTCATACTCCGCCAGGCTTCACCGTAATCATGATTCTTATCCTGCATCAGGGTTTTGGCCATCTGCACCTGCTTATCAAATAATACCGATACCTGGTTTACATCCATTTCTTCCGGGGCCTCTATGGGTAATTCAAGCTGGATCATACCGATCGCCGCATAGTTGATAATGCCTTTGAACTCTGCTGCGATCCCGTCCGATACTTTCTGCTCACCTTTTTCCTGGATCGTACGGATCCGCTGCGCTTTGATAAAGATCTGGTCAACGATCGAAATGGTGCGTAAGACCCTCCAGGCGGTGCCGTAATCCTTTGCTTTCTTTAAAAAGATATCCCTGCAGGAAGCGATCGCCTTATCGTATTGTTGGTTGGTAACGGTCATATTGGTCAAATTGGTCAAATAAGTCGTATGGGTCAAATGAGTCATATTGGTCAGATGAATCAAAGGCGAAATATGTCGTTGATGACCTATATGACTTTTATGACCTCTTTCCTACCTTCGTCCAAAAATAACGAACAAAGGCTAATGTTTACGCTCAATTGCAAAGGACGACTGCTACAGGCCGAAAAGCCACTGGTGATGGGCATTATCAATACCACCCCGGATTCTTTTTACGGCGGCAGCCGGTTTGAGGGAACCGGCGCCGTGTTGAAGCAGGCGGAACAAATGCTGAAGGATGGTGCTGCTATTTTGGATATCGGCGGGCAAAGCACCCGGCCCGGGAGTGAGAAATTACCGGCAGACCAGGAATTGGCACGGGTCATCGGTCCCGTAGTAGCCATTCAACAACGGTTCCCCGAAGCCTTTATCTCCATTGACACCTACTATTCAAATGTGGCAATTGCAGCGGTAGAAGCCGGAGCCTCCATCGTTAACGATATCAGTGCCGGTAGTATGGATCCGGACATGATCAGCACCGTAGCCGCATTAAAAGTTCCTTATGTGCTGATGCATATGCAGGGTACACCGCAAACCATGCAGGACAAACCTCAGTATGAGAATATCACCAGGGAAGTATTGGATTTTTTTTCAACAAGGATCCACGAGCTCCGCCAGGCAGGTATCACAGACATCATTGCGGACCCGGGTTTTGGCTTTGGTAAAACCATCGCTCATAATTTTGAACTGCTCCGGCATCTCCCGGTTTTCAAAATACTTCAATGCCCGCTCCTGCTCGGCATTTCCCGGAAATCGACTATTTATAAAACACTCGGCATAACGGCTGAAGAATCCCTGAACGGGAGCACGGTATTGCATACCATTGGCCTGCTGAATGGCGCTTCGATACTCAGGGTGCACGATGTAAAAGAAGCTGTGGAAACCGTAAAACTGATCACTGCACTTGCCGGTAAATAAAAAGAGCTCCACTAAAAGCGAAGCCCTTTTCAAAGGACATTTTCATCACAGTCTTAACGTGATGGTTTTCCACGGAAATTCAATGGCGTACAGATCATGTATGAGGCTAAGCAAAAAGTACGGGGCAGTTGGTCTTCGGGCAGGCGTTTTCTGAGGGGGCGGAGGTTTGTAACAGAACCTGGACTAAAAACGGGACCTTTAAAAACAAAGTACCTGTCCGGTCCTTCGATAAACTCAGGACGGGACAGGTACAAAGTTGCAACTTTATTTAATGCGGCGATCAATTATTTTGTTGCGGCATAGCTCCTGGCATATCCTGCCTGGTAGGCGCAGCCGGAGCTTTATCTTTTACATCCACCAACTCCACTTCAAAGATCAGGTTCTCAAACGGTTTGATCTTCGGTGTGGTGGGCTGTCCTCCATAACCAAGGATCGAGGGGATATACACTCTTACTTTACCACCCAGTCGCATCATCAGAACGGCTTCATCAAATCCTTTGATCATAGCGGCTGTTCCGGCCACGAATGGATAAGGTCCGACATGACCGAAAGCAGAATCTGTATTACTGTCAAATCGGGTGCCTGACCAGCTGGTGCCGGTATAATTTACGGAAACATATTTGCCGGTGTCGACCACATTACCCGTGCCGGGGTTCAATACTTCGACATAGGCACCAGAAGGTGTTTTTATCGCAGTGATCTTTTTATCGGCCAGGTATTGTTCGATCGTCTTTATTTCATTGGCCAGCCACTCCTTGTTGGCTTTGTCAAAATCGGCGCGGGCAGCCGAGTCGGAAGTAAAGATTCCGAGTATCTTGACATAGGTAACGATCTTATCACCTTTTTTAAATTGCGGGGGAACATTTTGCGGACTCCTGGCAATGAACGTATCGATCATCTGTGTGGCGATGATACTGTCTCCCAATTTCAGGCTGGTCCACAATTCTGAAATATCATATGGCTGATCCTGGCCATTTACCTGCTGGTATTGTGGCAGGGTGCCGACAGTAGTAAAGTAAACGCTGTCCTTTATTTTTTGGGTGAACTGCATCTTTATAAAATTACCTGCCCGGATTCTTTGTGTATCTTTTCCTTCGAAAAGTTGGTAAGGCATGCCACCCTTTGTTTTCTTGTACTTGGCTTTGCTGCATCCTGCCAGTACTAACCCGGAGGCGAGAAAGGCAAAAAGGAACCGCAGTGTGTTCTTAATTGAGTTCATGTGTTAATTTTTGTTTTTAGCATTTGTCACATTGCGTTGATCGCATGTGTTTATTTATTGTAAAAGTTTTTCGTTCTCCCGCATGGCCTGCATAAAATGCTGTACCGTTTTGTCCAATGAATCGCTGCTTCTTCCGCCGGCGGCGTTAAAATGGCCGCCCCCCTCAAAATATTTCCGGGCAAAGGTATTACAATCAAAATTTCCTTTGCTGCGAAAACTCCATTTTCGTTCTTCATCCCTGTCGATCACCAGTGCCACCAGTTTGATCCCCTGGATGGTCTGTGGAAAATTGACCAGGCCTTCGGTGTCCCCTGTCCTGATATGGAATTTCAACAGGTCATTCCTGGGTATGGCGATGAGCACGGTATTGTGTTCGTAAAAAACTTCCATCCGGTTGAGCAATACATGACCGATGAAACGTAAACGGTTCTCCAGGAAATTATCAAAAAGATTTTCATGTACAAGCCCATGATCCAGCCCCCTTGATTTAATATCGGCCACCAGTTTGTGCACCCCTGCATGGGTGGAAGCAAAACGGAAAGAGCCGGTATCTCCCACTACCCCCGCATAAATGCATTGACCGATCTCGGTGTTGAGCTTATCGGCATGACCTGAATCCACGATAAAATCATAGATCATTTCGCAGGTAGAGCTTTTGGATATATCGCTGATGCCATAGTCAAATGAAGGGGTATCAGGTTCCTGGTGATGGTCGATCAGTATCTTAATGCAGCTGAGCTGTTTCAGCTTTTCCGTCAGGGTCTTGGTGCGATGGAAAATGTTGAAATCTAAGCAGAATAGCCAGTCGGCATTATCCAGTATAGCTTCGGCTTTGGGTTTATCCTGTTCATAATCCAGTACTTCCTTTGCCCCCGGCATCCAGTTTACCCAGCCTGCCCAGTTGGTAGGCGAAATAACGGTCACTTCATGTCCAAACTGGACCAGGAAATGTTTCAGCGCCAGCGATGAGCCCATCGCATCCGCATCCGGTTTCTGGTGGGTGGTGATAGCGATCTTTCGCGGCACGGTCAATAAAGGGAATATCTCCTGTATGGGTTTCATTGTAAACGGGTGCAAAAGTAGGTAAATATCCTCTAACGGGCTACCTATTAATTACCTAATAGGCACAATCAGAAGGGCCATTTCAGATTGGCAATAGTTCTTCAATAACTAAAACTCCCCCATTTCTGGATTTCATGGCAATAAATAAGTCATCAATCCTAAAAATATATTCACCGGCATGTTCTGGTCCTGGATCTAATAAGGAAACGGATTCGGGGGTTATTTCCTTTATTAATGAAACATGGCCAATATCAGACCGTTTTTTCTTATGCAAATATGCATAGTCATAAGCGACAATAATATGAGAGCCTTTGCCTAAATTGGCTCCTATAAATAAATCTAGCTCTCCGTCAAAAATATTACTACATGGAAAAAAAGTCGATCTTAGATGCAGGTCTTTCTTTTTAAAAATTGCGTCGATTTTGTTGCAATTGATAACTATTCCCAATTCTAATTCAGCGTCCTGCTCAAGGGAGGAAAGTGGTGTCCTTCCGCCAAGTAATTTGCCAATTTCATGCTGATTAAATTCAATCTTATAAATTGAAAATATGGATTGCAATAGAGCTGCCAAGCAATGGTAATCTTCAGCTTTCGCTAATTTGTATTTATAACTCGCTTGTATTAGGAAGAGATTTTTGTATTTGATAATTAATTTCTGCCATTATCTCACTGTGTGGATCTTCCCAATTGGAGGGTTTGATAGTTTTCCCGTCAGAATTATATCTGGGTTTTCCGTCAGGGGAAAGCTTTTTCATATTTGCAGCATGAACTATATTAAAAATAACTTCTGGGCGTACTCCCATTTCCACCAGAGACCCCAGAGCAAAATATATCAAATCGATCATTGCATCAACCTGTTCCGCTAAATCTGCGGCCGATTCAAATTCATCAAGTTCTTCTCTTAGCCAGATTAGTCTTTTTTTAACTCTTTCAGATGTTAATAGACCAGGAGACTCTTTAGTCGGATGATCAAAACAAATATGAAATTCTTTTACTTTTTCCCAAGAATCATTCATTCCGTTGATATTATATTTGTGTAATAAGGTTCTTTCTTTTCATAAGAGAAATCAGTTGGTCTATTTCTTCGTTGTGTTTTTTGTTTGTTAAATCTAGTCTCTCACATTTAAAGTTGTTTTTAACTCTCCATATTTCTTTTTTTATTTCTTCAGTCAAGTCAAACCATCTATTTATTGTAAAACCCTTATTCCTGAACTTTAAGTCAATATCATGATCGTCTTTATCAACCCTGAATAAAACAAATGCATGCTCGACCTTCTCTATATTTAAGTCTTTATCCATCTCGATTATTTTATTAAATAAATCCATTGTTTCTAGAATATGACTTCCACCAGAAATATTACAGTCAACTAGTATTCCTTTTAATTTCCTGTTAGGTGATTCTTTAGAGGTTTTAATTAAATCAAAAGATCCGATAAAATTTAGCATTAACGTGCCCAAATAGTCCTCTGGGTAGGTATTTGCATAAGAAGGATCTTGTTTGCTCTTAGCTTGTATGAATACTCGGTTCATTTTGGCAGCTATGCTTTTGCCAAGGGAAACATTACATGCTTTCGGAGTGATAATAAAGTCGAATTCTCCTCTAATTGATTTGTCATTTGATTTATCAATTAGGGAGCACATTATTTCTGACATTACAACCAAATCAACTTGATTGTTTGATGCCTCCATAGTGTTTATGTAAAAACCGCTTTTAGATTGTGTTTTATAACCATACTTATTTTCTGTATTGTCGATGTAGCATGAAATGAACTCGATCAATGCTTTTTCTTTGTCTTCTCTTCGCCTATATCTCCCCAGGAATTTCTCATTCCTTTCCTTCTTAATGTCGACATTCAAATCCGTTAAAATCTCTTTGGCTATTTCTTTTTCATTTTCGCCATAAAAAATCCACGAATATTTCCATTTTCGGCTAATATGAAACAATTTTGCTATAATTTCTCTGACATGCACTATTGTTAATAGTGCAAGAATTATAGCTAAAGCTGGTGAATGTAAAATATCTTTCATTTTGGTTGGGTTTCATTTTTTGAAGAAATGATTGACCGCCACATTTTTTCTAGCATTTCTTGATCGCTTAGGAATGCTTGTTTGTGAAATGAAGCAATATATTTTCTTATAGAATCTGCTTTTTCTTTTGATTCTATGAATCCCCATTCTGGCTTATACGATAACCATTCTGCCTTTTTAAATATGTAAGCATATTTATTTTCAATGTAGCTTTTAAAGAAATCGCTTTTCAACGAAAAATACAAACCGCCTAGTGAATAATACTCAATGATATTATGGGTGTCATCGATTATCTCTTTATATTCTTCCAAATCAACAAACGGTAAAATTGGTTTTAATATGAGCGAAGAAGGAATGCCCAATTCATTTAATTCAGTTAATTGTTCAACTCTTTGTATGTAATTTAAAGTTCCTTTTTCCAGTTCATCAATTCTGCGTTTTGTGCTAAATGAAGTGCTGATTTTTATGAACCCGGTTTGTCTGGAAATGAGGTCTTGGTTAATTTCTTTTACTCGTCTAAGAATGGAGGGTTTGAGCTTTGCTTTTGTTGCTATGCTGACAATGGCTTTCTGGCTACTTGCACTTATTTTGTTAATGAAAGTATCAAATTCGTTAGTCCAAATAAACTCTGAGTCGCAAGCCGGGTAATATATATAAACTGTATTCGAAGACTGATCAGTGTCAAGAAATTTAATAACATCCATTTTTTTGAAATCCTCAATATCGGCAAAACAATATAGACAGTTAAATGGGCATTTTGTTTTGCCAGAAAAAAAAACTCTTTTTGATGTGTGGTTGATCATGTATTCTTCTTGTCTGAGTCTAATTTATACCGGCCAACATTATATGCATTTCTGTTTGTTTCTCTTAATAACAATTCGACATAACCCACTTCCATGTTTTGAAGGTTTAATTTCGATGCAAGCATTTTTGCTTGGTCCAAGAAATTTCTGTCATTAACTTCAATTTCAATAAACTTTCCCAGGTTTTCTACAGAGTCAATGGAGATTTTCATCTCATTAACTTTATATATTTGTCTTTTTTTTTCTACTCTAATTAGTGTCGTCAAATTAAATATCTCAAAAATGCTCTTAGAACGGGTAGTAAAAATTGATATCACGTTTTGTAAGAAGTCAATCAATTTTTGCTTATCAGGTTTTGCTAGTGGTAAATTGAAATAGAAGCCGGTGGTTACCGTGTGAGACAATAAGGCATCATTATCCATTTTTATTTCCAATTTTTTCCCATCTCTTGTGCGAAGAAAAATACCTTTTTGATATAATTCGTAGTTTGGTGTGTCATGGTAGACATCAATTTCCACACTAGACTTAATTGCTTTCGGTAATCTACTGAGATAATCATTAAGTAAAAGATTGTCCTCTAGAATTCTTGATTTAATTTCAAATTCAAACTTTTCTTTCATCCACCGAATATATAAAAGGTGCTAAATAATGTTCATATTCAAAGATATCCTCGGGACTAAAAAAACGATTAACCTCTTCCACAGCTGCCTCTGCCGAGTCAGATGTATGAATTAGGTTTGTTTGAATACTCATGGCAAGATCGCCTCTTATAGTACCTGGCTGGGCTTCTCTAGATTTTGTGATGCCTGATAAATTCCTTAGTGTTTCAATAGCATCTAAGCCCTCTATGCAGCAAGCAATTACGGGTGTGCTTTTCATGAACTCAGCAATATTGCCAAAAAAAGTTTTTTTACTTATATGAAAATAGTGCTCAACTAATAGCTTGTCACTTAATTGAATCATTTTCATCGCTGAAAATTTCAGCCCCTTTTTCTCAATTCTACTAATAATCTCACCAATTAAGCCTCGTTGAATTGCATCAGGTTTAATTAACAATAATGTCTTTTCCATTTTTTTTGGCAAATATAAACTACAAATTGTTGAAAAATGAAGTGAATTCTCTCAAATATAAGTTACTTAGACTATTCTACACCCAAATTAGTTTCTTGACAAAGACCATGGCTGAGAGTAATGTTGCCTAAGAAAATGCAATTCCTTAGAGGTTGATAATGCCATATTTGTAGTATTTGCTTTACCCGAGTTGAAATCATGATTTTGCGATTTGATAACAGAAATGGAATGAATGAATGTATGAAATCAGTCAGTATACCAGCTTTGATTTTTGACTGTGTTTGTTTCCTACATAAAGGAATCAACTAACGATTTGTGTAGTTAACCTCTTCAATGAAGTCCTCACTATTGCTCAAACCAGAACTCCTGGTCCTTCAGGTGTTTGACCATATCGCCGTTCTTTAAGATGATATCGGCTTCGAGCTTGAGATCGTATTTACCCTTACCGAGTTTTATTTCGCTGTACGGCATGAATAACTGGATATCTTCATACACGGCTTCCTTGTAGGCGGGCTTGATACTTTTATACACCGCCAACTGCCCGTTCTTGCTCCGGTAATCCGGGCTGGCACCATCAATTTTCTGGCCGTTCTTTTTTTCAAAATAAATGGCGACATAACAATCCACATCTTTCAGGTTCAGCGCGGTGAATTTTACATGTATCCTCATCCCGGTCACACCATCTTCTGTCACATTATACTCTATCCACATATTATCAAATGTGGCATCTGCCTGGTCGGCTGATTCCACATCGGCAGGACTGCCTGGCTTGGTATACTCAAAATCATAATAGGTCAGCCACTGGATCAATCCCCCCTGTTTATAGATCAGCTTGGCATCCATGGTCAGGTCATAGATTCCTGCTTCCAGATCGAGTTCGGTATAGGGCATGAAAAGCTG
Organism: Chitinophagaceae bacterium; assembly: GCA_031406595.1. GTDB lineage: Bacteria > Bacteroidota > Bacteroidia > Chitinophagales > Chitinophagaceae > JJ008. Next base: position 12,745 of record JANOHQ010000170.1, read on the forward strand.
GAGATCTTTATACACAGCGGGATCATAAGCGGGTTTGATGCTCAGGTATACAGCCACATCTCCTTCGCTGCTCTGGAATTTTTTATTCTTGTCTTTCAGGAAGCCGGCCATATCATCATTGTACTCAAAGTAGACAGCCACGTAGGCATCCATTGCTTTCATGTTGTACGCGGAAAAGCTGATATGGATCCGCATTCCCAGGATATCATTTTCTTTCACATCATAATCCACCCAGATAGAATCGAATGTGGCGCTGGGATCGGCTTTAACAGGGATGCGGGGATTCCCTGTTGCAAAAACATTGATCGCAGTGAGTACTGCAACAAGAAAAAGAAAGTGGTTTTTTTTCATTGCAATGACAAGGTACAAAAAATCGGTTATTTTTCAACCGGCCATGATTATTGGTAGTGGGTCACCCGATAGCTATCGGGTTTGAAATTTGAACCAACCAATCCCGAAGCTTCGGGAAGGAAGACACGAAGTAACACAAAGAAGTCTTAGTGAAGCCTTTGTGTCTTCGTGCCTCCGTGGTTTATTTTTAAATACTTTGAAACTGACCCACTACCTCATTATTCCGGCATTACCCGCTGTTCAGATCTCTTTTGTCTTATTACTCAATTTGTTTTCAACAGGTGTTACTGTATACCCCTGTTTACGTAGCAGGCTGATAACCCCCTTCTCCCCCGGTAAATGACCGGCACCTACAGCGATCAGTAAAGACTTTTTGGGCAACAGGTCTTTCAGTTTCTCTACCCAGTTCTGGTTGCGATGATATAAAAGAATATCTGTAAAGCCCGCCATACCTGCGTCCATGGCCACCATCATCTCTTCCAGTTTTCCCAGGTCCTGGTTCTTATATGCTTTGAACATTTCTTTCATTTCGGAATTGTCACTCTCGCCTTTATTTTCCTTATCAATATAAGAAACCAACTGCTCAGCCTGTAGTTTATATGGAATACTGTCGAGTACACCTGCCTGGTACGACATGGTCTCCAAACCCTTTATCCGCTTATTGGATTCCTTTGCTTCCTTCATGATCACCTGCTCCATCATCGACGTATTGTCACAGGGCATATCTGATTCCTCGATGGTAGAAGCGGCCAGCATCGGCTTGTAAGATTCCAGCATGGAGAAAGGCAATAAGGAGCCTTTTTTTTCAAAATAGGATTTCACCTTGTTGTAATCGGCGGCGCTCAGCAGGTCCTTCAATGTGGTATCCCCTTTCATTTTCATTTTATTCAGGGCACCCATCATTTCGAACAGGTTGTCTATATCTACTTCGAAATAGACCTCGTCGCAACTGCTGATTATCTTTCGCAGGTTATCACTCAGTACCGCGTCTTGGGAACAGATCATATGGATGGTACCAAACAGGTAAGAGGGTTTATCCAGGCCATTGCCACTGATCTTCCATAGCAAGGTATTATTCTCATTATTCGTTTGGGCAAATGTGGAAAGAGATACAAGGGTTACCAATAATCCTGCACTTAATCGCTTCATCGGGAATTAATTTTAAGCAAATTACTAAAGAAGATTGATGGGCTGGCAGACCGAAAGGTTGTTTATCACCGATCCCCGCCGTTGACAGGATTTTCTTACAAACATCTCTCCAAAGAAGAAAAATGCCGTTGTGTCAATAAAAGACCTCGCTCCAATAGCGGGAAAACCGGGTATTCCATTTCACCTTCAATTCTTCTTCTGGAATTGGCAGACCCAACTCCTGCCTGATTGCCAGTACGGGAAGATTGATCCCCGCCCCCAGCCCGGCCGAAATGGTTCCCTGTACACGGGGATTGATCTCCAGGGCAAGGAATTGACCCGCCGCTGACCTTTTTACCTGGATACCAATATTGCCGTGTAGCTGCAGCTCCTTTATTATTTGACTGCAATAGGAAATGATGTTTTCTTCCCGGATAAATTCTCCTTCCACACTGATACCATTGATCATTCGTTTTCTCAACCGGGGGAGGATCAGTATCGGTTCACCATTCTTTGCCAGGCAATCGACTGAATATTCTTCACCGGGTAAATATTCACTGACGAGCAATTCGGGAAATATTCCGGAGGAAAGAATGCGAACGGAATCGCTCAAACTAATATAAGTGGATGTGGGTTTATGGTTGAGTAAAAGATCCAGCTCATTCATTTGTTCGCTCACGATCCTGAACCCCCTGCTTCCATTGGACACTGAAGGTTTGAAACAAACCTGTTTGGCGGGATAACCGAGTTCTTCCACTGCCGTTTTAAATTGTTCCGTGGTTTCTACCACCCTGAATTCCGGGACAGCGATGCCCCGCCATTGAAGGAACTCATATAAACGGCTTTTGTTATTGGCGATATCCAATGAAGCTGTGGGTGAGACGAGCAATTTTATACCGGCTGCTTCAAATTCATTTTTATTCTGTGCCAGGGGGATCAGTTCTTTGGTCACAAGCGGAAGCACGACCTGTATATTTTTCTTTTTACATAATTCCAGGACACTGGCCGCAAAAGAAGGATCGGTAGCGTAAGGGATGATTTCAAAATCCTTGTTCAGGTATCTGCCCACAGCACCGGGATTAGCATCAGTTGCAGTTATTGCAAACAACGCATCCTGTCTCAGACAATGAATGATGCCTGCAGCACCGGGTGCGCCTCCGCCGGTCATGAGGATATTTATTTCCGAAGACATAGTTAAAAATAAGAAATAAGGGCCTCCTATCCTCTATCTCCTTTCCCCCAAAAAGGGAAAGGAGGATTCAAAGAGACAATGAATAATTGAGTCATTGACTCATTGAATTCTCTCCCTCCTTGAGAGGGAGAGGCAGAGTGGGAGGCTATTCTGCCACTACAGCCTCTTCACCATACATCTGATCCTTGAACTTGAGCGAAGGCGAAGAAAGAAAAGCGCCGATCCCCAATTCGTTCCATTTTTCATCTACAGCTTTTATCGTGGTGTCGTCTGCTACAATAATATTCGGCCAGTCGCGGTGAAAGTCGTCGAACTCTTTTGTTTTTCTCGTTCCGTCAAAGCCCATACAGGCTAAATAGCCGTGAGTCGGGTCCGCAAGGACTCCTTCGGAGAGTTGTGAGTCCGGAGCAGGTTGTTTAAAGAGTATATGGTCTCTTTTTGGGTCGAGGTTATTGCAAAAGCGCCATAAGGCGGTTGGGAGATCATTGGCATCAACAGTGTGTTCTACATATAATATCATTTTGATCGGCCTCAGTTCCTGCAGCGCACAAATCTGTTCATGCAATTCTTTGATATGCCCCTTCCTGTTCTTTTCTATGGATAAGATGAGAACGGGGATCTCTTTTTCTAAAAGTGAAGCATTAACTATATGTATCTCGGGGAAAGACTTCAACGCTGATTCTATAGCTTGTGACCCCGGACTCCGGACTTCCGTCTCATAACCATCTTCCTTCTCTTCGTCGAATTTATACGTTCCATCTATACACATCTTGCCGCCAAATCCCAGCTTACTGCAACTATGATCCAGCACATCCATCGGGCCCGTTGAGAAATAAATATCCGTGGCGGGGTTCAGGTTTTTGAAAACATATTGTGCCAGCTTTTCATACTCCTGTATCCTCACCCCTTCGTCTGCCATTACCAATATCTTATTGAACATCATCTGACCAGCGCCCCACATCGCATTCATCACTTTTTGTCCCTGCCCGGCATAATCTTTTTTGATCTTTGTAATGACAAGATTATGAAACACCCCTTCCACCGGCATATCCATATCCATGATCTCCGGTACCATCGTCATTTTGATAGGTGCCAGGAATATTCTTTCCGTGGCCTTACCCAGCCAGGCATCTTCCTGTGGGGGTATGCCAACGATCGTGGCAGGATAGACCGCATTTTTCTTATGTGTGATTGCCGTGATATGAAAACGGGGATACCAGTCGGGTAATGAATAATAACCCGTATGATCCCCGAAAGGGCCTTCCCAGATCAACTCATCGTTCGGGTCTACATAACCTTCTATGATAAAATCCGCATCGGCAGGCACTTCCACATCTGGTTGAGAGATACATTTGACCAGCTCTACTTTTTTCTTGCGTAGAAAACCTGCCAGCATATATTCATCCACATTCTCGGGCAAGGGGGCCGTAGCAGAATAGGCATATATGGGGTCGCCACCGAGTGCAACGGCAATGGGCATACGCTTATTTAGTTTCTTGTATTCAGCAAAATGTTTGGCCGATACCTTATGCTTATGCCAATGCATCCCGGTCAGCTTCGGTCCAAATACCTGCATCCGGTACATACCTACATTACGGTTGTTGGTATTCGGATCTTTGGTATGAATAACGGGCAGTGTCACAAACGGACCACCGTCTTTCGGCCAGCAAGTGATCACGGGTAATTTGGTGATATCGGGATCGGTCATCACCACTTCCTGGCATTCTCCTCTCCCGCTTTTTACTTTGGGCATCCAACTGGCGAACTGGCCGAGTTTGGGCAGTAATTTTAATTTATCAAGGATGCCTTCTTTGGGAGATGCCAGTAATTTAAAAAGAGCTTCGATCTCTTTTGCCACATCATCGAGGTGATCGACACCCAATGCCATGCACATTCTTTTCTCGCTGCCGTAGGCGTTCATGAGCACGGGGAAATCATAACCGGTATTCTCAAAAAGAAGCGCCTTGCCTCCATTCCCCGATTTGCTTACCCGGTCAGTGATCTCTGCTATTTCGAGTTTCGGATCCACATAGCGTTTGATGCGGATGAGCTCACCGGCTTTTTCTAACGCGTCAATAAATTGTTGCTGATTTTTCCAGGCCATGTTGTAAAATGATTGCAAAGGTACAACAGAGGGAATAGATGATAACTAATACCTGCCTGCCGGTCCGAAGGACTCCTTTGGAGTAGGCAGGGATGATAGATAATAGCTATGGGCTGTTATTGTGGGAGAATTTCTTATTGCAGGTTGTCTGTTACCCGGGAATCTTGAGGAAATGAGATCAATAAATATTAGTAGGGCAACCCAAACGATTCTTTTTTCCACCGCCATAACCACCCCCTCCGCCGCTGCCAATGCGGTAAGTAAGATGAAGACCGGTGAAATAATAATAATCCTTGGCTTTGGCGCTTCCCCTTTGCTGATCTTTTGCCGGGTAGACAGGGCTGCCCGTGGGAACCTCATCACCACGATAAGCCATGTCTACAGCCAACTGGCCTTTTGCAGCGAGCAGGTCTGCTTGATCTGCATAACCTGTGCTTACGTCATCGAGGTAGTCGGTAAATGTTTTTCTTAAACCACCTTCCAGCCCGATCCGGAAATTATCGGTGACCGCGAATTTTACACCGATGCCAAAGGGAATAGCTAATTGTGTCAGTTTATAAGGCTTGGTATCATAACCGGCAATGCCCTGTCCTTCTGTGCTGAGGGGTTTTAAGAAGACCTGGTTCTTGTTGACATCATATGCGTAAGGATCAAACTTGAATGCAGCAAGTCCCACAAATGCATAAGGGGAGTATCGGGTCAGGTTCAGATCAAGCAGGTAATATTCTCCAAGTAAACTGAATTCGAATAATCTTGTTTCAAATGCAAGGTTGCGCATCACGTTATCGGGTTTGTCGCTAAAGCGATCAGCTCCTCCTACAATTGCATAGGTGAATCCACCACGAAGAATGATATGATCGGTGAGCTCATAGTTGACAGTAAGTCCCAGGGCTCCATTTGTTACTTTCCTGGGAAAGATCTTTTCGGTAAGATCGCCATTGTAGGCAGCTGCTCCTCCAAAAACGCCCACATGTACCCGTTGCGCCACAATGGGCGAACACAGCAGTGCAGCGATAACCAATAGTCGGAGACTTTTCATATTCTCTTGATTTCAAACCTGTCTGCAAATTTAAGGCCGTAATAGCCCATATACAAGCTAAACGGGGAAAAACAAGGGAAAGTATGTGGCGGGGGGATCAATAATTCACATTCCGCGGGCAGCGTTGGTTGGAAACGCCTTTAGTACTACTGAAGAGGCTGAAGATATTAACCACTTTATTGAGCTTCATTTCCAGCGTCATACCAAAGAAATAATACCAGTCCATTTCGGATGGAGTGCCTCGCTGGTCGCCATGTAAAGGGAATAAAGGCCGGCCACCTGGTATTTCATCGGCACGGTAAGCCAGTTCTACTGCTTTGGCGCCTTTTTCCTGGAGCAGTACAGCCCCATCAATAAAATGCGTGCTTACATCGTCGATATAGTCGGTAAATGATTTACGCTGGCTGAATTCGATACCGATGCTCAGTCCATCGCTGACAGCGAATTTTGCACCAGCACCAAATGGCAGGCAAAGTTGGGTGAGTTTGTACGGTTTTTGTTCAGGGTACTGTGATAAGCCCTGTCCTTCTGTACTCAAAGGTTTGAGATAGGTTTTGACGCCGTCTTTATCCCGGGTCCATGGATTGAAATGAAATACGGCAATGCCACCGTAGAGGTAAGGTGTAAAGCGCCCGATCGACATGTCGAGCACGGATACTTCTAACCCGATATAAGCTTCTTTGATGGATGTGGTAAAATCCAGGTTACGGGATTGCAGGTAATCACGGTTCCATTTATCAGCGGCTTCTATTTTTCCCAGGCTCACACCAGCCCGAAAGGTGAACCAGCGGTTCAGGGGTTTACGGATAAACAATCCTGTGGCCAGGTTGGAATGCTTGAATGTAAAACTGTTGGGGTTTACATCACCCTGGTAATTAATGGTACCTGTAAAAAGGGATATCGTTGCCGAGCGATCAAGCTCTTGTGCGGAAGATTGATGGGCTATGCTAATACAGAGTATAAGCGTCAGGATTCTGATTGCTTTCACAGGTAAGGATTTGGATACTTTGAATAGGGTCGTCCCGACGGCTTCGGGATGCCTTCTTAACGTTTTATTGGCCTGATTCGTATCCGTTTATCATAATTTTTTTTGCGAGGAACCCGATTTCTCTATTTTTATTACCTGTAAATCATATAAATATGCGATCATTCTTTGCTATCCTGGCACTCAGTGCCCTCGTTCTTTTGGCGGTTTCCTGCGGTAATAAAACAAAGTCGGCTGCGACCTCAAAAGCCGATGTGCTGGCAGCCAATCTTGATACAACTGTAAGTCCCGGTGAGGATTTTTTCCAGTACGCCAATGGCGGCTGGATCAAAAAGAACCCGATACCCGGTGAGCAATCTGCCTGGGGTATTGGCAACCTGGTGATCGAGGAGAACCTGAAACGCCTTCGTGAAATATCTGAAAAAGCCGCTGCATCCAATGCAGCCAAAGGAAGTTCCGAACAAAAGATCGGTGATTTCTGGACCATGGCGATGGACAGTGCCAGGATTGAAGCCGATGGATTAAAACCATTGCAGCCGATGCTTGACAAGATCAATGCAATCACCGATGTAAAAAGTTTGGTGGCAACAGTCGCTGAACTAAAGAAAGCAGGTTCCTCTACCCTCTTTGCTGATTTTGTAACACAGGATGATAAGAACAGTGAAGTGATGAGCTATAAATTATGGCAAGGCGGTATCGGTTTGCCAGAAAGAGAATATTATTTTAAGGCCGACAGTGCCACGGTGAAGATCCGGGAAGCCTATGTAAAATATATCACTGATGTTTTGACCATGGCTGGTGATGATCCTGCTGCGGCGGCAACTGCTGCAAAGAACATCCTTGCATTGGAAACAAAACTGGCACAGTCCAGCCGCAAACTGGCTGACCTGAGAGATTCATATAAGAATTATAACAAGATGGCCATTGCCGACCTGGGTAAAATGAGTGCCTCGGTTGACTGGATTAACTTCTTAAACATTACCGGTGTAAAAAGCATTGATTCTGTTATCGTGGGACAACCTGAATTCTTCAAAGCGTTGGACAATGTGCTGAAGAGCACGCCTATCGCCGATTGGAAAAGCTATGTAAAGTTCAATCTGGTGAGTGATTTCTCCGGAGTATTGCCGGATAAATTCGGTATCGCTGCATTCAACTATGGTAAACTCTTCAGCGGTGCCAAAGAAAGAAAGCCAAGATGGAAGAGAGCGATCCAGAGTTCGGAGAATGTAATGGGAGAAATGCTGGGACAGTTGTATGTGAAAGAGTTCTTTAATGAAACCGCCAGGAAACGCTATGAAGATATGGTGGAAGCGGTAAGAGCTGCGTTAAAAGACAGGATCGGGCAACTCACCTGGATGAGCGACAGCACCAAGCAAAAAGCCTATGCCAAACTCGCTTCGATGAAAAAGAAAGTGGGCTATCCGGAGAAATGGAAAGATTTCAGTTCGATGGAGATCGGTAAGGAAAGCTATTTCCAGAACCAGGTCAGTGCGAATATCTGGTTGCACAATTACCAGGTCAATAAACTGGGCAAAGGGGTTGACAGGGATGAATGGGATATGTTTCCACAGACATACAACGCCTATTATAATGCGTCCAACAATGAGATTGTTCTACCCGCGGGTATCTTCACAGTGCCTGGTTATCGTGATGAGGAACTGGATGATGCTACCGTATATGGCTATGGCGGAGCTTCTACTATTGGTCACGAGATCACCCATGGTTTTGATGACGAAGGAAGACAATATGATGATAAAGGAAACCTGGTAAGCTGGTGGACGGCCAAAGATGAACAGGAGTTTAACAAGAGAGCCGAAGTAATGGTCAAACAATTTGATGAATATGAGCCATTGCAAGGTTATCATATCAATGGCAAGGCAACACTGGGTGAAAATATTGCCGATCTCGGCGGCATCCTGCTGGGTATTGAAGCATTCAAAAAAACTACACAGTACAAAGAAAATAAAACAGTCGCGGGTCTTACACCGATGCAACGTTATTTCTGTGGTTATGCATTGGGATGGCTCGGGCATATGCGGGAAGAACAACTGAGAAGCCGCCTGTTGACCGATGTCCACTCCCCTGCCAAGTACAGGGTGAACGGACCCTTTGTGGATGTGGATGAGTTTTATACTACGTTCAATGTGAAACCGGGAGATAAGATGTACAGGGCGGATAGTTTGCGGGTGAGGATTTGGTAGACTTTAGAAATAAGGAACAAAAAATAGAAAATAAGGAATAAGTAAGTATTGAAACAGTGCAACACTGTACAACGACTTATTTGTTCCTTATTATTTATTATAGAGGCCCGTATATACAATACCCAACCCCGGTTCATTTGAGCAACTCACTTTCCCATATTCGTAGGACAATCCTGTAGCAAGATCTTCTTCCAGCAACAACGGTCCGTCCATATCCACATGATCTATAAAAGGAAGTAAATGTGCTATGGCGGCAGAACCCACGGTCGATTCATTCATACACCCGATCATCACTTTCATCCCGAGTTCTTTTGCCCGGTCGATCATTCTCCGGGCGGGTGTGATGCCGCTGCATTTGGTGAGCTTGATATTGATACCGTGAAAATTATTATGACATTTCTCTACATCTTTTTCTGACACACAGGACTCATCGGCGTATAATGGCAGGGCCGATTCTTTGTATAATATTTTCATTCCTTCCCAATCATCTTTGGCAAGCGGTTGTTCCACCAGCTCCACTCCCAGTTCTTTTAATTGCGGAATGAGTTTTAAAGCAGTGTCCACATCCCATGCTGCATTGGCATCTACCCTCAATGTGGCATCTGTATTTTCTCTTAAAGCTTTTACGATCCCGATATCGTCGGTGGTGCCCACTTTTATCTTATAGATCGGCCAGGGTTTTTCTTTCATCTTGGCCACCATTTTTTCGATGCTGTCTATCCCGATCGTATAGTCGCAAATGGGGTTTTTCGAGGTGTCACCTCTCCATAGATCACAGAGCCTTTTCTTCTTCATCTTTCCATAGATATCCCAGGCGGCGATATCGAGAGCACAAACCAAAAAGGAATTTTGCGGTAATAAATGATGAAGATAATGCCAGTATCGTTCGGGATCCATGAAAGCGAATTTTTCGATCATCGCTTTTTTTGCTTCCAGGTCTTCGATCATTTTTTCTATGGGAATATTGTAATAGTTGATCGCAGGAGCTTCCCCGTAACCTTTAATGCCGAAATGTTCCAGTTCCACGATCAGCGTAGGCTGGTGAGTCTTAGTTCCTTTTGAAATGGTGAATGGATGGCGGAATTTGAGGTTGTGCTGATAGTAGGCGAGTTTCATGGCAGCAAAGATATTCGCTGGTAGTAAATAAGTAACAAAAAATAGAAAATACGGAATAAGTAAGTATTGAAACAATGTTACACTGTACAACGACTTATTTATTCCTTATTATTTATTCAACTCCGTCCACTATGCATCACATACCCACCCAGCTCTTCATTAAATTCGGTTTGCCTGATCAGTTCTTCTAACGGTATATGCATCCGGTACTGCCAGTAGTTCTTCGGGTTTGCCGGGTTGTTGATCCGCTCCTGGTTGGGATCTTCGCGGCGAAGCGTTTCACTCATGCCTAAAATATCCTGCAACTGAAATATGCTCCACATTGCCGGTGAATATAAATGTTGCAGTACCACGGCCCGGTTGATCCAGGATTCGCAGTATTGTGGCGCATCACCCCATTGACCCAGCACATGGTTGTAAAAATGACTGGTTCTTTCGCGGTTCTCTTCCCACCAGCCCCTGATCGTACTCATATCGTGCGTGGAAGGTGTGATCACCGACATGTAGGGCGCATCGTTGGGATGGAAGAATTCTTTCTTCGGATCTTTAGGCATACGCTGTATCTCGAGGCTGAGAATACCCAACTGGTTCATGACATCCGGAACACAATGCGGCACCATACCCAGGTCCTCACCGCAAACCAGCATATTAGTGGCTGCCTTGAGCTGGGGTAGTTTGTGCATCGCTTCCTTGAACCAGAAATCATCCTGGCGGCGATAGAAATAATTAATATAAAGAGCCTTTAGCTTTTCCTGTACATGCGGGATCAGGTTTTGGAAAGAAACCGTTTTTTCCATCGAGATACGAAAATGGAATTCCTGGCCCTGCGACCCGCTTTCTTCGAACAGGATCACATTGGAGACAAGATCGAAGAGTCCCAGTTTGATCTTATCATTTCTTTCAATCCCTTCTTCTTTTTCTTCCAGCAAAACAAAATATTCTTCCACCTGCTTTTGGGTTTCAAAGCCCTCTCCCATATCGTAACCACCAAATTCATTGGCGGTAAGGAATGTCTCTTTTATGTACTCCGCTTCTTTACCAAATAATTCAGCCACTACTTCATCAGTAATAAAGGGGTGACAATAGCGCTGGTAATCGAACCAGATGCCATTCTCCCCGAATTCGTTGATATGAACCGGTAAGCAGGGAACAAAATGTCCCATGATCCCTTGCACCGCATTGGCCGGGATACTCCAGTTACGGAAGAAGCCCAGTATATGATCGATCCGGAAAGCATCGAAATAATTGCTCATTTGCTCAAAGCGCTTTTTCCACCAGTCAAAACCATTCTCCTGCATTTTCTTCCAGTTGTAGGTTGGGAATCCCCAGTTCTGACCCACGGCAGTGAAATCATCCGGTGGCGCCCCGGCCTGCCAGCACATATTGTACATTTCCGGATCCACCCAGGCATCGCAACTGTTCCTCGATATCCCGATGGGTATATCGCCTTTTAAAACGATCCCTTTTTTATGCGCATAGTCCACCGCTTCCTTAAGTTGCAGGTGCAGATGGTACTGGTTAAAATAATAGTACCCGATCTCTTTGATCACAGGTGATTTTGGCGAACAGAGTTTATCGATCTCGGTCTTGTTATAGATCCCGTTGGTCTTCCATTCCTCGAAATTGGACGTTTCGTATTTGTCCCGGAAATAGCAGAAAGCTCCAAAGGACTCTAACCAATGCTTATTATGTTTAAAAAATTGCTTGTAATCGTCTGATTCAAAACATTCGGCTCCCATTACCTCGTATAGTTCTCTCAACACGGGGAACTTGAATTTCATCACTTCTTCATAGTCGACAACGTCCAAATCATTCAGCTGTTTTTGTTTTGTTTTCAAGGAACTGAGCTGGTCCGCATATTCCTTCCCGGCCACTTTTGCCAGGTTGATATACAGGGGATGGAGGGCAAAGGCAGAGATCGCTGAATAGGGGTAGGAATCCATCCAGGTATGGGTGGAAATGGTATTATTGACCGGGAGAAGTTGTATCAGTTTTAAGCCGGTAGCTTTTGCCCAATCAACGAGTAATTTGATATCTGCAAATTCCCCGACACCAAAACTGTTCTTACTCCGGAGGCTGAAGACCGGGATAGCCACGCCGGCACCTTTCCAGGTATTATTGGGCAGGTGTACAAAACCATCATGCAGGATGGTCAGTTTTTTCTTTGTACCATCGCTATACAACAGCCGGTTATTTCCTTCTTCAAATCCCTGGAATTTTTTATCCCGGGTATTGTACACACCGTATTTGTATGCCACGGGGAACCCGCAGCCGGAAAGATCCAGTTTGACAGTCCACCAATCTCCATCGGCACTTAATAAAGCGGGTTTCTCTTCCGACCAGTCCCCCAGCCTTTCAGCATTGCCTGCGATACAAACCACTTCATGCTTTTTCAATAAAGGGGATTTCACTTTAAAAATATGGGTGAAATTTTTGTCGGAGCCGGATTTGATCTTTGTCCGGTTCTCTTTCAGCAATACCTTATTGAATGCATCGGAATAAAAAGCATTCTCATATTCACCTGCATGACTCCAGGTATCCACCAATTGGATCTCGTGCAGACTCTTGGAACTAATGGATATCTCCCGGTCATTACCCCACTCGAAGAGAAGTTCGCCATCCTCGTTCTTCAGGATGTATTTGTAGCTAATATTTTTGGGTGACTCTTTTTTCTTTATAGTGATCACGCCTGTCCAGAATTCTTCATTCAGGTAATCGAGCGGGAAAGCTTTATCAGGGTCATTATTTCCCAGTTCTTCGGTGTTCCCGCTGATCCACAGAGTCTGTCCAAAACGGGTATGAAAACGGAGGTAAAACTGAAGCTTCATTGCAATCGTTGGTTCTTGATAAGGCAAATATTGTGTTTTTAGAACACAATGTGTACGAAAATAGAAAAAAGCAGGCAAGGTTCGTACTTTTATTTCAAACAAACCGAAAAATATTTGTTGTAAACCAATGACTACTAATTATAAGCGATGGAGAGCCCTGTTCCTGTTCTGTCTCGGTGTATTTGCCGGAACGGCCTTCTGTATGAAATGGATGGAGGGTGATCTCCGCCAAAACGGGCAACTATTCACCATTATCGGGCTTGAGATAAGTTATTCAAAAGAGAAGCTGGCTGCTATCCTTGGAGGGCTTGACTCACACGTTAAGACCATACTCCGCTATCATCTTAGTTTTGATTTTGCATTCATGGCCGGTGTATATCCGGGTATTGCAGCACTTTGTATGATGGGAAGGGAAAAAGCCCGTGCTCCACTTGCGCGGAAGATCCTGTTTGGCGCTGCATTATTACAGACCGTTGCCTGGGCTTGTGATATTGCTGAAAACATTTACCTGTTCAACTGGATCAACGAACCCAAGATCGGGAATGAATTCGGGCACTATCACCTGGTCGTTTATACAAAATGGATCATCGCGCTTGTCGCGGTAATGATCGCTGTTCCGTTCGCTTTAAAAAAGCGAAAGGTTTTTTGAGCTTTCCCATTATTGACAATTATTTGGGCTGTCGGAAGTGAATGGAGACCTTTTGCACAAGGGTATGGGCTGTTATGCCACCTTGCGCCAGCAGGGTTTGAACCATATAGATTCATAGGGCACATTAGAAAAACACATAGTCTATGTGAAATCCTATGTTACTATGTGACTATGTGGTTCAGAGATACCGAAAACAGTGTTGTGAATAAGTTGAAAACTCTTTTTTTCATTCAGCAATGCCGCCTTATTTTTGCACTGTCTTAAATGGCGATAAACATAAACTGTAAAGAAAGATGGAACAAACAAAAAAATATAAAGGTATCTGGTGGCTCGTTTGCCTCGCTTCTACTGCCGCATTGATCTTTGCTATCGTTACCCATTGGGAATGGCTCACCCTGATCCTCCCCTTCCAGACCACTGCTTTTGTAAAAGCGATGGATATCATGTAACATATTTTCTTCAAACTATTTTGCGAGCCCCGTCTAGTTTCAAACCAGACGGGGCTCGCTTTTATAACCCGGCACATTACTTGGGCAGTACTATCCGTATTTAAACCCCAACTAAAACAACAAATATGAAAAGACTTGTATTGTCCTTCCTCGCATTGCTTATTCTCGCCAGTTCCATCACTCCATTATCCGCCGCTGTTATTCTGCCTGCTTCACCTGCCACAGAGGAACCTAGCCCGGCTGCGGTAAAGGCAGCCATCGAAGGATTCAAGAGCCTGCCAAAAGCCGAAAGAAAGTTGAAAATAAAAGAGTTAAGAAAAGAATTAAAGAAATTTAAGGTAGCAAAAAAAGCCGGTAATGAACCCAGCACGAATACGGTATTGCTGGTGATACTGGCCATATTATTACCACCCCTCGCCGTGTATCTTCATGAAGGCGTGATCAACAAACGTTTTTGGATCAGCCTTATACTGACCCTGTTGTTTTGGCTTCCCGGGATCATTTACGCACTGATCATTATCCTGGGGGATAAGTAGAATGCATTCCCCATAATGTAGAATCAGTCCAGGGTCCTGGCCCAATTCTATTGCATCTGTTAACAACGGGATGAAAAAAAGAGTTTCCACGGAAACTCTTTTTTTTACAC
>JANOHQ010000173.1:0-3600 GCA_031406595.1 Chitinophagaceae bacterium
TGCCCAGAATATTAACAACAACCCGAACAGCAACCACGGTAATAAGTTCGAGCAAATGGGTGGCACATTCCCCACACCCAATGAATACCGCACCGCCAGCGGAGCCCCCGGCACCAAGTACTGGCAGCAGCGTTGTGACTATGACATCAAATGCGAACTCGATGAAAAGAACCTGAAGCTGAATGGTAGCGAGACCGTTACTTATTTTAATAATTCTCCTGATGTACTCACCTATCTCTGGTTACAGATGGATGAGAACCAGCACAGCAGCGTGAACAACGCTAATTACCAGGGCAGTAACCCTATGAATAAGCAAACCAGCCCGCAACAACTCGACCGTGTGGATGAAGCAAAAGGTGATAACGGCTTTGGTTTTAAAATTCTAAAACTGACCGACGCAGCCGGTAAAGCACTAAAGTACACGGTCAATAAAACGATGATGCGGGTTGAATTACCTGTTCCCCTAAAACCGGGTCAGCGCTTCGTTTTCAAGCTCGACTGGAACTATAAATTATCCGACAGGATGAGCCGGGGCGGGCGTGGTGGTTATGAATTCTTTCCCGAAGACGGCAACCATGAATTCACAATGAGCCAGTGGTATCCCCGTCTTTGTGTATACAGCGATTTCCAGGGATGGCAGAACCACCAGTTCACCGGCAGGGGCGAATTTGCCCTCACATTCGGCAATTTCAAAGTACAGATGACCGTGCCGGCCGACCATATAGTAATGTCAACAGGTGAAGGCCAAAATTATGCTGCAGTGCTTACCCCAGCGCAGATGGCAAGATGGAACAAAGCACAAACATCATCAGAGCCGATCGAGATCGTAACCCTTGCTGAAGCTAAAGCAGCAGAGAAGAATGGTCCGGCGATGATTGCTTCAGCTTCGCCCCGCAAGAAAACCTGGATCTTCAAAGCAGATAACGTTCGTGACTTTGCCTGGGGTTCTTCCCGCAAATTCATCTGGGATGCACTCGCCACAAAGATCGAAGGAAAGAAAGTAATGTGTATGAGCGGTTATGCCAAAGAAGCGTATGGGCTGTACCGTAAGTTTTCGTCCAAAGCGGTAGAACATACTATCAAGACCTATTCCAAATTCACGATCCCTTACCCCTACCCTGTTGCCCAGAGTATCGAAGCCAGCAGTGGTATGGAATACCCGATGATCTGCTTCAATTTCGGTCGTACCGAAAAAGACGGCACCTACAGCGAAGGAACCAGGAACGGCATGCTGGGTGTGATCATCCATGAAGTAGGACATAATTTCTTCCCAATGATCATCAACAGTGATGAACGCCAGTGGAGCTGGATGGATGAGGGACTGAATACATTCGTGGAATACCTTACCGAAGAGTTATGGGATAATAAATTTCCCAGCCGCCGCGGACCTGCAGCGTTTATCACCGATTATATGAAATTGCCAAAGGATCAACTGGAGCCGATCATGACCAACAGCGAGAACATTGTGCAGTTTGGACCCAATGCTTATTCCAAACCAGCGACAGGCTTGAACATCCTGCGGGAAACGATCATGGGTCGTGAGTTGTTTGATTATTCATTTAAAGAATATGCCAGGAGATGGGCATTCAAACATCCCGAGCCTGCTGATTTTTTCCGCACACTTAAAGATGCCAGCGGCGAAGACCTTGACTGGTTCTGGAGAGGCTGGTTCTACAGCACAGAAGTATGCGATATTTCACTTGATACCATGAAATTTGCGAAAGCCGATATAACAGCAGTGCAGTCGGAAACAAAAGAATCAACCATCAAGCGTTCGATCGACAAACCACTGGTGCCCACATTTGACGATATTTCCAAGATCCGGAACCGGGAAGACAAGACCATTAAATTCCAGACGGATGTGGATACAAGCAACCGCGACTTCTACTGGCGTTATGCACGCGGCATTGAGGCATATGACAGCACCAAGTTTGAAGTAAAGATCCCGGCCAATACACCTGTTGGATTGACCGAAGCAGAAAAACAGAAATACGAGAACAAGAATATGTATGAACTCACGTTCAGCAATAAGGGCGGTTTGGTGATGCCGATCATCATTGAGTGGACCTATAAAGATGGCAGCAAAGAGATCGACCGTATACCAGCCCAGGTGTGGAGATTGAATGAGAACAAAGTGATCAAAACATTTATCAAGGATAAAGAAGTGGCTTCTGTAAAACTGGATCCTTACCGGGAGACTGCCGATATCAATGAAAGCAACAACAGTATCAACAGTGTTCCTGAACCGTCTAAGTTCACCATCTTCAAGGGAAGACAAGGTGGTGCAAGAGGCGGCGGCGGACAAAGCGGCAACCCGATGCAGAAAGCACAGGAGAAGAAAGGATTTTAGGCTAAGAGGCTAAAAAGAGTAAAGGAGACAAAGAGCGGAACCCGAATGCTCTTTGTCTCCTTCTTATTTTTAGATCTCTGTCCAATTTAAGATTACAGGTTGTCAATAGTCTCATTGTCACTTCGAATTCTCCTTTCCTCTTACGGAGACAACCGAAGGTTGCGAGCGAAGCTCAGAGGTAGAGGATAGGAGGCCACACCTTTGCCTCTTTCTCTTTTGCTCTTTCCACTCCTTCTAGACTCTTAGTTTTTCTTTTTTTCATCTCTTGTCACCCGCGACGCCGGATCCTGCAAACGTTTCTCCTCCCGCAATCGCTGCGACAGTATCCACTCGATCTGCCCGTTCACGCTGCGAAACTGGTCCGAAGCCCATTTCTCCAGCGCTTTGTAGGTTTCATTATCGATGCGTAGTACAAATGATTTCTTCTCGCTCACAGAACAAAATTAAATTATTGATACAGGGTACCGGTATTCAACACAGGGGTTGCTGCTTTTTCACCGCACAATACCACCATCAGGTTACTCACCATCGCTGCTTTTTTCTCTTCATCCAAATTTACTATCTGCTTTTTACTCAGCATTTCCAGTGCCAGTTCCACCATACCCACAGCACCTTCTACGATCTTGAATCTCGCCGCAACGATCGCAGTAGCCTGTTGTCTGCGCAGCATATCCCCGGCGATCTCGGGCGCATAAGACAGGTGAGTGATCCTCGCTTCCTTAACGACAATACCCGCTTCCATTAAGCGTTCACTGAGTTCCTGCTCCAGCATCTCAATCACTTTTGCTCCGCCACTGCGTAGTGTTACGGTGGCTCCGCTGTCCTCCATTTCATCGTAGGGGCAGGTAGTCGCCAGGTGCCGTATCGCCGATTCACTCTGCGTTTTCACGTACTGGTCATAGTTAGATACTTCATAGGCCGCCTTGTAGGTATTGTCAACCTGCCACACAATAACAGCAGCGATCTCTACCGGGTTACCGATCTTATCATTCACTTTTAGTTTGGCGCTCTCAAAATTATTTTTCCGGAGCGAAATGCGCTGTTTCCCGAATAAGGGATTCACAAATAGTAAGCCGTTCCTTTTAACAGTACCCGTATACTTCCCAAAAAAAGTGCAGACAAAGGATTGATTGGGGCTCACGACAGTGAGTCCTTTCATGAAGAACACGGAGAGTACTGTCAGCCCCATACCGATCCAGAATGGCAGCAGGGGTCTTTCCTCACTCACCCCATTCACCATTAAAAAAATG
>JANOHQ010000424.1:0-3070 GCA_031406595.1 Chitinophagaceae bacterium
ATGGAATGCACCAGTTTGGCATCGAGAGCCTCATCGGCATCGAGGCTCAGGATATAATTATGTGAGGCGAGTTTGATGGCAAAATTTTTTTGCCCTATATATCCCCTGAATTTTTCCTGGTAAACGGTAGCTCCGAGGCTACGGGCAATGCTGGCGGTCTCGTCCGTGGAAAACGAATCGAGTACGATGATCTCGTCAGCCACTTGTCTGACCGAGCGGATGCATCGTTCAATATTGTGCTCTTCGTTGAAGGTTATTATTACGGCGGACAGTGGGTACATCACTGGTTTTTAATTAATTGAGTACTTATCACTATCAATCGGAATAAAGAGGGAAAAGGTTTGCTGGGGATGGAAAAAAGTGGGTTTTAGGAGTCAGACGCTCTTCGAGACGTCAGACTCCCCCAATACAGCCAAAGCGGGAAAAAAGTGAAGATGATGATCCCATACTGCGTTTCTAAAACCGATTCAGTCAATGCATAAGCAAGCAGCAACAGGATAACAAAAACAGACCCGGTATTTTTTACCTCCGATGACATTTTTACAAGGCAGCAACAAATGAAAAGAAAAATTGCTAAGCCTATGATCCCATTTTGTAATAACGCTTCGAGAAACTGGTTATGCGTGTTATAACCTAAAAACCCCCGGTCCTTCCTTTCGACCTCACCGATATACATGTTTTTAGAGACATACTTCCTGTCAAGGCTTGATTGAGCATCTCCATTACTCATTCCGGCCAGCCAGGCTTTATTTTCGTCCAGGATCTGGGGAACAAACTTCCACTGAAGCAGTCTGAACTGTAACCCGTTGAAAGAATCTGCAGGCGTAAAGGTTTTTTGTTTTACCAGGGCAATATCACCTTTTACGATCTCTGCAAACCTTTTAGTGACCGGATTTGGAGTGGTTAAAGCCAGCGTGAGTGAGACTATAAACAGGACCAGGAGTACAAGGGGGATCATCTTTCGCCGGCCACTATTTCTAAAGGACTTCGTAAAATAATGAAGCAAATACAAAACATAGAAACCCAGCACCAGTTTTGAAGAAAGTAAAAAAAGAAAGGCTGAAAAATAAATAATGAGAGTAATATATACGGTGTTCTTTGCAATGATCTTCTTTTCCTTTAGACTTTCCCATAAAAAAACAAGCGCAATAAAAACAAAAAGGGAAAAATAAACGGCATGCTGTTTTAGAGGGCTTACCAACTGGTGGTAGTAAAATACAGAAGGATCACCAGTCTCCTGGTAACGGGAAAAAACAATAACAAGACAATAGACCGATGCCAGGGCCAGCAATAGACAAAAATAATAAACCAATCTCCCTGTTGTTTTATTATCTAGGTAGCCTGAACAATAAAAGGCCAGCGGAGTTATAGCCAAACCGCTTTTTAAACGAACATGATCCAATCCTTCCTGTTGATCCCGGGTATACAGCAGTGAAACCATTTGCAGCAGGAAAAAGAGAATACAACCTGCCATAAAATAAATATCCGGTCCTTTTTTTGAAAAAGTTAATAGTGATGACCTGTTGGTGATAAGTCCTGTTAAAAGTATAAGCCCGATAACAATACTGGTGATCGCCCGGAAAGAACAGATCAAACTGGTGAAAAAGATGAGATAAAGAACCTGGTTGAGCAACGAAATAGCTTTGGACGTGTTCATTTCATTTCGGGTTAGGCCCTGATCTTAAAAATCGTAAGCTATTACTGGCTGTTTCTTAAACGGGAACGGCTTTTCAATTTCTCATTCACTGAGCTGATCAAGGCGTATATATAGGCAATCGACAGGAATACAAGCAAGCCAAAAAAAAGTGAAACAATTAACCTTGGCCCGGTTGGTTTACTGAATGCACTAAAATTCTGCAACACCTGTACGGCATTAGCAAATTTCAACTCTTGCCGGAGATTCAGGAGTTTCTCGTTCATTTCGACCACCTGCCGGTTGATACCTGCAGCATCAACGATGATCGTAGAAGAACTTCTGCCATTGCCGCGGATCATATTCTCTACATTCCTTTTTGTGGAATCCAGTTTTTGAATTTCAGTGCCCGTAATAGCAATGAGTTCTGCCAGGTTGGCTCTTCTCACCATCATTTTTTCCCTGACAAAAGGCGTATTCTCAAAGCCATACACGATCCCATTTTGTACTTCATTTAATACCGAATTGTTGGTCACCGTTACTTCAATTTGAAACCCATTAGGATTGGTCGGGGTAAATACTTTTTGCAGTTCTTCTGCTTTTATTTGCTTGAGATGCTGAAGCGTTGTTTCGCTGCAATTAAAGAGTGCTGCAAGCGTGGCATGCTCTCCTTTCTTTAAAAGTTCATTCCAGTTACTGATGATCCCGATCTCCTCCTGGTTGGTGAGCAGGAAGGAATGAACAATCATCCGCGACTTATACACCTTAGTAGCAGCACGATGCTTTAATATTCCTGCCGCAATACCCAGTATTATCGCTATTATAAATACCCATCTGTATTTCTTAAAAAAAAGCAAACCCCGCTCTATCAATAAAAGCAGGTCTATATCATCAGGCCCTGGTTCTTGCTGTCTATCCACGGTGGTCATGAATTTTTTTGTTTCTGGAAGCTAATGTATAAAAAATCTCTTTATCGTTGCCCTGCAAACCGGGCTTTATAATTGATTGCTGGTTTATTCATTGAAATTGCTGGTTTAGGTTGATCAAAAATACTGGCAGGCAGGTCCTGTTTAATGTTGCCAAAAAGGCATAGATATCCCTGGAGATAAATCCTTTAGCTAAACGTTGCTTTATGTAATGGGGTTGCCTAAAAAAGCAGCGGGGGAATCGAGCCGGAAGTGATCATCGGCGCCGTGCAGGACGCGATCGAGGCGGCCGCGCGCAAGCGCTACAAGAACGAGACGCTGCGGGCGAAGTTCAACACCGAGACCGGCCAGATCGAGCTCTGCGCGGTGAAGCGCATCGTCGAGGAAGTCACCGATCCGCCCAACCAGATTTCCCTGGCCGAAGCGCAGCAGCTCTACGGCGAGGAAGCGGAAGTCGACATGGAGATCGAGTTCCCGCGCCCGACCGAAGACCTGGGCCGGATCGCCGCGC
>JANOHQ010000220.1:0-4182 GCA_031406595.1 Chitinophagaceae bacterium
GGCCAGCCGCATCAACCGCGGGTTCCGGGTCTCTCCATATAGATAATTCAACGGGTTTTCCCAATACAAGGGGCCAATGCTTCCCCTGTAGTGTGGCGAAAAAACATAGGCGGCAAGAAATTCGTCGTAGCGTTTGTCAACCGATTTCGATCCTTCCTCGGGAACATAGCGTTGATTGGATTCGATCCGGGCAAAGTTTTGCGAACCGGACCAGCTCCTGTTATTATAATAGTATGACCAGATATAGGGCTGGCTCCAGCCATGCGGATAAAACTGGTCAAGCGAAGCATCATACATACCCGCCAGCATTTCTGCCGCCAGTTTCTCATTTTTATAACCGCTTATTTTCAATTTCCATTTCTCTTCACTGCCGGGTAATGTTTTATCGCGGTAGGTAGCATATTCTATCTTCAGTTCTTTATTGGTCCAGGGAATACTGATCGTTTGATTCACCTGGTAAAAACGGTTGTGTTTAATAAACATCCAGCCGGTGCCATAACCACCGCGGTCTGTCTCTGTAACATCAAAATTGAATATTTTCTTTTCTTTATTCAATGTGATGAATGAATAGTTGGTAGAGGGACGCAGGCTGCCGGTTCCCTTATCGAGTTGCTGCACCAGGAACAGGTTGTCTGCTGCCGTACCCAATTCTATTTTGGCGATCTCACCGGGCTCTACTGTTGTTTTCTGTATTCCTGTCCATAAATAATCAGGACGGTTGAGCTGGTTACTCTTTTCATCAAACAGTTCTATATACTTCACATCTTTTACTGTCTGGCCATCCTTGTCTTTGGTTTCCATTTCTATCATGTAAAAACCCGGAGCCAGTTTGGGGCCATTCAAATCCCATTTGCCGGTCGTTAATGCCGAGTCCGTTTTCTCAAAAGCCTTGTCTCCTTTTCCCCAGCTCTTGAAATCGCTTTCGTTATCATATTCATCGTAAGGAAAGTTCCGTACATATTCATCTTTGCTCATCACAAACTGGTCGGGTCTTTCCCAATAGCGGTCCCGGATCAGGCGTTTTTCTTCTTTTAACCGGGTAAACACCACTTTTACTTTTGCGGGCTCGTATTCGCCGTTCATATTCTGTGTGCGGATATACAAACTCTTCAGGCTGTCGGCCGGAAGTGTTGCGGGAATCGAACTCACCAGCATCAGTGATTTATAACTAACGGATACCATTTGTTCCCCGCTTCTTGTCTCGCCATTGATATCGGTTACATCTGCATATACGGTGTAATCAAATACAGGCTCAAATTTCTTATCAATCTTCAGGTCGGGGATAGCGGTGAACTCCACCACGAATTTTCCGTCCTTGTCAGTTTTTATTTCACCATGAGCGATCTCCATTTCTTCACTCGGTGGCTGCCACCAACGCCAGAATAACCAGGGATAGAGGTACCGCGGCTGGCGGACAATACGGTATTTCACTGTGGCCCCGTCGATATTGTTACCTGCGTAGGCTTTAGCGATACCGGTGATCTTTATTTTATCATTTACCTTATAAGTTCCTTTAATGGGCTCATAGTCCACAAAGAATTTTGGCCGCTTGTATTCTTCTACCCGGAAACCCGCGTTGCCATTGTCTGTTTTTGTATAGATGCTGAACTGGCCGTTCATTCCGCTCTGTGGCAGTTGAAATTTACCACTGAAAGAACCATATTCATTGGTCCGTACTTTGATCGTATCAACATCTTTATAATTGGCATCCCGGAGAATAATGGTGGTGGCGTAATCAGCTTTTACCCCGCCCGTTTTGTTTTTGGCATTGCGGCTGAGCACGATCCCTTTAAAAAACACCGTTTGCCCCGGCCGGTAAATACTCCTGTCGGTGAACAGGTGTACGGATGTAATGGTCTTTGTTTCTTCGGCATCCGGTGACTGGTAATAATAGTAATCGTATACATAGTCATTCATGAAGAGGTGATCCTTTCCATGAGTGATATCGAGCAGGTAGGAATAACTGCTATAATTATTCGTTTCCCTTTTGGCCCTTTCCATTTTGAAAAAGCCATTGGCATCGGTGGTATATAGTTTGCCTTTTTCTTTTACATATTTGGATTGTTTGTAGTCATATTTCTGTTCCCAGACCTGTACAGCAGCACTGCCCAATGGTTTTCCATTGTCGCGGTTCAGTACAAAGAAATCCTCACTGTTGTTGACATAACTAATATCTGAAACATAAAAGAGCCTTGCACCAACGATCGCTTTCTTTGCGCTGAATTCTTTTTCAGATGAAGCCAGCAGGATATATTCACCGCCGGGTAATGCATCTATCTTTATTTCCGTACTATGTTCCTGCAGGTCGCCGGTAGCCGGTAATGTTTGCTGCCAGGTCTTTACCGGGGCAGCTGCGATCAATGCCGGCCAGTATTTTTCATCATATTGGTTCTCGAGTTGTTTTTTCAGGTTCTCATCGGCTTTGATGACCTTAAAGTAAAGATTGCCTGTATTCCGGAATTTTACAAAGGCCCTGAATGGCTGACCGGTTACATTCACTTTTTCTACGCTGAACTGGAATGAGCGGCTATTGATCGTTTTGAGAAGATTGTAAGCGTTCATCTTTCCTTCCGACGAATCTTTCTGGGCGGTGACCCTTTCCAGTATCTCTTTTGCTTTTACCCGGGAGAGACGATGGGTAGTATCACCAAAAGGTTTGTATTCGTTTGCTTTTTGTTCATGCCAGGCTGCTACCAGGTACCATGCCTGTGCCGCGGCAGGGAGGTTGGCATACTGGTTGGCGATATGGTTGACCGTATTAAAGTATAACTGGTCCTTTTCCGGGTGTGTGGAATTTGATCGTACGAATTGCATACGTAAGAGATCCGCATCGATCAATGCATCCGGCCGGGCATCTTTAAGGTGAAAGCTGATCAGTTCCTGGTAGAGGAGCAGGGCCTTGTGCTCTAAAGAGACAGAATCTTTTGTCGTGAACTTACGGGTCACAAAATCGGCGGCCGGGTCAAAAGCACTTGCCTGGTTGATCTCGAATGCATAAGCCGGTTTTTTAATATCCCTTTCGTCATCCCCAAAATAATTCAGTGCCCGGTGAACCAGGAGGTCGTACAGGGTGGGGCGGAGGTGACGCATATTGCCCCTGACGATAATAGCATCAAAAGTTTCCAGTTTTGTTTGCTGGAGCAATTTGTCCTGTTTAATAGATTGCAGGTAGAGTTCGGTAATTTTTTTATGAAAATCTTCGCCATCCCATGTAGCAATATCCGTTTTACTGAAGTTGGCCGTTTTTGTGCGGTTATAGAACTGCCAGCGATGCTGCTGGTAATAATTATAATAGATCTCAGCTTGTATGCTTTTTAAGATAGCGGTCACCGGTTCTTTACTACCGGCGATCTCTTTTTCCAGTTCGGCAATGGAGAAGATCTCGTTGTCTTCCCGGTTCTCACTTTGCAACCCCGTCATATATACCAGTGCCTTGATCACCTGGGCATCCTGTTTCTCGGCTTTGGCCAGCGTATAGATCTTCTTTGTTTCTTCGAGTGCGGATTTAGGCAATCCTTTTTTGGCAAAATTTTCCACCTTCTTCCATTCTTTCGCATAATTCTTCAACGGGCCCTGGGCATTGCCGCCGTTAGAGAAAATACTGAATAGTATCATCGTCAGGAATATTGATTTAATAAATAGGATCTTCATGTGTCCAAATTTTATGAAAGGTAATTAATCTTATTGTGTACTTGTTACCGGGTTTAGACGGTCTTTGGCCGGTATCAAAACTATGCGACCATTAGATGCTAAAGGACGGGTGATTTCATAATAAAGGTTGGGTAGCTGATCGTTGCCAGGATGATAATCATTTTATGTTTTCATTAAACATCAACCGGGGAAAGAAATTCCCGCTTACGGAAAGCTTGACTGGCGCTAACTCCTGCAAAAATCCGCAACTAGCTGCAATACAGGGTAGTTTGCTTTAACATTTCATTGAATCGTTTTTTGGCACGGTGGCATGGGTTTGGAAATAATGGAACCAGAACCAATTTTAAATAACCCTAAAACAAATAACATGAAAAAATTTTCTACCCTTTTACTAAGCTCACTGTTTTCACTTTCACTGCTGGCTTTCGACGGAAGCCGCCTGAGCATTTCAGCTCCTGGCACCACCACCGAGCTGAAGATCGAAATTGATGGCCGTCAGTTCACCATGAAAAATAACAGTATCACTGTTGG
>JANOHQ010000251.1:0-3659 GCA_031406595.1 Chitinophagaceae bacterium
CAACATGAAATATCCATATAAATTATCGAGCTAGTTTATACAAAAAGCGATGATAATTTATGTGGATATACTATGTGGCTAAAAAAATAACACATGAAATTACTCGAAGGAAAAGTCGCAATCGTTACCGGCGCCGCCCGCGGTATCGGTGAAGCCATTGCTGTCAAATTTGCAGAACAGGGTGCCAACGTGGCTTTTACCTATATCAGTGATAGCAGCGCTGAAAAAGCTACTGCGCTGGAAAATAAATTAACCGGGCTGGGTGTAAAAGCCAAAGCATATAAAAGTAATGCCGGCGACTTTGCACAATGCGAAGCCTTTGTAACCGATACATTGAAAGAATTTGGCAACATAGATATTTGTGTGAATAATGCGGGTATCTCGAAAGACAACCTATTGTTGCGGATGACACCCGAGCAATGGAATGATGTGATACAGGTAAACCTGAACAGTGTGTTCTATATGACCAAGCAGGTGATCCGCCCGATGATGAAAGCGAAATCGGGATCGATCATCAATATGAGCTCGATCATCGGTGAGATCGGGAATGCAGGGCAAAGCAGTTATGCCGCATCCAAAGCCGGGATCATCGGTTTTACCAAATCAGTAGCGAAAGAACTGGGCAGCCGTAATATCCGTTGCAATGCCATCGCCCCGGGTTTCGTGGAAACAGATATGACCTCTTATTTAAAGGATGGTGAAGGCGCTGATAAATACAAGGCCGGTATCCCGCTGGGCAAGTTTGCTTCGCCGGAAGATATTGCCAATACCGCATTGTTCCTGGCTTCTGATATGTCTTCTTATATAACTGGCCAAACACTGAGCGTGTGTGGCGGATTGAACATGTAAAATATGGCGGATGTAATACCAAAAGCAGATTGTAACCGCTTTGGCATAAATGATATGATGGCCGCTTATGCAGAAGATGCTGTGGAGTATGCTGCTAAATTCAAAATAAAACTGGACTTCTCCGAAGAAAGTATCGATCAACTCGAAAAATTTTGCACCTTACTTTATACAGCTATTCCCAAAACTTTCTTTAAGAAACTGTTTCGCAAGACCCCGTCGGAAGAATCGATGATCCAGGTATCAAAAATGCTGGGTGGTTATTGGGGTGAAGTGCTGATCAAACATCATGGTGGCAGCTGGGTCATCGAAGATTTTATGAAAGAAGGCAATACGATCCTGCTGGAAACAGGGGACAATAAAATATTCCCGGTAGGTAAGGCGTATAAAAGACTGACGAATGGCCCGGAAGAGAATATGGCTCATTTTTACCGGTACATCACGGGAGAGTTAAAAAAGTAAACATTCTTATCCCTGCAATTTTATTCCCCTTTTCTTTATATACGCATGCCATAGTATCATCGCCGCCACCGTCCGATTCGGTCGCCATGCTTCAGCGATCTGCAACATCTTTTCTTTACTTATATCTTTTGGAAGACCTTTCACTTCCTTCAAACTATTCACCAGCGCAATATCGCCCAAAGGGAAAAGGTCAGAGCGCTGTAATGAATGCATCAGGTACACATCCACTGTCCAGTGACCGATACCTTTTATTTTGATCATTTCATTCCGCACTTCTTCATCGGCAAGGAGGGGGAACGATCGCAGTTTCATTTTCCGTGACTGGATGACCATTGCCAGTTCTCTTGCATACACGATCTTCTGGCGGCTAAAGTAGCAATCCCTCAATTCCTGGTCCGTCATCGCCAGGATCTTCGCGGGGGTAACGAACCCGATCTTTTCCTTTAGTCTTTTAAAGGCTGCGTAAGCCGATGCCAGGGACACCTGCTGTTCCAGGATAAAGAGAACCAGGCTCTGGAAGGTTGCAGGCCGGATCCACATGGGCGGGTAACCGTGTTCCTTTATAATACCGGCAAGATCAGCATCGATCTTTGCCAGTTTACGACAGATGGTATGAAAGTTCCCGGAATGAAAAGTGATGATATTTTGCGCCATTGAACTTATTTTAATAATTTCAATAAGACCAAACCTTATTGTTATGAAAAAGCTGTTACCTGTCTTATTTATTCTCCTCACTGTAAATGTAGCTGCCCAAAATAAGGATTATCTGATAAGTACAGACGGACTTGGCGCCATAAAACTGGGTATGAGCCAGGCCGAGCTGGAAAAATTGATCGCTAAAAAAATACCGCTGACAAATCCGGACGATACGATAAGCGGTGCATGGTATGATTCCGCAAAGATCAGGTACAAAAATATTGACGTTGAAGTAAACTTTCAGCGGAGATACGTGACCAATGACAGCTTCTACATGACTGTCCGTTGGATCGGGGCTAAAAGCCCTCTATGCAAAACAGCATCCGGGATCGGGATCGGGTCCGATAAACTAAAGATCATTAGCGCCTTTAATGGTTACTACATGGATATCATGCCTGTATATTTTAATGAGGGTAAAGAAAAAAGTAAGACAATGAGCACCATCAGTGTCAGGGAAGATGTAGAGGGATATACGATCTTATTTAACCTGGTCAACAAAAAAGTAGTGTCTTTTGAAATATTCCCGGTTTACGATGATGAAGAATGACCTTAGTGAATCCTTCCATTATCCACTATTTAAAAACTAATTTAATTCTCTTTGTTATGAAAAAAATATTCTTGTTCATTCTTATCATAGCAGCCAGCCATGCAACCGCCCAGAATAAAGACTATCTCATTAGTATGGAAGGATTGGGCTCATTAAAAATGGGAACGACGCAGGCAGACCTGGAAAAATTGCTGAAGCAAAAAATACCACTCAACAATCACCTGGACACCGTAAACAATTTCTACACAGATACGGCCAGGCTAAAGTATAAAAATATCCCTGTTCAGCTTGAATTTGAAAAGCACTACTACGCCCCGCAAACCTTTCACTGGCGGCTGATGGGGATACGGGCCAGCAGCCCCTTATGCAAAACAACATCCGGTATTGGCATCGGCTCCGATCCATTAAAGATCATCACAGCGTATGAAAATTACCCTGTTAATATCCAGTCGGGCTATGTAAATTATTATGAAACAGAGAAAGGCAAAGGCAAGAGTACCGTCAGTATCACCGATGATACCGGCGTTTACATGATACGATTGTTCCTCCTGAATAAGAAAGTGGTGTCCTTTGAACTAACAGCTCACTTAAGAGAGGACATAAGCCAGGAAGTAACAGGTGATCAATGACCCATTAGCGGTACCGGGAACAGAACCTTTAAAAAATAGCATTATCAGAAACTTAAACCACTCATTATGAAAAATTTCTTGTTATACCTGCTTGCTGCTTTTGTTCTTTTCAGCTGTAGCCAAAAGGAAAAGGATAAAAAACAGCCGGAGAAAAAAGTGGAGAAAAGTGAATACACGCTCACCAAAGACGGTATCGGCGAGTTACAGATCGGAATGAGAGAAAGTGAACTGGAAAAACTCGTAAACCAGCAATTCAAATTCAGGATGGTCATTGATTCTCCGGGGTACTGGCAGGATACAATCAAGGCGAAATACAAAGACATTGATGTCTCCCTTTACTTTGAACGGCAATACGGCAATTCAGACAGCACCTATATGCAGCTCTGGGGCCTGGAAACAAGCAGTGCTCTTTGTAAAACCGAATATGGAGTTGGCACCGGCGATGACAGAACAGCTATTCTCGGGCCATACGAAGATCG
>JANOHQ010000289.1:0-17882 GCA_031406595.1 Chitinophagaceae bacterium
AGTTTTCCAGATTGTAAATCTTGAAGTTAATGTGTACTTGGTAAAGGGTGAGCTTTACCAAAATACACCTTATACGTTTACCAATTTAAAACCAGGTGATGTAAGGACAAGAAATATACCTAATACCGGAATAAAAGGCACAAAGGTGAAAGTAGTTGTTACAGAAATTCAATCCAAGTGGTTGACAAATGGGAAATTATTGCACATATAAATAATAAATCATCTGTTTATTTTACAATCAAAAAGAACCTTTATCTTCGCCCCTTAATGAAGCTACTCATTAAGCAGGCCCGGGTTGTAGATCCCCATTCTCTCCACAACGGACAAGTCACTGATATTTTTATTGAAAACGGGATCATTGAGCAGATCGCCCAAAAGATCACGACTAAAGCGGATAAAGAGATCGCTATTGATGGCATTCATGTATCACCGGGATGGGTGGATACATTTGCCAATTTTGCGGATCCGGGTTATGAATACAAGGAAACCCTGGAAACAGGGGCAGCCTCGGCAGCAGCAGGAGGATATACCGATGTACTATTGATTCCCAATACCAATCCTGTAATACATAATAAGGCAGGGGTTGAATATATCGTTCAAAAAAGCAAGGCTCTTCCCGTCAATATTCACCCGATCGGGGCGATCACAAAAAACACCGAAGGAAAAGAACTCGCGGAAATGTATGATATGAAAGCAAGCGGTGCCGTTGCTTTCAGTGATGGTCTCAACCCCATTCAATCAGCCGGGTTATTGGTAAAAGCGCTTCAATATGTCAAAGCCTTTGATGGCATTTGTATCCAGGTACCTGATGATAAAAGTATCAACCCTCATGGACTGATGAATGAAGGGATCGTTTCCACCCAACTGGGATTACCGGGCAAACCGGCCATGGCCGAAGAACTGATCGTGGCAAGGGATATCAAACTGGCGAGATATGCCGGGTCTGCCCTGCATTTCACCGGTGTCAGCACCAAAAAATCCTTGGAGTATATTAAAAGAGGAAAAGATAGCGGCACCGCTGTAAGTTGTTCGGTTACCCCTTACCACTTATTTTTCAGCGATGAAGACCTGGAAGGTTATGATACTAACCTGAAAGTAAATCCTCCTATCCGTACTAAAGATGAAAGAGCAGCATTACAAAAAGCGGTAGCGGATGGCCTGGTCGATTGTATTGCCTCGCATCATTTACCGCACGAGCCTGACAGCAAAATAGTCGAATTTGAATATGCAAAAAATGGGATGATCGGGCTGGAAACAGCTTTCGCGGTAATGAATACCGCAGTGCCTTCCATGACACCTGAAAAATGGGTTGAACTTTTATCCGTGAACCCCCGGAAATTATTCGGTCTCCCCGCCATGGTGATCAAAGAAGGCGAACCGGCATCGCTCACATTGTTCGACCCGGTAAAAAAATGGACAGTCTCCCGGGAAAATATTCATTCCAAATCAACCAACTCTCCTTTTATCGGGAAAGAATTGACCGGAAAGGTAGCCGGGATCATTAACCGGGGTATCACTACCCTTACCTGAAAACACGATGAACGTTACACCACTCATTAAAGGCGCAATAACAGGGCTGATCATGATCAGCTTTTCCCTGTTCGCTTATAATTATATCCCGGTGACCTCCCCGCTGCATTACCTGGTGTATGCGGTCTATGCTGCAGGGATCTGCTGGACATTGATCGCCCATAAAAATTCGCCTGCCTATACGGGTAAGTTTGGCGACAATTTTAATACAGGGTTCAGGTGCTTTATCATAGCAACCCTGCTGACCGTTATCTATACTTTTATATTTACCAAAATGCATCCTGAATTTGCCGAAGAGGCTGCGCGGCTTTATAAAGAAGATCAACTGCTGATCAAAGACAATTCAAAGACACCCGATGAGATCAATACTGAAGCGGCCCGTTACGAAAATGGGTATGCAATGGCGCTTGTTTATGGTTCTATTTTCGGATATTTGATCATTGGCGCAGCCGTTACCGCTGCCGTTTCTGCCATTTTAACCAGGAGAAAATAATCAATGGACCTATCGATCGTCATACCACTTATAGATGAAGCGGAATCACTGCCGGAACTCACCGCATGGATCGAAAAAGTAATGGCTGAGAATAAATTCAGCTACGAGGTGATCTTCGTGGATGATGGCAGCAGTGATAATTCCTGGGAAGTGATCGAACAATTACAGGCAAAGAACCCTGCCATCAAAGGGATCAAATTCCAGCGAAACTATGGCAAATCCGCGGGTCTCAACGAAGCTTTCCGGGCGACCAGCGGCGATGTGGTGATCACCATGGATGCCGATCTGCAGGACAGCCCCGATGAGATCCCCGAACTCCGGGAAATGATTGTGAAAAATGGTTATGACATGGTGAGCGGCTGGAAAAAGAAACGCTACGATAATACGCTCACAAAAAATATCCCTTCCAAATTCTTCAACGCGGTGACCCGCAAAGTGTCTGGTATCAAACTGCATGATTTCAATTGCGGGTTGAAAGCCTATAATCAACGCGTAGTGAAAGGAATTGAGGTCTACGGCGAAATGCACCGCTATATTCCTGTACTGGCCAAATGGGCAGGATTTAAAAAGATCGGCGAGAAAGTAGTGGAACACAGGGCAAGAAAATATGGGAAATCGAAATTCGGGTGGAGGCGTTTTGTAAATGGTTTCCTGGACCTGCTCTCCATTACGTTTGTGGGAAAATTTTCCAAACGTCCCATGCATTTTTTCGGATTGTGGGGATCGTTTTTCTTCTTAGTAGGATTGGGTATTTCCATCTACCTGATCATTTCAAAATTTATCGATTCCCATTTTGCATTGACCAACAGACCGGGATTTTACCTTGCGCTTACCTCGCTGGTGCTGGGTATGCAATTATTCCTGGCAGGTTTTATCGGGGAACTCATCTCGAGGAACTCTCCAGGCCGTAATAGTTACCTCGTAGAAAAGAAAACCGGTTTTTGATGGCCCGTGTCATTATCATAGGGCCCGGGCACCCGTTACGGGGCGGGCTGGCTACATTCAATCAACGGCTGGCCAAAGAATTCATTGACCAGGGGCATGACTGCTCCATTTATTCTTTCTCCTTACAATATCCATCCTTTTTATTTCCAGGTAAAACGCAATACAGTAATGAACCGGCCCCGGAAGGTCTTACTATTCATACAGTAATCAATTCCATCAACCCTTTTAACTGGATAAAGATCGGAAACCGTTTAAAAAAAGATAGACCCGATCTCATCGTGGTTCGTTTCTGGCTTCCCTTTATGGGGCCTGCACTCGGCACCATATTGAGAAGGGTGAGAAAGAACAGGCACACAAAAATTGTTTGTATCGCGGATAATGTGATCCCGCATGAAAAAAGATTTGGTGACAGACCCTTCACGAAATATTTCCTGAAAAGCTGTGATGCATTTATCACCATGAGTGAAAAAGTGATGGCAGATCTGCGGCTATTTCAAAAAACAAAACTGGCAAGGCTGGTGTCCCACCCACTGTATGATAATTTCGGAGCTATTATTTCAAAGACCGACTCAAGAAAACACCTGGGTATAGCGGAAAATGAAAAACTGATCCTGTTCTTCGGGTTTATCCGGAAATACAAAGGCCTTGACCTGTTATTGGAAGCGATGGCGGTGTTGAAGAAACAGGGTGAGACCGGTATCAAACTTTTGGTTGCCGGTGAATTCTATGAAGATGCGGCGCCATACCATGAACAGGTAAAAAAACTCTCGTTGGAAGATCAGTTGATCCTGAAAACGGAATTTATTCCCGATAGTGAAGTGAAATATTATCTCTGTGCGGCAGATGCCGTGATCCAACCGTACCGGAATGCAACACAAAGCGGTGTAACTCCCCTGGCTTATCATTTTGAAAAACCGATGGTCGTTACCAATGTGGGCGGGCTACCCACCCTGGTGCCACATGAAAAAGTTGGACTGGTGGTTGAGCCAACCCCGGTTGCCATCGCAGCGGGGATCCTGAAATTCTATCAATTAGGCGAGAGTTATTTTATTCCGCATCTTCGCAAAGAAAAACAGCAATACAGCTGGGGCAGGATGGTTGATACAATTACTCAAATAACGAATGATCTACAGAAGTAAAGCTCCTTTACGGATAGGGTTGGCTGGTGGCGGAACTGACGTGAGCCCTTATAGCGACCTGTACGGTGGCGCGATATTAAATGCGACCATCTCCTTATATGCCAATGCCACGATTGAAACGATCCCGGAGAACAAGATCATACTGGAAGCGATCGACCGGAACGAAAAACAGGAGTTTGACCTTGTCAAAGAATTGCCGGTAGACGGAACACTGGACCTGTTGAAAGGCGTGTACAACCGCATCCGGAAAGACTATGATTTCAAAATACAGGGAATTCATCTGTCTACGTTCGTGGATGCACCCGCAGGTTCGGGCCTTGGCACTTCTTCCACCCTGGTGGTGTCCATTATCGGTGCTTTTACCGAAATGTTACGCCTCCCGATGGGAGAATACGATATGGCGCATTATGCTTTTGACATTGAAAGAAAAGACCTGGGACTCGCCGGAGGTAAACAGGACCAATATGCTGCCACTTTTGGCGGGGTGAATTTTATGGAGTTTTATGACGGCGATAAAGTGATCGTGAACCCCCTCCGGGTAAAACAGCAACATTTGTTCGAGCTGGAAAACAACCTGCTGCTTTATTATACGTCTACCACCCGTGAATCCGCAGGGATCATCATCAAACAGAGCAAGAACGTTACGGAAAAAAAACAAGGATCTATTGAAGCCATGCACCAGCTCAAGCAGCAGGCGCAACGAATGAAAGAAGCTTTGCTGAAAGGTAAGTTGAATGAGATCGGCGAGATTCTCGATTATGGTTTTGAACAAAAAAGAAAAATGGCAGAAGGGATCAGCAACCCGCTGATGGAAGATATTTATGATACAGCGAAAAAAGCCGGGGCAACAGGTGGTAAAATATCGGGCGCCGGTGGCGGCGGATTTATGATCTTCTATTGCCCGGGCAATACGAAGTATAACGTAATGAAGAAACTGGAAAAATTCGGCGGATATTGCCGCAGCTACCAGCTCGTGGAGCATGGATTAAAAACCTGGACCATCTGATAAATTATTACTACCTGATATGATTGATAAAATAAAAGAAATTATCGCGGCTTCCATTGATACAAAACAACAGGCCTTGCAGGACCCTGTATTATTGTCAACCATTGAAAAAGTGGTGGATGTGATCACCCAGGCTTTTCGAAAAGGCAACCGCATTTATTTCTGTGGAAATGGAGGCAGCGCTGCCGATGCGCAACACCTGGCGGCCGAGTTTTCCGGCCGTTTTTATTCCGAACGCAAAGCATTACCCGCCGAAGCCCTGCATTGCAATACTTCTTATCTCACCGCCGTGGCCAATGATTATGGCTACGATCTTGTTTATTCAAGAATAATCGATGGTATAGGCCGGCCGGGTGATGTACTGATCGGGCTTTCTACATCGGGAAATTCGGCGAATATTGTAAAAGCATTCGAGGTGGCTAAAGAAAGAGAGTTGATAACAGTGGCTTTTACCGGGATCACCGGTGGACAAATGAGATCATTGAGTGATTACGTGCTCAATATTCCTTCCGCCGACACACCACGCATACAGGAAAGCCATATCATGATCGGCCATATCATTTGCCAGTTAGTAGAAGCAAACTATTTCACACTAAACGCCTGAGGAGGCTCCCTACCTACATATTTAATGATCAAAGAAGCTATTGTTCTCGCCGGAGGTTTAGGTACCCGTCTCCGTGATACTGTTCCCGATCTTCCCAAATGCATGGCGCCTGTTGCGGGGCGGCCCTTCCTGTTTTACATGATCAACTATTTAAGAACCCAGGGAGTTGAACGGTTTATTTTCGCCCTTGGATATAAACATGAACTGATCGAAGAGTGGCTGGCCACACAATTTCCCACACTCGATTATATTTGTTCCGTGGAAGATGAACCGCTGGGTACAGGTGGCGCTATCAAACTCGCCTGCGCACATGCAACCGAAGAAAACGTCCTCGTTACCAATGGCGACACCCTTTTTAAGGTCGATACTGCACAACTGGCATTGATGCACCATAGTCATGCCGCGGAGGCAACACTGTCATTGAAACCTATGCAGGATTTTGACCGTTATGGTATAGTGGAGACCGATGATAATGGTCTCGTACTGAATTTCCTGGAAAAACAATTTTGTGAACAGGGCAATATCAACGGCGGTGTCTACGTGCTGAATCTTATGTCCTTCCTGGAAAACGACTGGCCTCCTGTTTTTTCTTTTGAAAAAGATTACCTCGAAAGCAGGCGGTTCAGGCTCTTCGGTTCTGCCCAGGACAGCTATTTCATTGATATCGGCATTCCTGAAGATCTTGAACGAGCGCAGTCAGAATTGGCGAGAACCCCAGCAGATCTCGGCACCGTAGATAAAAACTGGACTCTTTTCATCGACCGTGATGGCGTGATCAACTATGAAAAAGAAGGAGATTATATCCGTAACTGGCGTGAATTCAAATTTTACGAAGGGGCGAAAGATGCATTCAAAATATTAGGCAATTCCTTTGGGACGATCATCGTCGTGACCAACCAGCGGGGGATTGGTAAAGGGCTGATGACTGAAGCCGATCTCGATAGTATTCACCAGCACATGCTCAAACAAATTCAAAATGCCGGGGGCCGGGTAGATAAGGTTTATTACTGCACCAGCACCGACAATGATCACCCGGATCGAAAGCCTAACCCCGGGATGGCTTTACGGGCCAAACTGGATTTTCCCGCCATTGACCTTAACCGGTCGATCATGATCGGGAATAAACCCAGTGATATGCTTTTTGGAAGGAATGCCGGGATGTACACGGTTTTTGCAGCTACCACCCATCCTGAAACACCCTTTCCGAACCCTGATATTGACCTCCGTTTCGCTTCGCTGGCGGAATTTGCCAAAGCCCTGCCTGCTCCATAGGCCGGCAGGCAGGTTTAATAAATTGTTACAAAATTTTATGCACCTTTTGACGTTCTACCCCCGTCCGGTGGTAGTAATAGTCGTTGAAAGTGCAACCCGGTGAGCCCTTCCGGCATCTGTATTAAACTTAACTTTACCGAATAAATTCAAACTGATCCTGGTGAGAAAAATATTGAACCGATCGTCTTTCCTGTTCTTCCTGCTGTTTGCTTTTTCAGCCACGGTGTTTTCACAGAAAATAACCAACGCTGACCTGAAAAAACTCAGGATCATGGAAGACACCCTGAAGGATTTCTCTTTTTACCTGAACACCGACAGCATGGCTGCCGACAGGATGGTTTCCGACAGCGCTTTCACTAAAACACTGGTCAGGGCTCTCCAGGTAAAGAATTCTTTTTATTATCCATTCGACTCGGTGGCCGGTATCTCCAAATTATATGCCCCCGATACTTCGTTCCGGTTCTTTTCCTGGGTGATCGCCTACAATGATTATTATGTCCGCCAGCGGGGTGCCATCCAATTCCGCACGCCGGATGGTTCGTTAAAACTGGTGCCACTCCGGGATATTTCAGAGTTCACGGAGAAACCGCTTGATTCGGTGCGCACCCGGTTGAACTGGATCGGTGCCACCTATTATGATATGGTCAAAACACAGTATAAAGGGAAATCTTATTATACATTGTTCGGGTTCGACAATAACAATGCATTGAGCAGTATGAAATGGATCGAAGTCATGTACTTTAACGAGAAGAACGAGCCCATTTTTGGCGGCCCGTTCTTTACTTACGACAAAGACAGTATACCTCAAAAGCCGCAATACCGGATCAATCTCGAATTCAAAAAAGGAACCAGGGTGTTAGCCAGGTATATCCCTGAACTGGGTATGATACTGATGGATCACCTGATCTCAGATCCCACGAACCCTGACAACGAAGACCCCGATAACAAGTGGACCTATGTTCCTGATGGCGACCAGGAAGGTTTTAAATGGGAGAACGGCAAATGGGTACATATTGACAAGGTCTTTAACTTCAAACTCCAGGACGGGCAAGCACCGGTGGGTGACCCATTAATGGATCCAAAAGGGAAAAAGAACGAACAGAAGTTACAGGAAAAAACAGATAAAAATAAAAACAACAACAACGGCAGGCCTCCGGTTAATTACGACAACTAGTTGCCCTTTTCTCCTTTATAAGGAAATTTCGTTTTCAAATTGTTGATCGGCTTTTCAAAATATCTCCAGGAAAGAGATGCCAGCGCAATTGTTATCAGCGTATAAATAATGGCGTACACCAGGATGGAGAACCGGAAGTCAGTAGTGTGAAGGTTAAGCCTGTGAACCCCCCAGGAAACAAAGGGATGGATCAGGTAAAGACCAAAACTGATCTTTCCAAGATATACCAGTAGCGGGTTCAGCAAGAAGCTGTTCAACCAACCCGGGAGTTTTTTAAACAGTATGCTCCCGATCAGCCAGCAACTCAATAACGATCCGCTGAGCCGTAATACTAAATTGCCAACAGGATTTTCGGGCCACCTGGTCTTTAAAAAAGCAATACCCAGGAATAAAGCGATGCATCCGATGGCCAATCCTTTCCTGGCAAACAGTTTTTCCCCCTTCGCTGATTTGAAACAAAACCACCAGGCCAGTAATCCGCCGAGGCCAAAACTATCAAAGCAACAGGGCGTCATGGTATTAACAGCCCAGTTTTTATTGGAGAGGGATAGATCCGCTGAAAGAAAATATAACCTGCTCAATATACCTACAGCGATCATTCCCCAAAAAATATGCGGAAGAAACCTGGATGGAGTCAGCATCAGCAAGAATGGAAGAAAAATATAAAACTGTTCTTCAGCAGAAAGCGACCAGAAATGAGAAAAAATGCCCGGCGGCGGGGAGGTCCAGTTATTGACCGGGATATTGATGATAAAAAATGAAAGGCGGAATATATTTTCCTTCGCACCAGGAATGGCAAGGATCAGACCAATGACCAGCACCGCATAATACAAGGGAAATATCCTCAATGCCCGGCGTGCATAAAATGACCGGAATAGTGCTAATCCTTTTTGCTGGTAACGAACCTTCTGAACGAGCAGGATACGACAGATCAAAAAGCCGCTCAACGTAAAAAAAATATTGACCCCTGTCGCTCCCAGGAATGCATTGAACTCTTTTAATTGGCTGTAGATAACCCAATGATTGAACATGACCATCGATACTGCCAGGAAACGAATACCATCAAGGGCAGGGAAATAGGTGGCGAGACCGATTGATTCTTTCTTATCCATATTACGGGACAGCAAGATACACCGGCATTCAGTGCAATCTTAGTTCCTGCATTTCTCAAAAATAGTATCTTTAGAACTTAATGGAAACGAAGATTCACCCGCCTTCCGGCTTTTCACTGGGACTAAAAGAACTATGGCAGTACCGTGAGCTATTCTTCTTCTTTACCTGGCGGGATATTAAGGTCAAATACAAGCAGACATCCCTGGGCATATTATGGGCCCTGTTACAGCCATTGGGGATGATGCTCATCTTTACCTTTATTTTTTCAAAAACCTGGAAGATCGATACCAGCCCTGTTCAATACCCCGTATTTGTTTTAGCCGGGTTGATCTGCTGGAATCTTTTCAACGCTTCGGTCTCACATGCAGGTGAAAGCATGATCAAAAATGCCAACATCATTAATAAGATATATTTCCCGAGGCTGGTGATCCCCTGCTCGTCGATGCTCGTAGCACTTTTTGATTTCCTGGTGGGGCTGTTCATCTTTATAGTGTTTTGCATTATCTATAAACAACCTATACATTGGACCGCGATTGGCTATTTCCCGGCCGGCATCCTGGTCGTTTTTCTTGCCGCATTTGGCGCGGGCACTTTCCTGGCGGCCTTAAATGTGAAGTACAGGGATTTTCGATATACCATTCCCTTCCTGCTCCAGTTCCTGTTCTTTGCGTCACAGGTTATTTACCCGTTGCAACTGGTACAGCAAACATGGCTAAAATATGTGCTGGCGATCAACCCGGTCAATGCAGCGATCGAATTATTCAGGCAGCCTCTCCATAACACCGCGCCGGATATGACCATTATTATACCGGGCATCGGCTCGGCATTGCTTATTGCTGTCATTGGTTTATATTATTTCAGAAAAACAGAAGCCTACTTCGCAGATCTTGCGTGATGAAACCAGCCATTGAAATACGAAACCTGGGCAAGCAGTACAAGCTGGCAACCGCAGAACCCTACCTTGCATTAAGGGAGATGATCACCGGGTCTGTAAAAAAAATCTGGCAGGGGCATAAAAAAAGTACGGAACAATTCTGGGCTCTCCAGGATATCAACCTGGATATATTACCCGGTGAAAGGCTTGGCATCATTGGCCGTAACGGCGCCGGCAAAAGCACCCTGCTAAAGATCATCAGCAGGATCACCCCTCCTACTACAGGACACGCAACGATCCGTGGCCGTGTCGGCAGCTTGCTTGAAGTAGGTACCGGTTTTCACCCCGAACTCACGGGCTGGGAGAATATTTACCTCAACGGATCCATACTCGGATTAAAAAGAGCAGAGATCACCCGGCAACTGGATGCGATCATTGACTTCAGTGGCGTTGAAAAATTTATCAATACACCTCTCAAACATTATAGCAGCGGTATGCAACTACGCCTGGCATTTTCCGTTGCAGCGCACCTTGAACCGGAGATTCTGCTGATCGATGAAGTATTGGCCGTAGGCGATATGGAGTTTCAGAAAAAATGCCTGGGCAAAATGGAAGAAGTGAGTAAGAAAGATGGACGGACGATCTTGTTTGTCAGCCATCATTTGAATTCGATTATGAAGCTCTGCACAAAAGCAATATGGATCGACCAGGGAAAACTACAATTTACCGGCCCTGTTAACGAAACGATCGGGCAATATACCAGGTCGGTGCAAAGCGGCTCTTCCGATTCGGTGTATACAAGAGATGGAGCAACCGATGATTCTTTTTTCCTGTCAACAGAAATACTAAATCCACGGATTTATATTGGCGAAGACCTGGCTGTCCGTGTTCTCTTCACCGAAAAATACAGGAAGAGACGGCTGGTGATTAATATCAATATCGTGGATGAATTCGACCAACTCGTCAGTCATATTATCAATGAAGACGATGGTTTTTCCACTGAAAACCTGCAGAGAAACAGCCTGTCTGTGACGTTGAAATCCCTGAACCTGGTTCCCGGAAAATATTTTCTTTCCTTTTGGGCTGGTTTGGATATGCTGCACACCCTTGATAAAATAGAAAAAGCTGTTGCATTTGAGATCAGCGATCAACATACATTTACAAAACGGATAGCCCCTTTCCCCGGAACTGCAAAAACAATCATCCAATCTGTATGGCAGGGCGGCTAACAACCATACTTACACGCTTTAAAGGTTGTTATGCCATCACCCGGAATATCTGGCACAGCCTTCGTTTTGCCGCTATGAAGCCCCGTAATGGAAAGACCCTGGTAAAAGTCAATGGGCGGAAGGTTTGGTTGAGGAACAATAAAACCGATCAGCAAGTGTTTTTTGATACTTTTCTTCACCAATATCACCGTCCGCCTGTCCGTTTAGAACAGCACCCTACCATCGTTGACCTTGGATCAAATATCGGGCTAACCATCATTGATCTTAAATTACAATACCCGGATGCCAGGATAATTGGCGCGGAACCCGACAGGGATAATTATGAGACCTGCTTACAGAATATCGCCGGACTCAAGGATTGCGAGGTAGTGCAGGCTGCTATCTGGAAATCAGATGGGGTTGTCCGTTATGGAGGCACAGATGAACAATCTTACTCCGTAAACGACGAATCAGTGACCACTAAAGGCATTTCGCCATCCATGACAATGGACAGCTTCATCGAACAAAATAAAATCGGGCAGATCGACTATTTGAAAATGGATATTGAAGGAGCAGAATATGCCATTCTCCTCGACTGTAAAAACAAAAACTGGTTACAAAAACTAAAGTATCTTTCAATAGAGGTACATGATACTCCGGCCTTAAACAAAGAAACCGGGATGGAAAAATTAGTATCGGAACTGGAGAACAATCATTTCCAGGTCACGAGATCGGCAACGCATTGGTCCTCGCTATTTGCCATCAATAAAAACAGTTTGAAGGCATGATCTATGATTGCTTCATATTCAACGATGAACTGGACCTGCTGGAACTGCGGTTAACATTCCTGGAGAATATCACCGATCGCTTTGTATTGGTGGAATCAGCAAGAACCTTGTCGGGGTCACCAAAACCTTTATACTACGAATCCAATAAGGAACGTTTTACCCGCTTTCAACATAAGATCATCCATGTGATCACGCCGGTAAATGACCTGCCGGCATGGGAGTATGAATGGTTCCAGCGAAATGGTATTAAAAAGGGGCTGGAGCAATGCAGTGACACCGACATCATCTTCATTTCTGATGCTGATGAGATCGTTAATATTAAAGAAATACTGTCATTCCAGGACGAGTTCCCCGCTTTGATCGAGATACCTATGTATTACTATTTCATGGATATCCGGACCAATGCACGTTTTTTTGTAAACCTCGTCGCACCCTGGTCCTTCCTTAAAAACAAGGACATCGGCGAACGGTATAATAAATATGCAACCTGGACCACGAACAGGATAACGGCCGACGAGTGTAATACCGGCTGGCATTTCAGTTATCTCTATGGGTATGATATACCTAAATACCAGGAAAAGATCAGCTCCTTCTCGCACCAGGAATTCAACACAGCTTATTACCTGGATACCGCAAGAATAAAACGATGCATACAGCTCCGTATCGATCTTTTTGAAAGACCGTCTATGAATTTAAAGCTGGAAGATACCCGGCTGGGGCCGCTGATCCCTTTTACCCGGGAAACCCCATTGGAGGAATTGCTATCAAAAAAGAACCCGGTTTCTTTTTCTCCGGGCAACATCTTGTTTGTCCTGCATAAAAAATATTACCGCAAAATAAAATACAGGTTGCAGCAATTGTTCACCCCAAAAGATCCCGGCACAGCCGGTCGCTAAAAAAATGCCGGAGGTCTCTGTCATAATACCCAATTACAACCATGCTCCCTTTTTAAAAGAGAGAATAGAGTCGGTAATTAACCAAACCTTCAGGGATTTTGAAGTCATTGTCATCGACGATGCATCCAGGGATGAGAGCAGGAGGATTATAGAACAGTATCGCAATCATCCAAAGGTCAGCCACGTGATTTATAATACCGAAAACAGCGGCTCCCCTTTTCTGCAATGGGCAAAGGGTACCGAACTGGCCACCGGGGAATGGATATGGATCGCGGAAAGCGATGATGTAGCTGCTACAGACTTCCTGGAAAAAATGCTGGTTACAGTACATAAAGCAACGAATACATCCTTTGCCTATTGCAATTCAGCCATTCTAAGTTTTCCGGCGAAGACCGATCCGTTCACTACAGCTCAGCTAATGAATAAAAAACAAAGCAAGACTAAGTGGAACGAGCAATATGTACACAATGGAATCCACGAAATTAATGAGTCCCTAAAGTGGGATTGCGGGATATTGAATGCCAGCAGTGTTCTTTTCAATAGAAAATATTTAGTAGCAGATCTGCCACAAATCATGACCTACCGGTACCATGGTGACTGGTTACTGTATATTATGCTAGCGCTACGTGGAGATGTAGCTTACACTTCTGAACCATTAAATACATTTCGTAAGCACCGGGAAAATCATTCGGATTCCGATACGCTTCTGCGGCAGTTCAAGATCGAACATTTCAGGATACTTGATTTTCTGCTTACATTGGATGCAGTAACCGAAAAAAACAAGTTACTCCGGCATTTTATCACTCATTATATAGGTTTTGGCTTTTTGAAAGAACCAGGCTTTGGTAAAAAAGGAATTTTCAGGCATTTTACTGCCGTTAATCCTTCCCTGGCAAGAAAAGTCGTTCTTAAACTATTACTTAAAAAGCTGGGAAAATAAAATGACCATTTGCATTGCCACTAATTTATATTACCCGTCCATTGGTGGCGTGCCTAATTATTATTGGTATCTCGCACAAAATCTTTCACAATGCGGCCACACGGTGATCGTGCTGAAACCGGACTATACCGTGGAAGACAAGGACGATATAGTAGAGACAACGAATGGGATCACCGTGGTGACCTTATGCAACACTTATAACAAACACTATCACCACCTGAAGAATTTTTTTCGCCCGGGTGACTATGAAGCATACAGCTGGATAGCGATGGGATATGCCATGAAGGAATGGATGGTGGAAAACCGGCAGACGCATAAAATAGATATCATTGAAGTGCCGGACTATGGCGGTTTGGGCATTTTCCTGAAAAATGATCTGTTACCGCCTGTGTTAGTAGGGGGACATTCTGCCTTGTTGCAATTAAAGGCCTATAACTATATTCCCCGGAATGACCATACAAAGGTTTTACAACAGCTGGAAAGACTTTCCTTCAACTATGCCGATGGAATAGTTGCACACAGTCCGCAGAACAAAGAAGACCTGGCAACGATTTTACAAAAAGACATCTACTTTGCCAGGGCTCCCTGGATAGCTCCGCGTATACCTCCCACGGCAGGCAGAATAAAAGGGTTGAACATAGTCGTCAGCGGTTTACATTTTTTCAAAGGGCCGGTGGAGATGGCGGAGGCCATACGTATACTGGTAAAAAAAGAACCCGGGTTTAAACTTTCCTGGATCGGTGGCGATACTTACTCGGCCCCGCGGGGAGAGAAGGTTTCTTCGTACCTGGCGAGAGAATATGCAGATATATGGGGTACAAATTTTACCTGGGAAGGACCATTACAACATAACGCTATTCTGGCAAAGACAGCCATGGCAGAAACAGCTTTTATCCCTTCC
The DNA here is from genome assembly GCA_031406595.1 of Chitinophagaceae bacterium. Lineage (GTDB taxonomy): Bacteria > Bacteroidota > Bacteroidia > Chitinophagales > Chitinophagaceae > JJ008. The sequence continues at coordinate 14,884 of JANOHQ010000289.1, forward strand.
CAATGGGAAACATTTAACTATTTTGCTTTAGAATCTGCTTACCTGTCAACACCATTGATCATGACGGACAAAACAGGAAGCGAGTATCTTTTCAGAGAGATGCCGTCTGTCAAAATAGTGGCGGCAGGATCTCCATTGACTTTAGCAGAAGCATACCACGGGTTTAGAAACGATAACCATCCGGCACGCACAGATGAAGTGCGAAAAAAATTGACGGAGTACTTTAGCCCGGATAAGATCGTCAGCGACAGGATGTCAATTTATAATGAACTGATCCAAAACAATAAGCTGGATGCAGCGAGGGCATTGGAGGAGCTAAAATTCCTCGACAACTACTTCACCTCCTCAAGAAAAACATACTATTTCCTCAGGAGAAAGATAAAGTCGTTAATATTGAAACCAAAGCACTGAAATGAGCAAGATATTCGTCAGTGAATTATACCCCCACGCAGCTTATTCCGCAGGGGCGCTCCGGGAAGATATCGAGACCGTATTGGCTTTACAGGGGTACCGTCCTGTACATACCGGCCCGCACAGCAACAATATTTTTAAACGACTGGGGGCCTATCGGAGCATAAAAAAAATGGCCCGTGAAATGGATGCTCCAGGCCTGGTCTTCTTTCACTTCCCGCTTCGGTCACGGATCAACCGCTATTTCTTTTCACTGTTAACAGAAAAGGAAGTAAAGACTGTCGCCTATGTACACGATTTTGAGGGCTTACGGGACGAGGATAAAGAACTGCTGCAAAAGGAATTGCTTTTATTGGCACAATTTGATATCATCATTGCGCAGAACCCACGCATGAAAAAACTAATAGAAACCGAAACGGGCAAAGGTGATGTCATTGTATTGGAAATGTATGATTACCTCCACGTCACAGAACCTGTACCCGGAGCTTCCCGGCAGGGAGCGATCGTATTTGCAGGCAACCTGCGGAAAGCATCATTTATAAGTCAACTGAACAGTTTACCCGGTTTGCGTTTCAATATTTATGGAGAACCCGGTCTGCAGACAAACGCCCCGAATATTCTTTATAAAGGGAAAGCAGATCCGCGGACCCTCCCGTCGGTCATTGCAGGTGATGGCAGCTATGGACTCGTATGGGATGGAAGCAGTATACAGGCAGGGAAAGATGCAGGTGGCTACCTCCGGATCAACACCCCACATAAGCTCGCACTATACATCATGGCAGGTCTTCCACCGATCGTCTGGAAAGAAAGTGCGATGGCTGAATGGGTACAGCAACAACGGATCGGTATCGCTGTCTCTTCATTGTATGATTTGAAAGAAAGCCTGGAAGGGATCACTGAAAATGAATACAGGGAATTCCAGCACAATATGAAAGAGATCCGCCGGAAAATGGCTGAAGGATACTATTTGAAAAATGCGATGAGTACAGCTGAAGAAAGCTTTTAATCGTCCAATTTGAGAACTGCTAAGAACGCTTCCTGCGGTATTTCCACATTCCCGATCTGCCTCATTCTTTTCTTTCCTTCTTTTTGTTTCTCCAGTAGTTTACGCTTACGGCTGATATCACCACCATAACATTTGGCCGTTACATCTTTCCGCATGGCCGATATAGTTTCCCGGGCCAGTACTTTAGCGCCGATAGCTGCCTGTATAGCGATCTGGAATTGCTGGCGGGGAACAAGTTCTTTTAATTTTTCGCAAAGTTTTCTTCCAAACTCCTGTCCCTTCGCCCGGTGGATCAACGCACTCAAGGCATCCACCTTATCGCCATTTAGCAGAATATCCATCTTCACGATATCCGCTTCCCGGAACCCTATCGGGTGATAGTCGAAAGAAGCATAGCCTCTTGTCTGTGACTTTAGTTTATCATAGAAATCAAAAACGATCTCTGTCAATGGCATTTCAAATATCAACTCTACCCTGGTTGTCGTCAGGTAGCTCTGGTTCATCAGGATGCCCCGCTTACCCAAACACAAGGTCATAATATTACCGATATAATCCGGTTTGGTGATGATCTGCGCTTTGATAAAAGGTTCATCAATATGATCCGTCCTTACCGGGTCGGGAAACTGTGTTGGGTTGTTGACCAGTATCTTTTCTCCATTCGTGGTGTAAGCAATGAAATTAACGTTGGGAACAGTGGTGATCACGGTTTGATTAAATTCCCTTTCCAAACGTTCCTGGATGATCTCCATGTGGAGCAATCCCAGGAAGCCGCAACGGAAACCAAAACCGAGCGCCTGTGATGTTTCTAATTCATACGTCAGCGAAGCATCATTGAGTTGCAGTTTATCCATGCAATCCCGCAACTCTTCAAAGTCCTCTGTATTTACCGGGAATATCCCTGCGAATACCATCGGCTTCACTTCCTGGAAACCTTTGATGATCTCCTGGGTGGGGTTGGCAGCCAGGGTGATCGTATCCCCCACTTTCACTTCTTTCGCATTCTTGATGCCGGTGATCAGGTAACCCACATCACCACATTTCACTTCTTTTTTCTCCGTCATCTTCAATTTCAGTATCCCCACTTCATCAGCTCCGTATTCCTGGTCGGTGGAAACGAATTTTACTTTATCGCCTTTTTTGATCGAGCCATTTCTTACCCGGAAATAAACGATGATCCCGCGGAAAGAATTGAACATACTGTCAAATATCAATGCCTGTAAAGGTGCATCGGGTTTACCAACCGGGGCAGGTACCCTGTTCACGATGGCATCGAGTATCGCTTCCACACCCACGCCGGTACGACCGCTGGCATGAAGGATATCTTCTTTCTTACAACCAATCAGTTCAATCATCTGGTCTTCCACTTCTTCGATCATGGCCCCATCCATATCAATTTTATTGATCACCGGAATGATCTCAAGATCATTATCAATTGCAAGGTATAAGTTGCTGATAGTCTGCGCCTGAATACCTTGCGTAGCATCGACCAGGAGCAGGCAGCCTTCGCAGGCAGCGAGAGCCCGGCTCACTTCATAACTAAAGTCTACATGCCCGGGCGTGTCGATCAGGTTCAGAATGTATT
>JANOHQ010000310.1:0-15814 GCA_031406595.1 Chitinophagaceae bacterium
CTCGGTTAGCGTAAATAGGCTATGAAATATGCAATTTGTAAATTTAACGTCTTTGTTCAATCTTGCCTTTGCAAAACCAAATGCTTTAAATTCAATATTATCAAAAATGATATTGTCGGCTCTATGGGCTTCGTGAATTACAGAGTAGTCCTCTGTCAAGTTAAAGTCACGATACAGAAATTCATTATTATTTACTTTAAAGTCAAAGTATTTGTTCTCGCCATTAATGGACAAATCTACCGCGCCATATAGGTAGGCATGTTTGAACTGTGAGTGTGACATTTCTGGTTTCATGGCTTGACGAATATTTGTTTAAATTTAAGGGATTCAAATTTAGTCAGCGATACCTGAAAACGCTGAGGGTAAACTTCGATAGCGTCATCCAAATCATTTTCATCCCTTACCTTTGCGCCTCGCCAACCACGCCTTTAGCAGGGTCTGGCCCTGGAGACCAGTTATCGAGAATCCAGAATCAAGAATCGATCAGAATCATGAAATATCACAACGAAATCGCCCGCCGCAAAACCTTCGCCATCATCTCTCACCCCGATGCCGGTAAAACGACATTGACGGAGAAATTCCTCCTCTTTGGTGGCGCCATCCAGGTAGCAGGAGCGGTAAAGAGCAATAAGATCAAGAAACATGCGACTTCCGACTTTATGGAGATCGAAAGACAAAGAGGTATCTCGGTGGCTACATCGGTAATGAGCTTTGAGTACAATGATGTACTGATCAACCTGCTGGATACACCCGGTCACAAGGATTTTGCGGAAGATACTTACCGGACACTTACGGCCGTGGATAGTGTTATTCTTGTCATCGATAGCGTGAACGGGGTAGAGCCACAGACAAGGAGGTTGATGGAAGTCTGCCGCATGCGGGATACACCAGTGATCGTTTTTATCAATAAGATGGACCGCGATGGTAAGAACCGTTTCGACCTGCTGGAAGAAATAGAAAAAGAACTCTCCATCCATCTCCACCCGATGACATGGCCGATAAACAGCGGTAAGGAATTCAAAGGCGTATATAATCTCCATGATAAGGACCTGTTATTATTCACTGCGGGCACCAAAGCCGCCGATGAGAATGTATTGAAAATCGCCAACCTGGAAGATATCCTGCTGAATGAGAAACTGGGAGACAAAGATGCCGACCAGCTCCGCGAAGATGTGGAACTGGTTGACGGTGTACACGGCGAACTGAAGATCAACGATTACCTGGATGCAAAAGTGGCACCGGTATTCTTTGGGTCTGCTATCAATAATTTTGGTGTAAAGGAAATGCTCGACACTTTTATCCGGATCGCACCCACACCCCGCAGCCGCGAGACCACTGCCCGTCCCGTAGACGTGGAAGAAGATAAGATGAGTGGATTTATTTTTAAGATTCATGCTAACCTCGACCCCAAGCATCGCGATCGTATCGCTTTCTTCCGGGTTTGCTCGGGAAAATTTGAGCGCAATAAATATTTTCACCATGTCCGCCTCGATAAAGATGTGCGTTTCAGCAATCCTTACTCATTCATGGCCCGCGATAAATCAGTCATAGAAGATGCGTATGCCGGCGATGTGGTGGGTCTGTTCGACACCGGTAATTTCAAGATCGGCGACACACTGACCGAAGGCGAGGATTTTTATTTCACCGGCATTCCTTCTTTCTCTCCCGAAATATTCAAGGAAGTGGTGAATAAGGACCCGATGAAATCAAAACAACTGGAAAAAGGGTTGATGCAGCTGACGGACGAAGGGGTGGCGCAGCTATTCACCCAGTTTGGCGGCAACAAAAAGATCATTGGTTGCGTGGGTGAGCTCCAGTTTGAAGTGATACAGTACCGTTTGCTCCACGAATATGGTGCTTCGGTAATATTCAATACTCTTCCTTTCTACAAAGCCTGCTGGCTAACGAGTACGGACCAGAAGAAATTGCTGGAGTTCTCAAGGTTCAAGCAGGCGAATATTGCGGAGGATAAGGATGGGCACATGGTGTACCTGGCGCAGAGCGAATGGTTTTTGAATACAGAACGTAATAACAATCCCGATATAGAATTTCACTTCACTTCTGAAATTCACAAGTAGAACCGTAGTGTCTTGTCATGCCGACGCAGAGCTTGCCCCGCGAGTGCGGGGAGGCATCTTAGAACGATGGGTTTTCTGTTTTTATATTTTCTTTTGCCTTGACGCAAAAGAAACAAAAGGTCAAGGCACAAACGAGTCCTGAGCTTGTCGAAGGGCGCCGTTTGTGCCGTCAAAGCTCAAATCAATCAATATTCATAGACTTTAGTGCGAGGTCGTTGCTGCTCGCTTCGCGAAGAGCATGAGGCGCTGGATTTTTCGTCCGGAAGTTATTTCTCACCTGGAGCTTTCATTTGGACGAAAAATAGGCGCAGGGAAATGCTGTAGATGATGCTGCGTAAATTCGTTATCGCCCATTTTACGCAATTATAAAAAATCAAACCCTTTATTTAATGGACGACCCAAGAACCCTCCTTCGGAGCTAACCGAGGAACGAAGGTTACGAGCGAAGCTCTGGAGGCTGGTCCCCGCACAAACGAGTCCTGAGCTTGTCGAAGGGCGCCGTTTGTGCCGTCAACGCTCAAATCAATCAATGTTCATAGATTTTTGTGCATAGCTGTTGCTGCTTGCTCTTCGCAGAACATGAGGCGCTGGATTTTTCGCCTGGATAGATTGCACGAAAATGAGGCGTTGGATAAGGCGAAAAAAAGGCGCAGGGAAATGTTGCTATTGGTACTGCGTAAATCGTTAGGGGATTTTTTTGCGCCCTCCGCCCTTTGCGTTCTCCGCGAGAAACCACGGGGAGGCCTATTTCCTCAATATCTTCTCCATTGTCTTTCCCTTTGCCAATTCATCAACCAGCTTATCTAAATAACGAACCTTCTGCATGAGTTTGTCTTCGATCTCTTCCACCCGGTATCCACAGATCAGGCCGGTAATTTTTGAAACATTGGGATTCAGTTGTGGTGCCTGGGCGAAAAAGGTTTCAAAATCAACCTTCTTCTCTATTTGTTTCTGTAATGCTTTTGGAGAATATCCTGTCAGCCAGCAAATAATGGTATCCAACTCTGCTTTTGTGCGCCCCTTTTTCTCCGCTTTTGTAATATAAAGCGGGTAGACACTGGCGAAGGACATTCGATATACTCGTGTGTTATCCATAGAAAATAAAAAATAAGGACTAAGAAATAAGGAATAAGAAAGTTATGATGCAGCGATTCAATGAATCAATGTTTCAACCCCACTCGCCAATCCCCACTAGCCATTTACAACATACACATCCGCAAACACCAACCGATCCTTCATCGGCATACTTCCAAAATTCACACCACCCGGATTCGGATTGGGTTTCATCGGATCATAGGTGATCATTTCATACTCCAGCACTTTGATCCGATAGGCCTTGGTAGAATATTCCATCGGCAACGTAAACTGCCGCTGGAAAGTGAAAAGGTTATTGCTGATATCATTGGCCTGGATAAACTCGATATGTTCATTGATCACTTTATTACCGATCGTGATATGCGTATCCTCGGTAGCAGCATGATCGATCTCTTCGATAAGGAAATGTATCTTGGGACGATAGAAAGGCGCACCCGGTATATTCGGGATCGTACCACTGATCGCCAGGGTGAACACATTCTTCGGACCGCCAAATTTAACCGAGGTCAGTCGCGGTGGCGGGATCTGGATATAATCTGTTTGAACAATGGCCGACAAACAACAATCCGTATTGCTTTTCTTCACCGAATATTTTTGATAACGGGCAAGGGCGAGACGAACAAAAGGATAATAAGCCGATTTGATATCCATCATAATATCGGCATAGTATAACTGGCGCTCCTTATCATATTTTACATCATAAGCTACCACCGTTACTTTTTTCTCAGCATTCTCCACGGCCGAAACCACGGCCGCAACATTATCCGGGCTAACCTTCAGGAATTTTGCTGCATCGGGCCGGATCCCATTCGGTAATGATCCAGACATTTTGGTGGGGTCCGTTCCCCAGGTAGTTACCGGTAAATTGCCCGAGTTAAAATTATCGGAGATATTCAGGTACAAGATCACCGCCAGTTGTTCTCCCTCACCGCTGCTGTACCAGGGTCTTTTTAAATAGACCCGGAGACCGGATACACGGGCTGTGATCGTCGTTAAACCATTTACGTTCCGTTCCCACTCAAAGGTCGGGATCACATATTCCACCTGTGGCGCCACCGGTCTTGCACTGCTCGGGATAAATACTGTGGTAGGAAAGATGTGCTGACGGGTAAGGGCAAAAGCCGCGCCTTTATCAGCTACCAGTTGAAAAAAATACTCACGGTAACGGGTAGTGGCAATGGTCTTGTAAGTGATCCTGCGGTGTTTGGTATCGTTGAACTTGTGCTGCAAAGGGCCAAAAGGATTGCCTTTTACTATCCGTTCGCCAAAAGCATATTCAAATACCAGGTAGGGTGTGGTGAAATGATATACAGTGGACTTTGTCGGAATACGTTTTACATCATCATTCAGCAGGTTGGGTCCCGGTTCGGTATGGGTTACATCATCCACCCATTCTGTCCACTCGCCTTCCAGGTCCAGTTTACCGGTAGAGGGGCCATGTGCCATCAGTTTGATATGTATATCGGCAAATGTTTCTCCGTAATCCCTGTCAATGATCAGTTCAGGTATCTCCGGGTAATTCTGTGCGCCCACTTTACTGATCGGTTGTTGTACCGCATGTACAAAACTGAGTTCGCGGAAAGGAGAGAACATCCAATGCTGCCCGCGGGCGATACGCTGACCAACGGCACCCGTAAGATTATTCATCCCCATCATATCCAGCGTACCGGAATATTTTACAATATCCGAAGGCCGCCAGAATGTGGCATAGTTCATTCTGAAAATAACACCCTTGGGCAAAGTCACCACCAGCCTGCGTTCGGCAGAATCCCATTTCACACCAGGCGTTTCGGCGCCAAAGGTTTCCCGCAACACGACCCGGAAGCTAAGGATCTTATTCATCCAGGTATCATAGTTTATCACCAGCGCATCGGCTTGTGCATCGCTGGTTATTTCGGGATCGGTATAAAAGCTGACTCTCCGTGTTAACACTTCCAGGTCCACCGGTTTGGGATTGGGATCATTGGCAGATAAGAAAAAAGTAACACCGGCTGCCATCGGGTCGGTGAGGTATTCTATATTGATGGTCTTTTGAGTACCATCCGTCACTTTCATTACGTGTGTGGCACTCGCTTCTGTAATAAAAGGATCTTTATTGGGAACGATATCATTATAAATTCCTTTAGCAGCCAGGGCATTCGCAACTCCCATCCCTTTATCGAGTATGGAATGAAGGGTCGCCACTTCCACCGAAGAACGGGGCGGCTTCAGGTGCCGGATAGCCAGTTCATTAAAGGCAGAGGAGTGTTTGCTGTCAATATTATTGCTTTCATATTGCGCTACGGTTGAACCTTCATTACTCCGGATCACTATCACTTCGGCCGATTCACCATCTTTGACAGGAGTGCCCAACACTAGGGCGGGAACTTCCACCGGCTCATAACGCATATAACGGATATTGGAAACAATGGCTGCAGCAGCATCCTCCGGTTTGGTTTCCAGGTCAACACTATTGCCGGCCATATCCACGGTGCGTATCCTGATCGAATATTTTTTTCCAAAACGAAGCATGGGCAATGATCCTTTCTCGATCATGGGCCGCACATTGAGTTTGAAATCGGCGTTGCCCGGTGCCCTGTATTTGGCTTCTTCTTTTTCTGTATTACCGGCAATGGATTTATCGTACACGTCATTGTCACCATCGATCATCGGGTCGTTCAGCGAACTACCGGGACGGGGTACACTCAAGCTCCATCCTTCCCAACGGGCAAGGGCTTCACCGATCTTTAACTGGGTGCCGGTATCCGTTTGTTCTTCGGAAGCAGCGGTCTGGATAAAGCCTTCATCCATTTCTACACCGGGGATATCGATGGTGGAACCACTTTTAATATAGGAGAATTTATTATTACGCTTATGCAGGCTGAACCATTTACTTCCTTCGGGCATAATATCCATCCGGAAGCCCAGGTTCACATCGTCGGCAAATAAGAGATCGGTGGTCAGTATCCATGTCGCATTGTTACCACTGGCACCCTGTGGTGCCCCGGCACCGGTCATTAGTTTTGTTTTCCAATCGTTCATCCGTTTAAAGCTGGCATTGATCGCCGCGGCTCTTCCGTCCTTTGCCACAGCAATACCGGCTGTACGGTTAGAAGGTGTTCCTTCTTTGCGGGTCGCTTCATTATTAAAGGCAGGAATAAAAGAGGCATCGGGCATACCACCTTCAACGGCATAAAAAATATGCTTTGCTTTTTTTAATAAAAGCCCGTCCATCTGCTGGCACATTTTTAAAGCAGCTCCGTCGGTATCTACCTGGAAAACGGTAAAGCCTTCGCTGTTGATCTTTAAATGACCTTTATCAATAGAACTTCCATCCAATGCTTTCGCATAAAACCCGCTGGTCGTTTTTTGACAGGCCGTAGCGGCACAAACAAATTGGGTGGGAGTCTGAAAATTAATACTGGTTGGGATAACCCGGACACTGGGCACTCCGATCAATTTTACGGCGGGTCCGGGTGCCGGGAATTCAAGGTCGATGATCAATCCAAGTCTTCTCAGCAACTGCGGGTAGGTGGACAAAGCGGCCAATACCTGGTGAAATTCAAAATTGGGCGGCGGAATGGCGGTATACGTGTTTACTTGTCTTTTATCGTAGAGCCCGTGAAAATTCTTTACCTGCGCAAAATCTCTTTCGGGATTCGCCTGCACTTCAAAGGGAATGGCTTTCGTTTTATTCAGCATCTCTTTGATGACCCGGCCTGTTCGTTTGGTATTGATAAAGTCATCCAGTTTGGATGATTGCCTGACCTTGCGTTTAAAATCTCCCACCGTATAATCCGATATCATCTGCATGATGGGGTTTTCGGTGAAATAAGTAGCGGGGGGCAGATCATTGCTGTGATTTTTCCCGGTTGCTTCCGTTACAAATTTTATAAAAGCCAGCACATGTTTGACAGGATAAGAAGCGATCGGGATATTGGAAAGATCTTCCTGTTTAAATGATTTTACTTTGACAGTAGGGGTGAAGAGGTTCTTCCACAACTCAATATCTACCGGTTTGCTGGTGACTTTTGCTTCTACGCTATTGCCATTCAGCTGCACGATAAACTTGGCGCCTTTTATCAGTTCTGCCCATTTGAGCATATCGGGTACATTTTGCAGAATATCATCTACATCTTCCACCTGCAGACCAATAGCCGCGGATATTTTCCAGTTGCCGCCTCTTTCAGCGATGCCGTTGGGTAAGGCGGTGACGATTATTTTTTGTTTCATGTGTTGGTCTGTTAAGCCTCCAGAGCTTCGCTCGTAACCTTCGTTCCTCGGTTAGCTCCGAAGGAGGGTTCTTGGGTCGTTTTTGTTTATAAATTATTACTGGTCGCTAAAACTCTTATATCGTATTGGATATAGTTTGTGCCCACTAGCTACTAGCCAAACCCCACTAGCCTTAAGCCGCAAAAGCACCGCAATATTCCTCCCAGTCTCCCTCGGTCAAACACATCCGGAAATTCGGATCATCACCACTGCCGGCAAATGTCTTCTTTGCTTTTACAGTTACCGTTGCACTAAAGAACAATACTTCTACTTTGATCTTCAGCGAAGCTTCACCGTAAGCTTTTTTCTTATCGATCAGCCAGGTAAGGGCCAGGTATAATTCAAGGCTGGCTGTGATCAGTCCAAGTACACTAACGGAGCCGTTTATGCGAACATAGCCGGTGAGCTGCGTATTGTTCTGCCCCCCGGTAAATTCCATTTTGAAATAGATCCCCGCCATCACACTCACCGAGCCACTGGCAACCCCGAGGTTGATTGATACGGCGGCACCAAATTCAAGCGCGGCTTCTATCTGCCGGATACCATTCATATCCAGTTCCAATCCAAAGAAACCACCACCACCCAGGCAGGAGATCGTTAGCGTGAAAGGCTGCTGGCGTTCACAAAACCGGAAGCCAAATGTAAGTGGGCCGCCCGTGAAAGGAAGGTTGACCTCGGCACCTAACGAGATATTGCTCAGTGTGAAAGCGCCCATCTGCAGGTTGGGTAAGGCGAGAGTATAACCGCATTTGATCCCTGTCAGCGATACATCCACATAAGGAGGATCGGAAAACCCTTTTGGATCGATCAGTTTCGTGATCTCGTTTACAAACTTAAGCGGACCGCCAAAGGTTACGGGTTGGTCTTCCATGTCAACACTGACATCGGCTTTTTTACCGGCCTCGGTGCCAAATCTTATTTCCTTGAAATTGATATTAACCAGGTAGTCGGAGCCATCGATCTGTACGACCCCGATTTTGAAATTTTTCAGGTACGCTTCAGTACTGAACTCCGGCGATGTAGGATTATTCTTATAGGCGACAACCCGTGTAACGATTGCAAAACCATCCATCGGTGATCCCGGTATAAATTTCACAAAACTATTGCCGATCGTGTTAAGCTTTGGCCGGATGGCATAGGTAGTGATAAGAGCCGATGAAGTTTCTTCTGTTACAAGATTCGGGATCTTTGAAAGAAGCCGCTCGGCCAATGGTTTCGCCAGTGAGTACGAATTACTATCACCCGCTACAAGATCGAGTATCTCGCTCAGTTTAAATACGCCAAACAATTTTGGATCTGGTAATGAGTTGGAGACATTGAAAAAATCATCTGCTTTGGCGTTCCCGTTCTTAAATAAATTGAGATCCCCGCCAAATGCTCCCGCGGCTTTGGATAAACCACTGAGATTAAAATTCGGTGCCGCCAGCCCGCCCGTCTTATCGGTGTTGCCGGAGAAATTAATAGCTTTCGGAATAACGAATTTGGCAAATACATTTCCCTTGTTATTGTCATCTTCTAAGGTTACCGGTACGGTATCATTGGAACCCGCCAGTCGCTGGTAAGAAGGTTCAATGATATGTGCTTCACCAAGTACGGGCAAAAATCCCTGTGGTTCATCTGCCGTACGGTAGGCTTTGGTCTTGAACATCACGCTCCTTGCCGTAAAGGCAGTATCGGCGCCATTGGTGGCCTGTGGTGCCAGTGTAAATTTCTGTCCCTGGAAATCGGTGCGGTTCGCCATTCTTGAACCGCCATTGTAGGCTGCTATCAGTGAATCAACATAGCTATTACTGCCCAGAACATCCGTACTTACAAAAGCCAATGGTATGGAAAAATCTACGAGGTTGCCATCCAGGTCTTCCGCTTTTACTTTAAATAGCGCTTCTTTCCCATCAGCTATAATGACGAATTGTTCATCACCGGCCACTGTTGGCTCCTCATTCGGTGTCGGGAGTGGTGCACCAGGTAAGGATTGTTGCGACAATTTTTTCTTGTCGACATCCAGCAAGGGTGAAACGGTGGTGATCATTTCAATACGGCTGAAACAGAAATTCATAAACTCGCCATTACCCGCCCGGTAATTATATTCTTTCACCGGTTCGGTGATCACTACGATCTTGCGTTGGAAATTAGCCGCTGTTCCGGTACCTGGATGTGGTTTACGTTCGGTTATTTTTATTAATACAGCTTCATGTCCAAACGGCATGATATTGCCCGCCCGCACGATCTCCACATAATGTTCCCGGGCCATGGTTTCGATATGGCGCCATTTCAGCAGGTTCAATGAATTGCTTGATCCATACAGGACACCGGCATCATTCAGTTTTTTTCTTTCGACGATAAACTCGCTGTCCAGCCATGCACCAAGGGTGCTTAAGAAAAGTTTGTAAGCTTTTATCGGCGGTGGTACGAACCCGGGTATCTGGAAATTGGACGATTCATGAACGATCTGGTGACGGTCCTTATTTGTCATGGAAGTAATGCCCAATACATTGTCCAGCGGTTTTTCAATGACGGCTTCCTTATAATCTACTTTGGCATCATCGGCCCATAAAGCTCTTACGATCCTTTGTTCTATAGTAAGCTCACTTTCATCGATTCCCTGGCTGGTTTTTATTCCCATCCGGGTATGCCAGAGTTCAAATAATTTATTGGTTTGTTTAAGGATGCCGTTATCGGGATCCAGTTTGGTGAGGTGACTCCATCCGGCGTATTTGGTAGGGGAGAGGTAGAGCCGGAGCGGAACTTCAAGTGATGTTTCCAGCTCACGGGGAGGGCCAACCGGATCCTGTGCCAGTGCCAGTACATTCTCTCTCATATTGATGATCGCATCGGCCCGGCTGTTCAATGTTGGACCGATCAATAGTTCAGTGGCAGCACGTCGTTCGTCTTTTGACATACCCCGCACCAGTTTTGTTTTTTTGCTGGCACGGGTCCGGTTGGTGGATCGTGCATTTAGTTTATCCCCGATGGTCTTGATACGGAAATTATTGGAAGGAATATCAATTTTGAGCCCGGCAGGTTGTTTGGCCCTGTCGTTGACGAGGAGTTCATATTTTTCCCAGTCCAGCATTTCTTTTACATCCAGCGGAATATTATTGATGTTAGCGGGGATCTTGAATACCAGCCTGCTTTCCCCGCTGATCAGCATTTTACCGGGAACGGTTGGGTTTTCCAATCCTCCTCCAAGGGTTTCATTCCAGGCTTGTTCACTGATGGTTTGTGGTTGAAAGATCACGACAAGATAAGCCGGGTCGCTGCGTTTGACGATCTTATTGCCTGATACGGTACAATTATAATAACGGAGATCCAGGGAAAGCAGATCGTAAGGGCGAAGCAACCCGATCGTAATATACCGGGCTGTAGGCCGGGGTTGATTGGTGATCTCCGGTTTCGGACGGTCGGTTGTTTTTTCCGGAACTGTTCTTTGTGGAGTTTTTTCGCGTTTTATCTGCCCGGCAACGGATTGACCGGCGGCCACTGCGGTTCCCAGGCCTATAATTCTCAGCAGTTTTCTTCTTTTCTCGTTAAACGAATACGAAGGTTTTTTGCCAGGCATAGCAGTTAAGGTTTAATGGTAATTAAATATAAAAAATAAATTTGTTGCCCGGTGGCAGAAGTCACAATTGTTGGTAAATTGTTTATCGAACGGTTTTATGAATGAGTCAATGGTTATTTTTACTACGAAGAGATTAGTGGTCCGGCATTTTACAGCTGATGACGGGGATAATTATTTCGCCCTGCAGGGCAATCCCGACGTGATGCAGTATATCCGCACGCCAAGAACCCGGGAAGAAAGCGATAGCTTTTTAACCGCTAAGATATTGACGGCTGATCCGAATGATTTTAAAGGATACTGGGCCGTGGAAGAGAAAGACAGCAAACGATTCGTAGGTTGCTTTGTGGTGATCCCCATACCCGATGATATCGATAAAATACAGCTCGGCTATTCTTTCCTCCCCCAACACTGGGGCAAGGGTTATGCCACCGAAGTGACGGTCGAAGGGGTAAATTATTTTTATGACCGGACACCATTGCCCGAGATCTACGGGGTTATAGAAACTCCGAACATCGCTTCAAAACGGGTGCTGGAGAAAGCCGGTTTTTTCTTCCACTCAACAAAGATGGAAGGGGAGAAGGAGTTACAGGTCTTTATTGTGAAACGATAAGGTTACAGACTGTAACAATCTTTGGTTTGCCGGGAAGACGGTAATACGGGAAGAAAACAACTTTCCGACTTCCCGGCGATATTCAGCATGATACATTTCACTTACAATCGGATGCCGATAGTTGGAAATAGCCTAAGATATCTTCGCGGTAACGCCGGTATAATTATGTGGTGTGATCTTCTTCAATTCTTTTTTCAGGCTCTCATTCACTTTTAAACGGTCGATAAAACCGTGAATGGTTTTTTTATCGATCTGCTGACTGCCTCTTGTCAGGTCTTTCAGCGCCTCGTAAGGATTGGGGAATTTTTCCCGCCGCAAAACAGTTTGAATAGCTTCCGCCACCACCGCCCAGTTCTGATCGAGATCGTCGAATATTTCCTGGTCATTGACGATCAGTTTGCCCAATCCTTTTTCAATCGAGCGAAAAGCAATTAATGTATGTGCAAACGGTACGCCGATATTTCTTAATACAGTAGAATCGGTGAGATCTCTTTGCAGTCTCGACACCGGAAGTTTGCCCGAAAGATGTTCAAAGATCGAATTGGCCAACCCGAGATTGCCTTCAGCATTTTCGAAATCAATCGGGTTTACTTTATGCGGCATGGCGGAAGAGCCGACTTCGCCTTTTTTTGTTTTTTGTTTGAAATATTCCATCGACACATAGGTCCACACATCGCGGCAAAAATCAATGAGGATATTGTTGATCCTTTTCATACAGTCGAAATGTGCAGCGAGGTTATCGTAATGTTCGATCTGCGTGGTGAATTGCTGACGGGTCAATCCAAGGCTGGAGACAAATTCATTCGCCATTTTTATCCAGTCCATTTTTGGGAAAGCGATATGATGTGCATTGAAATTGCCGGTAGCGCCGCCGAATTTCCCGGTGAAAGGAATACCGATGAATTGCTCAATCTGGTTTTCGATCCTTTCCACGAAGACCATGATCTCTTTGCCCAGTTTGGTGGGACTGGCGGGTTGTCCATGTGTATGCGCCAGCATCGGGATATCCATCCATTCCAGTGCCAGCAGTTTCAGTTGAGCGTTAAGATTCAGCAGTCCGGGGAGGTATTCATATTCGATCGCATGTTTCCAGGTCAGTGGCACCGCTGTATTATTTATATCCTGTGACGTAAGTCCGAAATGCACCCATTCGCGGGCTTCTTTGCCGCCATATTTGTCCAGTTCATCCTTTAAAAAATACTCCACCGCTTTTACATCATGATTAGTGGTGAATTCGATCTGTTTTATTTCCTGCGCATCTTCCGGCCCGAAATCTTCGGCCAGTTTTTGCAGGTGCTTGATCATTTTGCCGGGAAGTTTGAAGAATTTTTTCTGTTCCAGGAACAGCAGGTATTCGATCTCGATCAGCACCCGGTATTTGATCAATGCATATTCGGAAAAATATTCATCGAGATGTTGTACCTGTTTACGGTAACGGCCATCGACGGGTGATATAGCGGTGAGGGGAGTTAGTTCCATGGAGAGTTTATGGTTTATGATCTATTGTTTATGGTTGGGTCGTTGTAAGGGTAATACTTCTTACCGTTACAAGGATCCGTTTTATGTTTATAGGGTTTAAAAACGAGAAATTGCAATAGGAAAAATTACTTTTTCAGACTCTATAACCATAAACCACAGACCATAAACAATAAACCCTGTAGTCTTATATTTGCTGCAAAGATAACAAACACAAATTGTAGTAATGAACGAGAAAAACTCCCCTTTAGGGGTTGGGGGAACTAAGATTCGAGTTGGCATTGTCAATTACCTGAATACAAAACCGCTTTTATACGGGTTACAACGACCACCTATCTCGGAGCAGATCGAATTAGTGGGTGATCACCCGGCCCGTGTGGCAGAGATGCTGATGAATGATGAGATCGATATCGGCCTCGTGCCGGTGGCTGTGCTTCCAAAGCTCTCCACGTATCATATTGTGGGAAATTACTGTATCGGTACGGAAGGAGAGATCGCATCCGTGGCATTGTTCAGCGAAGTACCCATGCAGGACGTAAAAAAAGTGTGGCTCGATTATCAAAGCCGCACATCCGTGGCATTGCTGAAATACCTGATGAAGGAATACTGGGGTATCAACCCGGAGATCGTACAGGCCGACAATGAAAATTACCGCGACCAGATAACAGGTACCACCGCTGGCCTGGTCATCGGCGACCGGGCTTTTTCACAACGCAAGCGATCCACTTTCATCTATGATCTCGGGTCGGAATGGCGTTCCATCACAGGGCTGCCCTTTGTGTTTGCAGTTTGGGTCAGCAAAAAAGAATTACCGGCCGGTTTTATACAAGCTTTTGATGCGGCCAATGCATTGGGCCTGGATCATATCGACGAGATCGTTGCCGCAGCTGATTTTGATCTCTACGACCTGAAAAAATACTATTCACTACACCTGAGTTACCAGCTCGACGAAAAAAAGCGCCGGTCCATGGAGAAGTTCCTGGAACTAATAGTGTAAGACCGGCAAGGGCTATAGGGTCTCATTTTAGTCGCACCCAGAAGACGCAAGCCCGCATGCCGGAAGGCAGGGATCGCAGAGAGTATCTATGGATGTACTTCACTCAGCGAACTTCGCGTCCAGATGCTTCGGGATCTGCGTGAAATATCCAGCCAGAACAGTTATTGGAAAAAAAGCCCGGTTATGTGTAAAAAAGCCCGGTTATGCATTCTGGAGTAAGCATAGCCTGTCTATCCCTTATTTTCATGGGGTATTCTGTAATTTTTGGAAACAGGTGACAGGATCAAGAACACAGAAGATTAACGCGTTTCACTATAATTACAGCCGCAAAAAAGCTAGATTTGACCTCTAAGCCCTGCTTATTATGAGAAAAATACAAGCCTCTCTCTTTTCAGCTATCGTGTTTTTTATCCTTGACCCGGTTGCCAACGGTCAAACCGGCAGCGGACCCGGAGGTGGTGACACCACTTGCTTGAATGGCATCTCTTATTTTCAGAAAACGTATGGAGGCAACAAGAACGATCTTGGATTTTATCTTGCCCCGGTAGCGGATAGTGGATTTATTATAGCAGGCAGAACATCCAGTTTTGGCAGCGGTGGCACTGATGCTTTATTAATGCGGGTGAATAAAAATGGTACGCAGTTATGGAGCAAAGCGATCGGGGGCGGCGGGGATGATTATTTTCAAATGCTTACCAGGACGAGCGACAATGGATTTATTGCCGTGGGGCAAACAAAATCCTATGGTAATCCTGCAGGCGATGCCTGGTTGGTAAAGATAGATGCTTCTGGCAATGTGCAATGGTCGAAGAAGTATGGTGACGGAAACGCGAATGGGGAGATCGGTTTTGACGTCATTGAATTGACCGAAGGCGGGTATATATTTTGCGGTACGCATCGCTACGCAGCGGGTACGGCTGAAGGGTTCGTGGTGCGGACAGATAACCTGGGGAATATGCTCTGGAGCCGACAATACGGCAACGGAGGTTCAGA
This sequence comes from Chitinophagaceae bacterium, assembly GCA_031406595.1. GTDB lineage: Bacteria > Bacteroidota > Bacteroidia > Chitinophagales > Chitinophagaceae > JJ008. The sequence continues at coordinate 15,060 of JANOHQ010000310.1, forward strand.
TCAGCTTTGGGGGATTACGGAAGATGGAAGTTCGGTCGTCGTAGCAGGTTTTTATCAGGGCGCCTCTTTTTACGATGGGTATGTGATGAAACTGGACAAAGCCAATGGGAATGTTCAATGGATGAGAGGATATGATGCTGAGAACCGCAGTACGCAATTTTATAGGATCAAAAAGAATGGTACGGGCTTTCAGATGCTTGGCCTCGTGATGGACGATTACGCCCCAATCAATCAACAGCAGACCATATGGAACCTGAATGCCGATGGTACACTGCAGAATGTAAGAAAGATGGTGATACCGGGAACAAGCAGCATGAGTTTTGGCTGGCATCCCCGTACTGATGGTGGTTTTATCTCTATCAATGGACAGTATAACGGTAGTTCAGACTTGCTGATCACACAGGTGAACGGGGATGGATCTATTGCCTGGTCAAAGAAGTATCTGCGCACGGGCCAGCAATTCATTAATCATATATTCCCCTCGATGAGCGGCGGCGGGTATGCAGCGGTCGGGCATAATAATACACCGGGCCTGACATTTGACAGCAGCAACGTTTACCTGATACGGTTTGACAGCGTTGGAAATGCGGGCAATAACTGTTCGGGTGAAAACACGACTGAAGTAACTGTTGTCACACCTTCCACATCCACACAGACCCCGAATGTAAATACATTGGGAAATGTTGCTATCTATTATCCTGTTATCACAGCCGGTGTTTTGATCTTTACCCCGGAATTAAACACGCAGTGTTTTG
>JANOHQ010000368.1:0-18288 GCA_031406595.1 Chitinophagaceae bacterium
CACCACCACGGAACTTGAAGGGGTTTCCTATACACTTTATTCCGGCAAGTCAGAGCTTTTTGTAGAGTTTAAGCCTTTGATAGTCGGGCAAACTTCAAAATTTTCGGCTCATCTCACATTATTGGGAGAAAACTTCCTTCCTTATACGGAGGGCACAGTAACGGTAAGTCTTTTACAAGGTGATAAGGGCATAAGAAATGAAGTCAGTTCTCCTGCTTCTCCTGGCATTTTTCGCCTGGCATTACAACCCGCACAGACAGGTATAGGCAAACTGGTTTTCGATATTCAAACCAAAGACTTCAAAGACCGGTTTATTATTGATAGTGTACAGGTCTATCCCGATATGCAAACTGCACTTGCCGCCCAACCTTCCTCCGCGGCGGGTAATGATATTTCTTACCTGAAAGAGCAGGCGTGGAAAGTAGAGTTTGCCAATGCCCCGGCTAAAACAGAACCAATAGCAGACGTGATCAGGGCAACCGGCGAGATCTTGTCTGCGCCCGGTGATGAAGTAACGATTGCTGCTAAATCTAACGGGATTGTCAAGTTTGTCGGTGGCGGCAATGTTACGGGCTCACCCATCCGTGCAGGTCAAGCCATGTTTACTGTTACGGGTGGCGAGATCGCTTTTGAAAATGTAGAAGCCGTAAGGCAATCTGCAAGAGCGGAACTGGCCGCAGCAAAATCGGAATATGAAAGAGCCAGCGAACTCATAAAAGATAAACTCATCACCCAGGGAGAGTTCAGGCAGGCACAACTACGTTACGAACAGGCCCAGATCACATTGAATAATATCGGCCGTAACTACGGTGGTGGCAAAAGTCTTTCCTCTCCGATAAGTGGTTATATCAAGAGTATACTGGTCAGTGAAGGAGAATATGTTTCCGCAGGTCAGGCTCTCGCTGTGGTTACAAAGAACCAGCGTATTGTTTTGAAAGCGGATGTTTCATTGAAAGATGCGGGCAAGCTAAACGGTATACAGGAGGCCAATTTCATGTTGGTGCAGAGCAAACAACAGTATTCTACCAAAGAGCTCAATGGCCGGGTAATGGCAACCGGTAAAACTACCAGCTCCAATTCACCCTTTGTTCCGGTTTATTTCCAGATCGATGCAAGGCCTGACCTGTTGCCAGGATCATTTGCAGAAGTGTTCCTGAAAACAAATTCCATGACCGATGCTTTGGTGATCCCTGTATCGTCGCTTGTGGAAGAACAGGGAGTTTTCTATGCTTATGTTCAAACTGAAGGTGAAAGCTTTCAAAAAAGGGAGTTGAAATTAGGTGCCAACGATGGTAAAAAAATACAGGTTCTCGCCGGAATTTCAGAAGGCGAAAGAGTGGTAATAAAAGGCGCTTACCAGATCAAACTTGCCCAGGCAAGCGGTGTAATGCCTGCGCATGGTCACGAACATTAAAAAGAACAACAATGCTTAACAGGATAATAAAATTCTCATTAAATAACCGGCTCTTCATCATGGTAGCTTCTGTAATGTTGCTGCTATTCGGAACGTATACAGCCAGCAAGATGGAAGTCGATGTCTTTCCCGATCTCACAGCACCTACTGTCGTCGTGCTTACAGAAGCGCATGGAATGGCACCCGAGGAAGTAGAGCGGCTGGTTACTTTCCAGGTGGAAACTTCTGTCAATGGTGCCGGTAATGTCCGCAGGGTTCGCTCCTCATCCTCAGCGGGTATTTCCATTGTGTGGGTAGAATTTGAATGGGGAACCGACATTTACAGGGCAAGACAGATCGTCAATGAAAAGATCAGCGCCCTATCGAGCCAATTACCTGCCGGAGTAAGTACACCGGTTATGGCCCCGCAATCTTCTATTATGGGGGAGATCATGCTGATCAGCGTGACCGGGACGACAACCAGTAAAATGGATACCCGGACCATCGCAGACTGGCAGATACGTCCATTATTGCTTTCTACCGGCGGCGTCTCAAACGTGATCGTAATAGGCGGCGAGTATAAGCAGTACCAGGTACTGGCATCCCCGCAACGAATGAAGTATTACAATGTCTCGCTGAATGAACTATTGAAAGCAACAGAGGAAGCCAATAAGAACGCTGCAGGTGGGTTTATAACAGAATACAGTAATGAGTACATCGTTCGTGGAATTGGGCGCACCAGCGATACGGCTGAATTGGCCCGTTCACTCATCAAGACGTTAAATGGCAATCCCGTAAGGATTGGTGATGTAGCCGATATTAAGATCGGCGCAGCAGTAAAGATCGGTGATGGGTCATTGAAAGGCAATCCTGCGGTGATCATGACCGTGATGAAACAGCCGGGCACCAATACACTTGCGCTGACCGATAAGATCGATAAAGCGCTGGCCGAACTTAAAAAAACACTTCCCGCAGACCTGGAGATCAACACCAAAATATTCCGGCAAGCAGATTTTATTAACGCTTCAATAGGTAACATCAATAAAACTTTGATCGAAGGGTCCGCTTTCGTTGTGCTTATCCTCTTTTTATTCCTGGCGAACTGGCGACCCACGATCATTTCACTGGTCGCCATACCAGTGTCCCTCATCACTTCGATTCTCGTTCTGAAATGGCTTGGTTTTACGATCAACACCATGAGCCTCGGTGGTATGGCTATCGCTATCGGGGCTTTGGTCGACGACGCTATTATCGACGTGGAGAACGTATTCAAACGATTAAAACAAAATGCCGCTAAGCCATCGGCTGAACGAAAAGGAAAGCTGGATGTGGTATTTGATGCCTCGGTTGAGATCAGGACCTCTATCATCAATGCTACTTTTATCATAATCGTTGCATTCATCCCACTGTTCTTCCTTTCAGGTATGGAAGGCAGATTGCTGGCCCCGTTGGGTATAGCTTTTATCGTATCTCTTTTTGCTTCGCTGATCGTTTCCATAACGATAACGCCTGTATTGTGCAGTTACCTGCTGACAGGTGACAAAATGCTGCAAAAGCAACACAAAGAAAGCTGGCTGGTGCGCAAGCTGAGTAAAGGATATGAAACGTTATTAAAAAAAGCAATGAATATCAAAAAGCCCATCATTGCGATAAGTGTCATTTTGTTTATTGGAGCATTGTTCCTGTTAGGCAGGCTTGGAAGAAGTTTTTTACCTGAGTTCAATGAGGGCTCGCTGGTGGTAAGTGTAAACAGTCTGCCGGGCATTTCGCTGGAAGAAAGTAATAAGATCGGTAGCAATGTAGAGAAGGCTTTGCTGAGTGTATCTGAGATAAAAATGACAACAAGACGAACAGGCAGGGCCGAACTGGATGAACATGCACAAGGCGTGAATGCTTCCGAAATCGATGCGCCCTTTGTGCTGAAAGGAAGAAGCCGGTCAGCATTTATGGCGGAAGTAAGAGAAAAACTCGCTGCATTCTCCACGGCTAATATTACTATCGGCCAACCCATCGGTCACCGTATCGATCACATGCTTTCCGGCACAAGAGCTAATATTGCGATCAAGATATTCGGAACAGATCTCAGCAAACTTTATTCGCTCTCCAACCAGGTGAAGCAAACCATAGAAGGGACTAAGGGATTGGTTGACCTGAGCGTAGAGCAACAGGTCCAGATACCACAAATACAGATAAAGGCAAACAGGGATATGCTTGCCAAATATGGTATTACCGTAGGAGAATTTGCTGAATTTACCGATATAGCATTTGCAGGTGAAAAAGTTTCCGAGATCTATGAAGGAAGTCAGCGCTTCGATATGGTATTGCGTTTTGACGAAAGCAACCGGGGCAATTTTGAAAAGATCAGCAATACTCTGATCGATACAAAGGGCGGACAGAAAATACCATTGAACTATGTTGCCAACATTGTTTCTACCACCGGTCCAAATACGATCAACAGGGAAAATGTACAGCGCAAGACCGTCGTTTCTGCGAACGTCGCAGGTAGAGATCAGAAATCCGTAGTGGACGAGATCAGGCAGAAGATAGAAGCATCAATCAAACTACCCGAGGGTTACAGGATCGAATACGGTGGTCAGTTTGAATCAGAAGCCGAAGCATCAAAAACATTGCTGCTCACTTCCCTTATTTCTTTGTTGGTCATATTCATGTTACTATATATGGAGTTCAGGGATGTAAAGATATCTGCCATCATACTGCTCAATCTTCCTCTGGCCCTGATTGGTGGTGTACTCAGCGTATGGCTTACCTCCGGGATACTTAGCATTCCTGCCATCATCGGGTTCATTACGCTATTCGGTGTAGCTACCCGCAATGGTATTCTCCTTGTTTCCCATTACAAAACATTGCAAGCGGAAGGAATGAATTTATATGACACGGTCATCACAGGATCAAAGGACAGGCTGAGCCCGATCCTGATGACAGCATTGACGGCCGGGCTCGCACTAATACCACTGGCACTGGGAGGTGATCTGCCGGGTAATGAGATCCAGAGCCCGATGGCGAAAGTGATATTGGGCGGATTGCTCAGTTCCACATTATTGAACCTCTTTGTCGTACCGGTGGTTTACTTTTTAGCAAACAGAAAAAAGGAAAAGAAATGAAACAATCAATATTCTATACACTCATTTGCCTGTTAACACAAACAGCATCGGCGCAAACCGGTTTGGAGAATTTGCTGGGCCAGGTGGAAGAGAATAATAAATCGATCCAGGCGAATCGCAAATGGCTCGAAGCAAAAAGATCTGAATACAAGACAGGCCTGACCCCCTACGATCCGCAAGTGGAATATGACTATCTTTTTGGCAGCCCTGCGGGAGCGGGAAATCAAAAGGATTTCAGTATTACGCAACGATTGGATTTTCCGTCGGCGTATAAAAGAAAAAAAGAGTTGTCGGGCCAGCAGGTTGCTCAAACGGTTTTACAGGAACAAGTTTTCCGGCAGGATATACTATTAGATGCGAAGCTGCTTGGGTTACAGGTCATTTATCTGAATAAGAAAGGGTCCGAACTAAACCGACGCCTTGTAAGTACAACGAAGCTTGTCGAGGATTATCAGAAAAAACTGGAAAAGGGCGATGTCATTATTCTCGACGTTAATAAGGCAAAACTTCAACTGCTCAATATCAGACATGAAGTGAACCTGAATGTCAATGACCGGCAGATCGCATTGACAAAGCTCGCCGAACTGAACGGTGGTATTCCGGTTACTATCAATGATACTATTTATCCGTCATTGCCGACCATCCCGGTATTTGAAGTGCTCGATAGCATGATCGAAAGCAATGATCCCATTATCAAAGTGTACGAGCAAGAGAAAAAGATATCGGAGAGGCAGATCGCCCTGCAAAAAGCGATGAACCTTCCCAAGATCGAAGCGGGTTACCATTCACAGGGTATTTTGGGACAGAGCTACCGCGGCATTCATGCAGGGATAAGTATTCCGCTTTGGGAAAACAAGAATAAACTAAATACAGCAAAGGCTAATCTCAGTTACGCCTCTTCCGCAGCAGAAAGTCACGTAGTTGAACACCGCATGGAAAACAAACAGTACTATGATCAACTGGATGTGCGTGCAAAATTGGTTACGGAGTATCGCGACCTGTTATCAATACTGAACAATACGGTGTTGCTGAATAAGGCGCTATCATTAGGTCAAATAACGATCATCCAATACTTCTATGACGAGAGCTTTTATTTTAATGCCTATGACAAGTATTTGCAGGCAGAATGGGAATACCAGCAGGCGGTCGCGAGGTTGTTTAAGTTTCAATTATAGCAATCTTGTAAAGCTGGATGGATCATTGGCATAGTTGACGAATAAACAGGCAATCGATATAGTCGGCCAGCATATGCAGCAATAAACCGATAGCAATAATACGGGTCTGGCGGGGTATAAGAAGTAAAGCGTAAAAACCAATAGCGATATAACTGTGCAAGGGATGGAAACCGATACTGCACCGGCAGGGATCAAAGAGAGGGGAAGCGAGTAAATGGTCAAGGTCCACTAACATGGTAGCAAGAAGGACCAGGTAGATCCGCCTCCAACTACGCTTATCGATTACAAAGGCGATCAATAACGGAAGCAGCAGGTGCAGGGAATAATGGATAATATGCTGCATGACCATAATATGATGAACAGATAGTAAACGCAAGATAACCGTTGCATTTTCATTTGTAACTTTAAATACCATAAATGTCAAACTCATGGACAGGAAACAATTTATAACTGCAACTGGTGTGCTTGCAGCGACCAGTATTTTGCCCGCCAATTCAGTACTGGCAAACCACTATGATGAGAACGGCCTCGACCGGTTGACGGATGCAAACGGTAATTTCCAACATCTCCCGCTTCCTTATAATAAAAATTTTCTGGAGCCCTATATGGACGAAGAGACGGTCTATTTGCATCATACTTTTCATCATGGCGGCGCAGTAAAAGCTGCTAATACCGATCTCCAGAAGATCCGCAAAGCGATGGATGAGAACAATCTTGAAACGGTGGATTACTGGACAAAGAAATTATCCTACCATTTCTCCTCCCATGTATTACATACCATCTTCTGGACAAATCTTATCAATAAAAAGATGGACCCATCAGGTGACCTGCAAAAAAGAATAGAAAAGGATTTCGGAAGCTACGATAAACTAAAGGGATATCTGGCCGCCACTTCCAAGAATGTCGATGGTAATGGTTGGGGTATCCTGGGTTATCAACCTTATTCGGATAAACTAACCGTTCTTCAATGTGAGAATCATGAAAAATTAACCCAGTGGGGCGTGGTTCCCTTACTGGTTGTCGACGTATGGGAACATGCTTACTATTTAAAGTATAAGAACAAACGGGCAGATTTTGTAGACACCATGTTACAGATCATCAACTGGGATAACATTTCGGACAGGTTGAATACCGCACTAAAACTCAGGTAGTCTTTGTGGAAAGTCTTCTCCCGACTTCGGCAACGATGAATTTTATTGCACTCGGAGGAAATGGCGATACACAACTTACATTTATTTCGCAAAGTGTATACTTTTTCGCAGCAGGACTGTTTACAGCATTAATAAAAAAATCTGCATCCCAGATTACCGGCATCATAGTATCCGGTATGTCCAGTTTATTTTGCAACTCTGGTATCCATTGATCTTCCATGACCTGGCGCAGGTCGCTGAAAATTCCACAGTTTTCTGTAAAGTAATATCGTTTACTCGGCGGCAAGTAGCTACTATTGATCTCGTTGTTCAATTCATACAAAGCATTTATTTCCTGGTACCCAAACCCTGCCACCTTTGTTCCCGACACATAGCATCGCACCATACCATTTACCGTATTTGTATTCCATTCCTGGTCGATGAGCAGGCCCTGGTCGGCGAAGAAGGGTTTAAACTCCTGGAAAAGTTCATCCAATGTCAATGTTCTCGATTCGCCTCCTGCAATGGCATGCGCAATGCTTATCCTGCCGTCAGTGTGTTCAGTAACCTTGTATACTCCATTGCCGCCATTGCCACGATATTGTTTCAGCACTCTCTGTTTGCTTGCACTTAGTTTGGAAGGAAATGTGCGGGTGAAGAAATCAAAGTTGGTATACATTTCAGTGTCACCGCCCCATTCCATGTACTTCGTCTTGAACAGAATATCTTTTGTCCCCATTTTGAGGATCACATCAGGGTGAGTGGACACTAAACGGCCTTTTGATGCAACTTCTCTCAGCAGTTGATCAAGGCGATCTCTGTTATGTTCTTGTTCTATCGGATTTACCCAAACGAGTATGGCATCAAAAGTAGAAAGGTAGTGGCCTAATTCATCTGCCTGGTCATCGCTATATAATACTGACTTGACTTCATAACCTTGTTTGACAAAAGTTTGTGCCAGTTCTTTGTACTTTTCTTCAACAAGTGCATTTCTACTGGAGTCTTTGGTTCCATAAATTAGGATAGCTAATGCATTCATTCTCTTCCAAAAGTATGAAATTGGAAGTTAGCCTGGTAATTGCAGGCTATTACTAACGAATTAAGAAAAGAGGGTGGGTGCTCCTAACGTAAACTTTGCGTGACTTAATAGATTTTACAAGCGTTTCCTTTAGGATCCCCGATATTTTATACGTCTGTATTTTTCTAGCCCCTTTTTCGTCCATCCATTCATACCATTCGACGCGGGTGAAATACTCCCCTGGCAGAAGCGATCCAGTACCGAAGCCTGGACCGGGAAGGATGGGCAGGATAATTTTAAAAGGTGCTTATTATCCTGGTGGACAAAAAGCACCCTTTAGTTTTAGTGAGTCGGGTTAATGCTGATACTGGTCCTTGTAAAGTCTGAACCACACCCGAGCGTCATACAACCCGCCGTACCGAAACTGATCGTTGTCCAGCTACCGGCATCATAGCTGTTCATTTGATGCTGGCTTAATTTAGAAATCGTTTTCTTCTTAAGCTCCAGCTTCCTGATTGGCTGTTTTTGCATGTCCATGATTGACAATTTTTGATGTTCATAAAGCTAATCAAGTCCGCAAAAAAGCCGTCTCGCCCAATAGGGTGAATTTTAACCAGGAATACCCCGGGAGTGCTAGTGCGTTGGGTTGATGCTGATCGTCCGGGTAAAGTCCGAACCACAGCCCTGGGTTATGCAGTGTCCCGTTTGATAAATGATCGTGGTCCAGCTGCCTGCATCATAATTGTTCATTTGTCCCTGGCTCAATTTAGAAATCGTTTTCTTTTTAAGCTCAAGCTTCCTGATCGATTGTTTTTTGCATTTCCATGATTAATGGTTTTTGATGTAAATAAAAACGCGGGTCTGCAATGGAGCCTGCCCGCCCGATTGAGTGAACAATGGAAAAACAGAGAATCATCCCGCAGGTCTAGTGCGTTGGATTGATGCTGATGATGGTACGGGTGATATCTGTTTGGCAGAACAACGTTCCGCAGGCCGCAGTGGCATAGATCGTCGTCCAGCTCCCGGCATCATAATTGTTCATTTGATTTTGGCCTAATTTAGAAATTGTTTTCTTTTTAAGCTCCAATTTCCGCAGAGATTTGTTTTGAATTTCCATGATTAAATGTTTTTAGTTCTCCTAAAACTAGGAAAATTGAGAAAACGTCCCTATACCCTAATAGGGTTATTTATCCAACGGTGTCACCAGGTCGGCATTGATTATCAAACGGTAAAAAAAAGTAAGATTTACTCTGCTACCCTTTTGATGGCAGACCGGTAATAAGAACAGAGCAGGTCGTACAGCACCATTTCATGCAGGCGGGGCTCCGAAAGAAAGAGCCGGTTAAGATTCATGTGAATATAACTGCCCATCAGGGTATTCAGATCCGTGCCGGATTTGCCATCCCCGGTCCGGGCGATAATAGCCGCTGCGATCTTTCTCCATTCCGGTTTATGATCGTCAAAGATCGCGATCAATGGTTTCATTTCATTACCGGCAGCAACAGGTTTCTCCATGGCCATTTGTATCAATGAACGATTGTCGCTGAACCGCTGGTTGATCTGCCGGTACAGACCCTTATCCGCTTTGAACTCTTTTGCAAACATTCCCTGTAGTTCCTGCAGCAATGCATACCGGCTCTCTAACGAATAATTAAACGAATCCAGTAATTCATCCACACCCCGCAGTCCCCATAACCACCTGGCTCTTTCTCTTTCATCACCTTCGGTCAATGTCAGAAATTCCAGCTTCATGGTGCTGTCAATAAAAAAAAGGTTCTCCGCCATTTCAACCAGCCCATTCCCATACCTTTCTACTTCCCGCTGGTATGTATCGGTTTGTACCTTCCAGGCAAGACCCGCCCGTTCCACTTCCTGTATATATTTTAAAAACAGCTCCATTATCTTACCAGCGTTAGCGGTATTGGTGATATGAAATCGTACCCGTAAATGGAATTCGGAATCGTAATAACGGATAAAAAACCATTTATCAATAAGTTCCAGGCGCAGCAATTCGGTTACCAGGGGCTGCACACAATCCATTAAAATTTCATCAGCCGTTTTAGAACCACAGTAGATCTTATAATAAAGCCATTCCGATCCGGGTAAGAAATTTCTTACGACGGGCTCGCCGGCATCCCCATACACCCCGGGGTTGATTGAGCGGTACACTTTCTCTTTGTTCATCACTACGGCCACAAACTGGTGATTGTAAGGCATTCCTTTTTCATCTGTCACAGCCTGCCCCGCTGGTGCGAGGAATTCTTTTAAGGTGATAAAACTTCTTCCTTTTATAGTTCTAATGAATGTACCGGCGGATACATCACTTTCCACATCCACCAGCAATTCGTTGTCGCCATCGGCCAGCAAAAAAAACCTTGGCAGTTGCCACCGGGCCTGGAAATTTGTTATGACTTCCCGGATGAACGGCTGCGCAACCAATAGTTTTTCAAAATCGGTTTTACGTAACTGCCAGGTAGCTTCAAAAAGGATAATATTTCCGCAACTCACCCTCGGCAGGTAGTTGAAATGAGCTGCCATTTTTCCCCAATTAAAAAGCAAACCACTCACCAGGCCCTGGGTCTGCATGTCGGCAAGGAAATGATAAACGGGTAATGAGCGGGTGCTGTAATTATGCGCATTGCTCAACCGGGGGATGATCTCTTTATTCAGCTTCGTGGAAAATAAGCGGATCTTTTTATCCTGTGCCACACTCACCATGATATCCTGTAATAAGACCTGTTTCCCGGGAGCAAGTGAAGAACTGGCCAGGTAGGGTATTTCATGATCCCGGAATGCCGGGTGTAACAATATATTCCCAATGCGGTCTTCCGGTAAATGCACGATCTCCGCAAAGATCACATCGTCATTGATGATCTGTTCCTGTCTGGTGATCGATAACACCAATTCATTAATCTTTTTATCAGCATGCGCAAAACGGCCCAGCAAATTGGCGGCGCTGGAACCACTGCATCCCCTGAAAACTATTTTACCCTCTTCCACCAGGCTGAACATGACAGACATAGAAGGCGGGAACCGCGAAAGGTCAGCCGGGAAATCAGCCAGTTCTTTTTCATCAATGATCAACTCCCGCGGGTTTTTTTCTTTTAGCAGGTTATCCAGCAGCCATTGCTCGGTCTTATTCCATTTAATTTCATACTCGTCTCTTTGGCCTGACGGCAATACCAGGTTTTCCAGCAGTGGCGAAAGATTGCTACCCGATAGTTCGGTATAACCGATTCCTGTTTCCGCATCCAGCACCTGCAACAGGGGCACTTGCTGGTCTTCGTATCTCTTCCGGAAACGATCGCCGAAGGAACTGAGGGTTCCATTTTCTGATGTTGAAAATAATTTAGCCAATACCCGGATGGCGTCCAGCAGGTCTTTTTTTATAGCACTATTCACATTTTTTTCAGCAGGCTGATGATACATATCCACCTGGAAAAGTTTGGCTTCTTCAAATGCAACGCGGGATAATTTAATTTTCGTGATGACCTCCCTGTAAATGTCGACTGTATTATGACGGTTGCTATCAATCTGCCCGAGAAAGCTCACCATTTCCTCCAGCTCACTGATTACCGCGGTAATAACAGGAGATGCCGGTGAATTGATCCTGCGCAAAGACGCCAGTATTTGAAAAATAAATTCATCCCCCGTGATCGCCGGGTCCAGTTCGCTTACCAGCAGCTGGCTGGCGATCAGCTCATCCACAAATTCCAGCGCTTCCCTTTCCGTCACTTCTTCCTGTTCTACCAGCAGGTGGGCAATTTCTTTGACCGTAGCACCTCCTGCTGTTTTGATAAGCACCGCAGCAACATAATCCGAATGAAGTACAGAACTGATCTGGTGCATCCTTTTTGCGTCGCGATATTTATACTCAACATACCTTACTTCATTTCCAATTTTATAAGCGCTGTTATTCGGAAAGTACAGAAGTCTTTCCTTTATGGCTGGTTCCGAAGACAAATGCTGACCCAATGCACATAAATAATGCATATCCAGCCTGGTGCTGCGTAAAAAACTGTCAGCAGGTATGATCACCTGTGAAGCCTCTTCGCTCCAGTTCAGCAACGAACAACCCGAAAACAAACCAAACGGTGTACTGCGGCTATACATCCGCTGAAAATATTTGATCAGCGATGTTTTTATTTTCTGCGCTTCCTTTGGATCCTGTATCTGTCCGTCTCTTAGCCGGATGGATTCATTGTATAAAACTGGTGATGCCAGGTAAATAGCTTCCAGGAAATCATTATTCTCCAGCAGCCCGTCCACGGTCGCATCATCCAGCAGTGGCACAAAAGGAATGGCAGGTGTACGCAACACCAGCTGATCCAGGAATTCAAAAGGCAAACCGGCTGTCGTTGGCTGGCTCATAATAATAAGGACCTGCTCCAGGTCAATTCTTTTTTACTGATACGGGATAATAATACCAGGTTAATACCGGGCAGCCCGCTTAAGATGCTGCATTCATTACCGGCATACCTGTTTTCTTTCCATTCCGATTCCGCATGGAGAACCGTTTGACCGATCCAGTGACCGGCAGCTTCGCTGAATTTTTTGTCGCCGGTAATAGAAAATAATTTTGTGTAAAACTGTGCCAGGCCTGCCGTTCCATGACAAAAATGCGAATCTTCCGCCATCGTGGAATCCGCCTCCGTTCTTTCCAGCACTTGTTCAGCGAATTGATCAGCCATTTCCTTCCACCGCGGTTCCTGCAACAGTGCAGCCGCACGGTATAACAACAATACTATATTCAGATCACCATAACACCAGGCCAGGCGCTGTGAAAAAAACTGATCCTCCTTATCACGGCTATGGATCGAAAAAGGAAAAATAGCATATTGCCCTGCTGCAGGATCGGGCGACATTTGCTGACCGATAATAAACCTCACTCCTTTTGTAATGACCTCTTTTAGTTTTGATTCAAGAACACCTGCTTCCAGAACATTCAGTAACAGCAACAGGAAGCCTGCATTGCCATGTGACAAACTCATGTCAATCCGCTCTTTTTCCTTTTCATCAAGGATAAAATTCCGGAACCACAGCCCATCTTCATTTATAATGGCCTTATTACAAAAAGCGGTTACTAATAACTCCAGCCTACTTCTTATACCGGGTTCATCACACCGGGTCGTGAAATAATGCACGACCCCCATTGCCCCGTGCAGGTAATCATTCCGTTCTTCTTGCTCAATCTGATGGAGCGCCACGGTTGTCAATGACTCGTCCAGTTCCTTCAACTCTTCCTGCAGATCAAGATCGATCAATCCTGTTTTTTGTAAAAGAGATAAAACATAACCCAATCCTGCTGTTCCGTTTGCAAAACCAGTTCCTGCTAAGGGAGCGGGTTCGGCCTCTTCCTGGTTCATGATCTCTTCCAGTAATTCAATACAGGTATTGGCATCATCCGTCTCACCAAAAGCTTCATACAATGAAAAATAGTACAATACCAGCCCTAATTTTCCCTCCAGCAAGTAATTACTGCGGGGCTTGCCGGCTTCAATAGCCACATGAAGGTTCCGAAAAACATTGAAGATATTTTGTTCCGGTATAGCGGTAGTGCTCTCCATCAGAGGTAATTTAGTAAATCCGCGCTGTTTTGAAAAACAGCTGCTGTTTTTTAATTTGCCTGCTTACATTTGTAAACTACCAGTGCTGACCAGCAAAATATCGTAAACGCCAGCCCCTGCGAACTTTACACAAAAGAACAACCCGGTAATTATGAAGCATAACAGCGATCTATTGTACGTTCACCTGGCAAACCATTATCCCCTGGTATGAATCAAATCCTTTTCTTATCTGTGATGAATGGTTCCGCCTGGGGTGGCAGCGAAGAATTGTGGTACCAGGCCGCATTGTGGACTGCCCGCAATGGTTACCCTACTGCTGTTTGTTGCTTCGACCGGGAAGGGAAAGCCAATCGCATGAAGGAGCTGGAAAAAGCTGGTTGCAAATTATTTTTACTCCCGGGGAAAGAAGAGGTAAAAAAGCAACCGCTGCTGGGTAAGATCAAGTTAAGCAAAGCTGTGGCAGAAGTTCCCTTTGAAGAATATGATAAGGTGATCGTGAGCCAGGGTGGCTGGAAAGATGTAGCTCACGGGCCTTTTAAAAAATTATACAGGAGGATAAAGGAATATACCCTGATCTATCACAATTATAATGTGAATGAGAAATTCTCCCTGCGGAAATTCTTACTGCTTCAGAAATGGGCGGAGAAGGCTTCCAAAAATCTCGGGGATACTCCCCGGATCTTCCAGGCATTGGAGGAAGCATATTCACTGAATATACCCCGCCAGGAAAAATTATTCAATCCCCTGACATTCGACCCTCCCCCCACCCCAACACCCTATCCCGCCGTTGACAAAAAATATATTCTTTCCGTATTTGCAACGCTGGATACCGAACGAAAAGCACAGGATATATTGATCAGGGCTTTGGCAAACGGGGAATGGCGCAACAGGGAGATCGAAGTGCATTTATACGGTGAAGGCAAAGACAGGGATCTGCTCCAGAAGCTGATCACTGAACTGCAATTGCAGGGAACGATTATCCTGAAAGGCAATGCCGCTGATTATCGTGAAGCGATGCGGCAAACACACCTTGTATTGCAAATAACACATATCGATGCCATGCCCATCACCGTAGTGGATGCACTGGCCATGGCAAGACCACTGGTTGTAAGCAATGTCGGCGATATGCCTTCCTGGATCCGGGAAGAGCAGAACGGTTGGGTTACTGAAAGCGTAACCGTTGAAGCGATCGGCCAGGCATTGGAAAAAGCCTGGGCACACCGTAACGAATGGGAAAAAATGGGCAAGCACTCCTATGTTATTTTCAGCCAGGAATTCCCCGCCGACCCCGTTGCCTATTTTCTGCGACAGACCGGTATTCTTTCCTAGCCCGCCACATTATTCTTATCTTTCTCCCGGTAAAAAATGCTACAGGTAAATCTCAGCAACTGATCTATGGTCATCGGAAAAGGATTATTGGCAAAGCGGTTTGAATCGTATCAGCACAACGAGCGATTTTTGATCTTTGCATCCGGTGTATCGAACTCGAAGACCAAGAACCCGGATGTGTACAACCGGGAAACAGCCCTCCTGCAGGAGTGCATCCATCAACACCCTGATAAAATAATTGTGTATTTCAGCACCTGTAGTCTTTATGACCCCGATGAACAGCAGTCGGCCTATGTACAGCATAAACTCCATATTGAAGAATGGATCCGCCAAAATGCCCGGCAGTTCTTTATTTTCAGGGTATCGAATGTGGCGGGTCACTCAACCAATCCCAATACAGTACTCAATTATTTTTTCTACCATATCCGGAACGGGATCAATTTTGACCTTTGGACAAATGCCTGCCGCAATATCATTGACATCGACGATGTGTTTTTTATTGCTGACGAGTTACTGAAGAAAATACCCGCATCATCTGCCCCGGTGAATATTGCAAATCCTGTCAGTTATCCCGTAAAAGACATCGTATCGGCCATTGAAACATTTTTGGGAACAAAATCAAACTATGTGGAGGTCAGCAAAGGAAGTTGTTTTGATATCGATCTATCCGCTATCCGGCCGGTGCTGGAGCGGTCTGCAGCTACATTCGATAAGGATTACCTCGCCGGCTTACTGGCCAAGTATTTTTAAGAAGAATTCTTGTCTAATCTTCAGCCCGATCTCTTTACCCCTCTCGCCATTTTCCTGAACTCATTCATCCTGCTCAGGTAGTTTCGCCGCCAAATGGAGAACAGTGTCTTTTGATTTGCGACAAGCAGGGAAAAAAGTGCCAGGGAATTTCCTTTCCGCAAACTGGCATAAGCAGTATACAGTTTTTCCATGAATGCTTTATTAGGGCAATAGTTATTCCCTTTCAGCAAGGCGATCCTTTCCAGCTTTTGGCTATGCTCTTCGTATTTCCTGTTCACGGTTGACTTTTTTTGCTGGTTGGCCTGGTAGGTGACCGATGTAAAAGAATCTTCATGCTGTCGCCAGCCGGTCAGTGGTTCATCCACATAACGAATAGAAGCTATCGACGCGGCCGTATAAGCCAGCCAGGTATCATAAGGCATATCCGGTGGAACCGGCAAAGCAAAGCCGAGCAATTCTTTTTTTAAAAGCGTGGTATGCCCCCAGATAAAATCATAGAATATAAAAGCATTGGGATGAGGCCGGTCATGTAAGCGGAAAGTATCGCTGATCTTTTTATCCATCTCCTTCCCTTCTTTATCGATATGAACGGAGTCGGAATAAACCATCAGGGCATCACCCATAGCATTCACCAGTGTTTCGATCTTGTGTGGTTTCCAGATATCATCATGATCCGCAATGGCGACCAGGTGACCCGAGCAGAGCGAAAGACATTTTTCAAAATTCCTGGTATACCCCAGGTTCGTATCATTTGCATAGATCCGGAACTTCCCCGGATGCCGCTTGCTGAAATCCTCCAGTTGTTGCAGGGTATCATCCGTGCTTTTATCATCAACGCACACGATCTCGGTGTGGTTCCATGTCTGCTGCAACAGGCTTTCCAGCAGGGGTGCCAGGAAATCGCCCGCATTATAGGTACAAACTGCAATCGAAACAAGTGCTGTCATAATTTTTCTGCCGGGATGGCGTCAAAGATATATTCATAAACAACCAAAACAATCAGTTGTGAAGATCTGTTGGCCCTGTTTTGCCGGAAAGACGGTCCAAAGGACTCCTTCGGGGTAAGTCGGTAAGAAAACCGGCTTATACACTACTCCTTCCCGTCTCACCGACTTCCCGGCTACATTTAAAATGATACATTGGTTGTTCTTTATCTTTACCGGAATTATCACCGCATGCAGGAATATTTCCAGGCGCTTAACAGGTATTACGATAAGATCTATGTTCTCAGTGTGGAATCCGCTGGTGCAAGAAGAGACCTGTTTGCCGGACGGTTCCAGGGATTGGAGTATTCCTTTTTTTTTGGCGCCGACAAAAATAAATTCACGGTAGAAGAATTAGAGCAGAAGAATATTTTCAGCGGGGAGCTGACCCGTTTACATCACCGGTTTGGTAAAACGATGCGGCCGGGAGAGATCGCTTGTTCCTGGAGCCACCGGATGATGTATGAAGAAATGATCAGTAAAAACTACCAACGCATCCTGATCTTCGAAGACGATGCGGTTCCTGATCCGGCGATGCTGGCCAAAGTTCCGGAAATTCTCAACGAAATTCCCGCGGGTTGTGAATTATTGATGTGGGGCTGGGACAAAAATGAACGGTCTACGATCGGTACCGGTTTCAAAAAGATCATCTACCATCTCCAGCATAGTCTTGGCCGTTTAAAATGGAGCCACCGGGTGATCCGTAATTTATACGCAAGACCTTTTTCCCGTTATCTGAAAAAAGCCGGGTTTCACGACTACACGTATGCTTATGCGGTCAGCCGTGGCGGAGCAGAAAAACTGGTCGCTCTGCAAACACCCGTTCAGTATATTGCCGATAACCTTTTGGCGCATGCCGCAACAAAAGAACTGCTGGAGGGTTATATTGTCTTGCCAAAGGTTTTTCTCCATGACAGTTTGCCTGACGGGACGCACAGAGATTCGTATATTCGGTGAGCCGCGCAGCAAAAAAATGCCATTATTTCTGTTTTCTTTTTTGTCATGATATTTGCGACAACCGGTTCCACAATCAATTGCTTTTATGAAGATTCTTTTAAAATACCTGAAACCTTATAAATGGCTGGTGGGACTTGTGTTACTACTCGCCGCTATCAATATTGGGTTTTCCCTTGTTGATCCGATCATTTTTGGTAAACTGGTTGACCTGGGAAGTTATCACCAGAAAGTAAAACCCCTGGAATGGAACGACTTTCTGTTCACTCAAAGAGAGTATACAGAACCGGGTGTGATGCTCGGACCTGGCGGGGTCATTATGAAAACAGAGCGATCAATAAATATCTATGGCGTGGTATGGCTGCTGATCGCTTCTATTTCCGTGGCGATGATCAGCCGCATCGCCAAGGCTTTCCAGGATTATTTCCTGAGTCTTGTTACCCAAAAATTTGGAGCCACTATTTTCACACAGGGATTGCAGCATGCGATGAAATTGCCTTACCAGGAATTCGAGGATGCAAGAAGTGGTGAAACATTGAGTATCCTGCAAAAAGTAAGGATTGATACAGAACGCTTCGTTGCCTCCTTTATCAATATTCTCTTCCCGGTGATCGTGGGGATCATTTTTGTGGCTGTTTACGCCACTACAATACACTGGAGCCTTCCATTAGTTTATTTCGGGGGCATTATACTGTTAACGATCATTTCCAATTTGCTCAGCAAGAAAGTAAAAACGATCCAGAAAAAGATCGTAGGACAAACCACAGCGCTGGCGGGTGCTACCACGGAATCGCTACGCAATATTGAATTGGTGAAAAGCCTGGGCTTGACGCAACAGGAAGTATCCCGGCTGAATAAGAACACTTT
>JANOHQ010000445.1:0-3626 GCA_031406595.1 Chitinophagaceae bacterium
GATGCGACTCATGCAGCAGGAAAAAATTCAACCATTGCAGGATTGTCATTTTCCCAAAAAAAGGATGGGTACCCTTTTTGGCAAGATCTGCCGGGGTAAACGTAAGCATCGCAGCAGACATCTCCTTGCGAACTGTTATAAGGTCCTGCATGACCTCGCGGGTGGACTTTCCGCAGTTATCAGCAAATAAGGGGTCTGTTTCTGCCGAATAGCGGGGAAAGAAGGGCTCATTTGTTTCCAGCATTTGCTTTACCCGGCTGATGAACGTATGCTGGTAGGTTTGCAGGTGAACAATATTTTCGAAGATCGACCATTTACCGGCAATCACAGGGCGCCGGGTCTGTTCATCCGATAAGCCATCAATAATGTCCATCAAAGATTTATGCTGGTATTGCAAACGGGTCGAGGCAGAAGAGGGCATGTGCATAGCAATCGATTTTTCTTCCGGACTTTCTTCCGGAATGATAAAATGTAAGTCGCTACTACAGGCGTGGTACCTTATATAGTTGGTTAAATTCTGTTGGTTTTTAAAAGGTCGGGATTCAATTCATTGACAAAGACAAGATAATCTTTTTCCTATTCGTTTTAATCGCGCCAACTTTCGTTACACACAGATGACAATCCTTCGAGACCTGCGGTGGCAAGCTTGCACTTGTGCTCTGGATGACAAAACAAATCTAAAATAGAATCACCTCTCCCAGACTTTTGTCCCCTCGCTGCAATTTGAACAAATGTCGATATTACTTCGTCCTTTTAAAATTTTCTTCCTGAATTTCGTGTACTCCCCATTCTTCCAGATCTCTTTGAATGACCTGTTTTTCAGGTCACCCAGCTGGTGCTGAGCATCTTTATCAAAACAACAGGGGGCTACCAATCCATCCCAGGTGATCACGGGGTCATGCCAGAGCCGCCAGCAATGATTGGAGAGTTTACCCTTAAAAGTATGTCCTGTGGCCGTTTTCCGGTACCGGCTGTATTTATCGATCGTGGGAATTAGTTTGTTGGGATCATTTTCATAATCATAGATCTGGGCTGTTTTGAACCATACATCATCCACTCCCACTTCTTTGGCCAGTTTTTTTACATCTTCTATCTGGTGTTCATTCGGTTTTACTACCAGGAACTGGAAGACCACAAAAGGTTTTTTACTATTGAGTTCTTTTTTCCATTTCACAATATTCTTTGCTCCTTCGATCACTTTGGAAAGGTTACCACCAACACGGTATTGCTGGTATACATCCTGCGTGGTGCCATCGATAGAAATGATAAGCCGGTCCAAACCACTTTCAATCGTTCGCTTTGCATTTGCGTCCGTCAGGTAATGCGCATTCGTGGAAGTAGCTGTATAAATTTTTTTGCGGGAAGCGTATTCCACCATGTCCAGGAAACCGGGGTTGAGATAGGGTTCGCCCTGGAAATAAAAAACGAGGTACAGCAGGTCTTTCGACAACTGGTCAATGGTCTCACTGAAAAAATCCTTTTGCAACATGCCGGTGGGCCGGGTAAATGCTCTTAACCCGCTGGGGCATTCCGGGCAACGGAGGTTGCAGGAAGTAGTGGGTTCAAAGGAGATAGAGACCGGGTATCCCCATTGTATGGGCCGCTTGGTCCATTTACTGATATAATAGCTGCTCAGCACTTTCATCCCGTTCCAGGCACGACGGAGCGTGATCTTGGATAATAGGTTCAGACTGTCCCTGCGGTTGAATCGTGCCATCGCGGTAAAGGTACGACCTCACCCTCTATCTCCCTCTCCAGAAAGGAGAGGGAGGACTCAATGGATCAATAATTCAATGTTTTAATGAACTGTACCCTCTATCTCCCTCTCCATGAAATGGAGGGAGGGGATTCAATGGATCAATAATTCAATGTTTTAATGAACTGTACCCTCTATCTCCCTCTCCATGAAATGGAGAGGGCAGGGGTGAGGAGAAAATCCTGTAAGTTGTTATCTTCAACAGGTCTATGGGCCAACCGGTTCCTCCATACCGTATTTTCCCCCTCGGGGACTCTGCCATTACCATTGATTTTGGTAATTGTATTGATGAGGCCATCAACCAACAGATCATCGCACGTTTTCATGAATTCACCCTGGAACCATTGCCCGGAATGATCGAAGCTGTGCCCGCCTATAGCTCCCTTACTATTTATTATGACCTGTTCCTCTTAAAGAAAAAAATACCTGCGGGTCAATTGGTTTCGGATTGGGTAAAAGAAAAACTGGAACAACGATTGGCCCAGTCCATTAGCCGGCATCGTGAAAAAGAAAGACTGGTAAGGATCCCTGTTTGTTATGAAAAGCACCTGGCGCCCGATCTCCAGGACCTGGCTATCGCAAAAAATATTGCAGTGGAAGAACTGGTGAGCTTACACACGGGGAAACAGTACAAAGTTTATATGCTGGGGTTCTTACCCGGCTTTCCGTACATGGGAGAACTGGACAAAAAGCTCGCTACACCCAGGAAACCGCAGCCCGTCAATGTAGCAGCCGGTAGTGTCGGTATTGCCGGGAAACAAACAGGCATCTATCCGCTGGCATCCCCGGGTGGCTGGCAGATCATCGGGCAAACTCCATGGCAGTTATTTAACAGCGAGAACGAAAATTCCACGTTACTACAAACAGGAGATATAGTTCAATTTTATTCAATCACAACAGATGAATTTCATGAAATACAAAATGCCCTCTCTCCGTCATTGCGAGTAATGCGAAGCAAGGAGAAGGGGCCGGGGGATGAGGCATGAGTTTGAAAGTTATTAAAGCAGGTCTGCTCGATACCATCCAGGATGCGGGACGCTATGGTCACCAGCATCTCGGTATCAACCCCACCGGGGCTATGGATCGGTACGCTCTTGCCGTATCAAATATGCTGGTGGGAAATAAACCGGGTGAGGCCGCGATCGAGATCCATTTTCCCGCTTCTGTTTTTTTATTTACCAAACCTGCGCTGATCGCGTTGGGTGGCGCTGATCTCTCCGCGAGTATCAACGGAGAATCAGTACCGGCTCATCATCCCATACTCGTGGGTAAAAATGATGTGCTGCAATTTCACAAGCCGGTGCATGGAGCAAGAGCCTATTTAGCAGTGGCCGGTGGATTGCTGATCAGTCAATGGATGAACAGCAGCAGTACCCATCTTAAAGCAAAAGCCGGTGGTCACCAGGGAAGACAACTAATGAAAGACGATGAATTGTTCTTACGCCAGCCCTTACCGTGGACAATACAGCAGGATGATTATACCATATTACCCTGGCAGGCGGATACCAACCGGGTCGATCAAAGCAAAGAGATATTGGTATTAGCTGGTCGTGAATGGGATAGACTAAGCACCGAATCAAAAGAAAATTTCACGATGACGGCTTTCGTAATCACCCAGCAATCCGACAGGATGGGTTACCGTCTCAACAATATCCCCTTACCTGTGATGACCCATGAAGAAGTGATATCTACTGCGGTCAATTTTGGTACGGTCCAATTATTACCCGACGGGAAGCTGATCATTTTAATGGCCGATCACCAGACCACGGGTGGTTATCCCCGGATCGCCCATGTGATCTCGGCTCATCATTCAAGGCTGGCACAGATGCGGGCCGGGGATAAACTGTATTTCGGCTTGACCGACCAGCAG
>JANOHQ010000437.1:0-7975 GCA_031406595.1 Chitinophagaceae bacterium
GACAGGCTCACATTTCGACAGGCTCACATTTCGACAGGCTCACATTTCGACAGGCTCACATTTCGACAGGCTCAATACTCATTTCAAACTTGCTTCAATGCCAACTATTCACCTTACTACATTTATTGCAGCACCGGCACAGGTCGTCTTTGATCTCAGCCGCAATATCGACCTGCACAAAGAATCCATGTCTTCCTATAAAGAAGAAGCTGTTGCTGGTACCCGCTTTGGTCTTATTGAAAAGGACGAAACGGTAACCTGGAAAGCCAAGCATTTTTTTAAGACCCGTTTGTTGAGGGTGAGGGTGACTGAAATGAAGAAACCCGAAATGTATGTGGGAGAACAATCAGAGGGTGACTTTAAAGTGATGAAACACGAACATCATTTCAAACCCTGCGATAATGGCACGATCCTGATCGATCTCTTTCATTTTGAATCCAAATACGGTGTTGTTGGACAGTGGTTCAACAGCCTCTATCTCGGTAAATATTTAAAGCGATTACTGGAACACCGGAACAATATCATCAAAGAATTTGCGGAAACCGGTAAGTGGAAGAAGCTGCTGGTGAAATAGCAAGACTGGTGGTTAATTTCCGATCCTTTATTTTTGCTCACAGCTATGAGCAACAAACCCCATCTTCATACTTCGCTTTCCCCGGCCCTGTTACATTTATATGACCTGAGTAACAGCGTGGTTGTGATCATTGATGTGTTCCGTGCTACGTCTACCATTGCAGCGGCTTTATACAATGGTGCCCGTTGCGTGATCCCGGTGGACTCTGTTCCCAAAGCGATCGAGATCAGTAAAAGCATCGACGGCATCGCTGCAGGTGAAAGAGACGGGATGATCGCCGAAGGGTTACAACATGGCAACTCACCATTGGAATATTCGCGGTCGTTTATCGAAAACAAAACGCTGGTGCTGACAACCACCAACGGCACCCGGCTTTTACAAATGGCATTGGACAAAAATGCAGATACGATTATATCCGGGTCCTTTCCCAATCTCTCAGCGGTATGTGATTTTTTAATGGCAGAGAACAAGAATGTTGTACTGGGTTGTGCAGGATGGAAGGACCGCTTTAACCTGGAGGATACACTGTTTGCGGGCGCTGTGATCCAGGGGATCAAAAAACATTTTACGATCCATTGCGATAGTTCATTGATGGCTGAAACCACTTACGCAAAAAATAAGAATAAGTTAATGGAGTTTGCCCCGCAGCTTACACATTATCACCGGCTGGTAGAGCGTTTTGGCCTGATCGAGGATATCAGGTATTGTCTCACACCGGATGTGGCGAATGTGCTTCCCTTGTATGCAAACGGGAAGCTGGTTGCAAAATAATAGCATCTTTTTTAGGCTAAAGCCCATTGATATTTGCAACTTTTATCCACGGCCTGAAGGCCGTGGCAATTAATCAATATCCATAAATACATTCAATTGCCCGGGGTTTTAACCCCGGGATAAAGAGCCAGGTCCCCATTGGCTTTAGCCAAATAATTTGACCATATCTTAAAGCAAGGCTAACAAATTCAGAACGCTGTTATTTAACCGAAAGTTTTCCAAAAAAAACAATTTAGTACGGTGTTTAACCCCGGGATAGAAGAATGATCGGTTCTACCTTGCTCCAGCTAAACTTTCAATCATGCCATATATCAGCGCCCTGTTTCATTTGGTCTGGTCTACCATGTTTCGGAAACCCATACTGAATAAAGAGACGAGGACAAAACTTTTTGCTCATATAAAAGACAACACTAAAACCAAGGGGATTTATCTTGACTGTATTAATGGACACTATGATCATGTCCATTGTGTTGTCTCACTTTCGGCTGACCAGACTGTCAGCAATGTTATTCAATTGATAAAAGGAGAAAATTCCTGGTGGTTCAACAAAGAAAAACTCTGTAAAGAAAAATTGGAATGGCAGGATGAATACTTTGCTGTTTCTATCAGCTATTCGGATCTCGCAAGAGTAAGGGAGTATATTTATAACCAGGAAAGTCATCACCAAAAGAAAAC
The DNA here is from genome assembly GCA_031406595.1 of Chitinophagaceae bacterium. Classification (GTDB taxonomy): domain Bacteria; phylum Bacteroidota; class Bacteroidia; order Chitinophagales; family Chitinophagaceae; genus JJ008. The sequence goes on from JANOHQ010000437.1 coordinate 2,021, forward strand.
TTTCCAGAGGGAGTACGATGAGCTTATGAAAGAATATGGTCTCAAAGAAAGGACGGGCTCAAACGAATAAAAAACCATGTAAGATACTCCATTTTTTTAGTACTGTCTCCCAATAAAATTTATTTTTTATTTCGCTTATTTTTGGAGGAAATCCGCTTTACATTCTTTTACATTTGCCGATTGCCCCTTTTTCAATCAGCAATTAGCAATTGACAATAAGCAAGGGGGTAATATCACAAACAGCTATTGCCTATTGTCCATTGCCTATTGTATTATATGGCATTACCGCACCTTATCAAGTATGTATATACACATGGAACCGATGAAGTGATCCGCCGGGGAAAAAAGATCCATGCTATCGGGTTTGTAGAACTGGTAGAATACGATGACCTGTTTGGATCCGCCGTGTTCCGGGTAAAGGATGACACCTATTCTACGTACTATAAAGTATATATACAGAAATTCAAAGATCCGAAAGCAACGTCCCTGCGTTGTGCCTGCCCGTATAATCTTGGTGATATCTGTCGCCACGAAGCAGCGGCACTTTTCCAGTTGCAGGAAATGATAGACAGGGGCCATTTACAGTCGGAAGACGTTAAATACGATCAGCGGCATACGGTCGCCAAGATGAAACTGATCGACCTGAAGACATTGCGGTTGCTTTCTTCACCGGAAGCACTGGCCGATGCAGAAACTTTTTTACGGACCAATAAAGCCACTATCGAGCTGGCCGAAAATGAAACCGTGAAAGCGACGGTTAAACTGAACGGCAAAGAATACAAAGTGATCATCCGCAAGAACGAAGAAAGGAATTTTGACACCAGCTGCGATTATGAAGATGAAGATCACCCGCTCTGCCTTCCCAAGCTGATCGTCTTATTACAACTACTGAATGCACATGGATCCAGTTATTTTGACAGTATCCGTAACTGGGATAAGGAAAAGAATAAACTACTGGAAGCATACGGCTATTCACTAAAAGACGACCTGAAAGGAAAATTTGAGTTTGCTTACAAAGACGGTAAGCCTTTTCTGCGGGTGCTGGATGCCAGTATCAAAAGAGTGGCTGTTGTTGCGTCGGCACCGAAACCGGTATTGCTGCCACAGAAAGAAAGAGAAATATCACCCACCCCGGAAGTATTGGAAGAAACGGTCGCTTTTCCTACACAGCGCCTCGGTGTAGTCTTTAATTTTAATAAAAAGAACTATCCGCAGTTTACCGTAGATGTAGTAAGCGGTGAACCGAACGAAAGCAATGACGCTTTTACCGGAACAGTGGAAAAGCTGGATATCAGCAGGTATGTGAATACAGATAATCTACCGGAAGGTGACAGGGAGTTATTGACCATGCTGCGGAAACTACAAGAGTCGGAGATCAATAAATATATCAGCCGCAATTCCCCTTTTTCAGGCATTTGGGAAAATATCATTCACCAGGAAGAAGATGACCTGCCGGATGAGACCAAGGAGTTGATGGCAGAATACCTGTTGCCCAAGCTGAAAAAAATATTTACAGAATCAGCCGGCAGTCCCTTCGTGTTCTTATTGCCCGATAAAAAAGCATTCAAAACAAATAACCTGGAACCTTTACAGTTGCAGGACGAAGAGGCAAAACCCCACTTCATCGTAAAAAAGAATTCGCATTACACCATCCAGTGCCGGGTAAAAGCCGGTCCGCTGGAGTTTGACCTGGGTGATAATGAAGCCGCCAGCCCCCTGTTCTTTTTATACAATAACCAGGCTTATCTCTGGAAAAATAATGATGTGATCCACCTGGTGGAGAAATTTTTACCAACCGGTAAGATGAGTGTGCAGGCAGAAGACTGGAGTAAAACCCTGAACGAGTTCATCATGCCCCTGGCGAAGGAACATAAGATCGATTTTGATAAGTCGCTGGTGCAGGAAATAAAGGATGGCAACCCCGATGTAAAATTGTTCCTGATGGAGAAGGGCGACTACCTTGTCTTTCAGCCATCCTTTTCGTATAAAGGTTATGAAACAAAATCCCGTGACAGGGACGAAGTGATCGTTCCGCAAGGGGATAAAGTACTGGTGGTACACCGCAACCGGGAAAAAGAGAACGAGTTTATCCAGAAAATGCAAAACCTGCATTCAAGCTTTGTATTCAACGAAGATTCCGGAACACTGGCATTAAAAGGGACCGATGTGCTGAAGAATAACTGGTTCTTCCTGTTCGTGGATGCGATGAAGGATATGAAGACGCCGGTATTTGGTTTTGAAGCGCTGAAGAATTTTCGTTTCAATACCGCCAAACCGCAGACCAAGATCTTTATCAGCAGCAATACCGACTGGTTTGATGCGAAGGTGGACATTGTCTTTGGTGATCAGCAGGTAACGGTGGCTGAAGTAAAAAGAGCGCTGGCGAACAAGCAGCAGTTTGTACAACTGAATGACGGCACGCTGGGAATATTGCCGGAAGAATGGCTGAAGAAATATTCCTTGCTATTCCGTGTGGGAGAAGGAAAGACCGATTCGTTGAAATTGTCCCGCTACCATCTTAGTGTAGTGGATGAATTATATGAAACCAGGGATGAAGAAGAGCTGGTGGTGCAACTTGAAGAAAAGTATGAGAAGCTCCGCGAATTCAACAAGATCAAAGAGATAGAGCCCTCGTACCATTTAAAGATGATCCTGCGGCCTTACCAGGTGGCGGGCTATCAATGGCTGAATTATTTAAAAGATATCCGGTGGGGTGGGATACTGGCAGATGATATGGGTTTGGGTAAAACCGTGCAGGCACTCTCCTTTATGGAGTATTATAAAAAGGAAGTGGGAACGCTGAAAGCGCTGGTGGTTTGCCCCACAACGCTGATCTATAACTGGGAGAACGAGATCAAGAAGTTCACGCCATCATTAACTTACCGGATCCATCATGGCGGAGCCAGAACAAGAATAAAGGAAGAACTGACCGATCACGATGTAACGATCACGACATACGGGACTTTGCGAAGCGATATCAAATTGCTGATGAGCATCGAATTTGATTATGTATTGCTGGATGAAAGCCAGGCGATCAAAAATCCATCGAGCAAAGTAACCAAAGCCGCTTGCTTGCTGAATGCGAAGAACCGGCTCTGCATGAGTGGTACACCTCTGCAGAATAATACCTTTGACATTTTTGCGCAAATGAATTTCCTGAACCCCGGTATGCTGGGTACGATGGAATTCTTCCGCCAGGAATTTGCGATACCGATCGATAAATTTGGCGAACAGGAACGTAAAGAGCATCTTAAAAAAATTCTCTATCCCTTTATATTACGCCGCACCAAAGAACAGGTGGCGAAAGACCTTCCGGAGAAACAGGAAATGATCCTGTTCTGCGAAATGGAAGATGAGCAACGCAGCATCTATGATGCATACCGCAATGATTTCCGCAACCAGATCCTGGGTACGATCGAAACACAGGGCATTCAAAAATCACAGCTCACCATCTTGCAGGGATTGATGAAACTGCGGCAGATCTGCGATTCACCGGCGATATTGAACGAACAGGAAAAATTCGAGAATCATTCGATCAAACTAGACGAACTCGCAAGAGAGATCACCGAAAATATCGGGGACCACAAAGCATTGATCTTCTCCCAATTCCTGGGAATGCTGGCATTGATCAAAGCAAAGCTGGATGAACTGGGTGTGAAGTATGAATATTTCGATGGAAGCACTTCGGCACCGGACCGGGAAAAAGCAATTCAAAGTTTCCAGAACAATACAGAAGTAAGGGTCTTTCTTATCTCGTTGAAAGCGGGGGGCGTGGGTCTGAACCTTACTGCCGCGGATTACGTTTACATTGTTGATCCCTGGTGGAACCCGGCGGTAGAGCAACAGGCTATCGACCGGACACACCGTATCGGGCAAACCAAAAACATCTTTGCTTACAGGATGATCTGTAAGGATACTATCGAGGATAAGATCCTCCAGTTACAGGAAAAGAAAAGGGCGCTGGCTAAAGACATAATTTCGGATGATGCTACGTTTGTGAAGGCGCTGACGAGGGAGGATGTGGAATATCTGTTCAGCTAAGGCTTTTCATTTGCAAAGTACCACTTTCGGGTTATTGTTTGTAAAGAACAGGATTTATAATTTTAGAAAAATGTCTCACAATTAAAACCTATAAAAATGAACAAGTTACCCCCCCTTGGCAATACTGCTAAATCGAAAAAGAAATCAATACAATAAGAAGGTGATGAAGTTGATTTTCCTATTATCTTTCGTTGTTTCCCTTACCGCTTGCAAAGCGCAAACGTCTTTAACGTATAGAAATACGCCCAGGAGCATAAATGTCACTTTTAATAATGGAGCCGATTCAACGATTACATTTGTTACAGATTCGGATAGTTCTGTCATAATAAATTATTTGAATTATTTATTTGCCGGGCAAAATATTAATTCAATATATGAAGCATGGTATGACGATTCCGATACAGCTAATAGATATCTTGTCTTTCGATGCCTTAACTCGCATGGTGGAAATTATTTAATGGCGCTTTCTGTCAGAACTGCGCCAGATCCGATAATTCTTGATCCTGGAGGAGGAGAAAGTCATAGCTGCGCAGGAGTAGGTTGTAGTTGCTGCCGGTTTCTCAAATCAAGCGGCCAAATTGTAGGCTGTCAGTGTACATGTATTGTTGGGCACCCGCTTTGCGGTTTGAATTGTGCAGGAAAGTGTAATCATACTGTCACTACATCTAATTAGCTATAAAATTAGTTACCCCCATACAGAGAGCCCGCTAATACCGGGCTCTCTGTATGTCTGATGACAGAAGAACTATTTAACCGACCGCTCATCGCCTCATACAGCCGTTTGGTCGTTAATTTATCCAAAAAGACCCTCACCCCGAAGGTTGAACCGTCTTCTTACGTCTATCTTCGTACACTTATTCAATGAGTTATGCAGAAGATTTTTACGCTTTTTGTCCTTGTTCTTGGTATCTCACTGGCAACCAATGCCCAAAAGCCCGATGGGGTTATCAAGGGCGTGCTGACCGATACGGCTGGAAAACAGCCCGTGACCAGCGCAACCATTTCGGTTCTTAATCCCAAAGACTCGGCATTGGTCACTTTTACCCTCTCCAATAGTAAGGGTGGATTTGAGTTTAAAGGCCTGTCCGAAGGCAATTATCGACTGATCATCTCGAGCAAAGGGTTTGTTGAAATAAAGCAGGATGTTTCCATCACCGCTACACAAAAGACGATCGACCTGGGTAATCTCAGCGTTCAAAAGGACTATAAAACACTGGAAGGAGTTGTCGTTACCAGCGAATCTCCGATCCAGGTAAAGAATGATACCGTTCAATTCAATACGAGTGGTTTCAAAACATTACCGAATGCTACCGCAGAAGATCTGCTGAAGAAATTACCGGGTGTAGAAGTGGATAAAGAAGGAAATGTAAAAGCACAGGGTGAAGCGGTGCAGAAAGTATTGGTGGACGGGAAAGAATTTTTTGGCAACGATCCAAAACTGGCTACCAAGAACCTGACTGCCGATATGATTGAAAGCGTACAGGTATTTGATGATATGAGTGAGCAGTCGAAATTCACCAAGATCGATGACGGCAGCAGGAGCAAGACCATCAATATCAAATTAAAGAAGGATCGTAACAAAGGATATTTTGTACGGGCCCTGGTAGGTGTGGGTAACGATGGAAGATATGAAGGCAATTTAAGCGCTAATAAATTCAATGGCAACCAGCGGATCTCGCTATTGCTGAATACCAATAATATCAATAAGCAGGGATTCTCCTTCTCTGATATCATCAGTTCGATGGGAGGATTCAGTGGTTTTGGCGGAGGAGGAGGTCAGGGTAGCGGTGGCTTTGGTGGTGGCGGTATGCAGATGATGTCTACCCGTGGTGGCGGTGGCTTCCCCGGGATGGGTAGTACAGGAAGTACCGGTATCATCCGGTCAACTTCTGCGGGTCTCAACTATTCAGATCA
>JANOHQ010000103.1:0-9088 GCA_031406595.1 Chitinophagaceae bacterium
TATTTCCTCGAATTTCTTTTCAAGCATAGCCACCGCTCCTCCTGAACCATAGCGATCCCTTTCGATCGGCTGTTTGCTGTTCAGCAACTGCAGTTGTTCCAGGTATTGTGTTGGTTCAAATCCCCTGCCGTCCGAAAAAAAATAGATGGTAGTATCTCCTTCAGGAGGCCGGTTTTCCTTTTTGTCACTGGCCAGCAATGACCCTGCAGGTATCAATGCGGGCAACAGGGTAAGACCCGAGGCTTTCAAAAAATTTCTACGGTTAAATACAGGCATGGCTATTATTTGAGAAAACCAATTTACGAAAAATACCCAAGCAGGTGACAGGCAATCAATAAAAAGCCCCATCCCGTTCAGGGGACAGGGCTTGGAATTATCGCCTGTTTTATCAGAAAAGATTATAGGCAGGCCATACCACGCTGCTTTCCGCAATATCTTTTGCGAGCGGGTACATTCCGCTCCAATGACAATCATCTTCCTTCGGGCGGATATTGATCGTCATGGCCACCGAAATACCATTCTTAAAATGAACAAGGGTAGCCAGTGTCCCCGGCATACAGCCATTATGCATCCACCACTCACCATTTACTTTTAGTCCTTTCGCATAATCACTTGCACCATCGCCGGTGGAGATCGTGTGCATGGTATTGATCGTTCCGGATGAAATGAAATCGGCCCGGTTGTTCAACCCGTCCATCCCTGCTGCAAACTTGAGCAGGTCGATGGGGCTTGCGATCCAGCCGCCGTTGGCATCCATACGGGTCAACTTAAGCGCATAAGGATCGCCGGTATTGTCTGTATAGTATACTACTTCGTTCGGTGCTTTACCCGCAGCATTGTCACTCCCGATCCGCATTTTAGTAACCCCACATTTGTTGAGTATGTTGTTCTTGACATAGTTCTCATAACTCTGTCCGCTTTTCTTCTCGATCACTCTTCCCAGCAGGAAATAGTCGAAGTTGATATACTTGTATTTCACCCCGGGGGTGGTACCCTGGCTGTAATTTTTTAATGCCCATTTGATGATATCTGTATTGTTCAGCTGGTACTGTGCCCATACGGCATCATCGGTCCAGCCTGTCGTATGTTCCAAACAACTTTGCACTGTTATTTTTTCTGCATCTGCCTTGTCGACGCAATTGGAGCTTGTTGCACAATAGTCGCCCAGTAAACCCGTTGGTCCGAATAGTTTGTCGCTGAGTTTAAGATTTGTGGTTTCTGTCAACCGCATGATCGCGGCGGCGGTAATCGGTTTACTGACACTGGCAATACGGAAAAGGGTATTGGGTGATACCATATTACCGTTGCTTTTATCAGCCTGCCCATACCCGCGGGCATAGACCAGTTTTGCATCCTTCATCACGGCAATGGACAAACCCGGTATATTAAAATCATCCATGTACTTTTTCACTTTGTTATTGATAAAACTGAGATCCGTACCACTCAGTCCGCTCCCCATCCACAACGCAGCGAAATATACTTTGCCGTTCACATTGAAGCCACTGATATGTTTCAGTTTACTACCTGTTCCCCAGTTATTATCATATTCTGCCTGGTAATTATATTCAGTAAGCGCCGATCTTGCATACACACCGTCATTCATTTTTTCAAAGATGGCAGCGTAGCGGGTCTGACCACCTGCTTCAAAACCGCTGATGCGAACCGGTTTGTAGCCATTGCCGTATTGTGTATCGAATTCAGTCTGGAACTGGCTTGCACTCATGGCATGACGGGCCACATAAGATGGGCCGGATGATTTTTCCCAAACCGCGGCATAGGTTTCCTGTCCATTGCGCTTATACCCGCATACTTCCACAAGGCGATACCCTTTCGTTCCGACCCAGTTATTATATTCCGTTTGGTATTGCTGGGCGCTCATATTATGCCGGGCTTCCCAGGCGGCAGATGTTTTATTGAATATACAGGCAAAGATCACTGTGCCATTGATATCAGCAGCAGAGATGCGATCAGGACGATAGCCCGCTTGCTTTTGGGTATTCACTTCGGCCTGGTAACCGGCTTCACCCATGGCATGACGGGCTACCCAGGAAGGCCCTGTTTTATTGTCCCAGATAGCGGCATAGGTTTGCTGCCCGTTGCGGTTGTAAACACTGACATCTGCCAACCGCATTTTTTGAGTGCCGGAATATTTGTTATATGCAGTTTGGTATTCACTGCTGCTCATACCGTGCTGGGCGGTCTGTGCCTGCATGCTCACTGAAGAGAGTAAGACAAATGCCAGGGAGAAACTTATCCCAATGATCTTTTTCATAAATAATGTTTTGATGGTTATAATTGTTCGGTCAAATGTAACTGAAAGAAATTTGGCTGGGCATACCCTGTTAGTAGCAATTGAGTAAGCGTTAGCAATGATTGAGTTAACGGTCAGGGATGCCGGCGGGAGTTTCGGGGCGGGGAAAAACCGACCTAGGTTATAAGAAACTGGTTAAGACCAGGCTCACGTTTATTCCCAAAACAAACTACTTCTTTTTCCTTTTTTGCAACTGTTTGATATCGTCGAGATCTTTTAACCTGCCAATTGCTTTTTTTGCTTCTATCAAATGGTTTATATGGATAACCCGTATTGGCAGCCCTTCATCCGCAAAAACCGTAGAATGACGATAAGCCTCTTCAAAATTCAATCCTTTAACTGCGGTCATTACATCAATGCCCACCGGGTTACGGCCAAAAGAAAAGACATCCATTTCTTTCACATTCAAAAAGTTCGGGAGCGTCATGTCAAACAAAGGCATGTGAAATTGCCCGAAGGCCCTGACAAGTTTATTATAATTCTCTCCGGTGCATTCCACCCAAATATCCATATCTCCTGTTACCCGTGCATGACCATGCATTACAACGGCCAATCCACCTACCATTATGTATTTGACCTGCTGATCATTAAGTGCAGTCAGAAAATCCCGAAAATCCTCCTGGTAAATATCAGGCATTAGTTTTCGTGTTTTCTTTTTTGAAAAACGGTTTTATCCATCCGGGGAGGGTTATCAATATCGAATTTGTAAGCGATACTTGTCAGATGCCAGGCGATCTGCAAACGCTCTTTGATAGTATGATTGGTATAGTCACGCATGGCCTCATCCGCCTCTTCAAATGTCTGCATTTTAAAAGCGGTCTTATCCATCCGGTATTTTTTTGGCGTGGCCATGCTATAAAATTAAACAAAAAATACGGTGATCGGCCTGGTTCACTGCGTCTTTCCCGATCGATGGCCTGCCCATACGGTCTCCGTCACCTTTTGAAAAACATTTTGCCGGAAATCAGCCGGTTTCAATTCATTTAGTAATACAAGACCGTTGGGTCGCAACGTCTTGATTATTGGCTGGAAATTTTCTTCGCTTTTTTTATACATTGAACTGTCAGCGTATCCGGTCATCAGTACCAGGTCAAATCCTGCCGCTGAATCTGCCGTTCTCTTTTCCAGCCAGTAAGAACTGATAGATAAGAAAGCTGGCGGAACACTCAACCCGGCCAAATCATAGTAATTTTGGATATGTCGACTACGGAGAGCACATTGACTTCAAAGATCCAGTACAATAATTTTGAGCCAGGAGAATTTGTCGGGGATCAACAAAGGAATTATGAGGAAACTATTGCCCTCATCGGGCGTTTTCCCTGGGAAAAACAAAGAGAAAAAATAGGGATCGATCTTACTGGTCCTTCTGTCACTATCCAGAAGGAGGAGACGACATTTCTCAAGCTATCCCTTTTTTACAACCAGAAATTTGTATTACAATTCTTTAATGGAAAAGATCTTTATACAAAAAGCTTTTTCCGTTACGAGGATGCTTTTGACGATATCAGATACTTTATAGACTCAGGCTCGATCCATTATGGGGATTTTAAAAAAGAGAACACAAAATTCAGGTCCATTCAAAAACACTTTCCCAGCAAAAGTTTTGTGTATGAAGTGCTACCGGGCAACCCTTTCAATTATGTAGATGGCGAAACAGTTTTTAGTCTTGGTCTCTCCGTGTCCCTGACATTGGTGGCTTTGATAAGCCTTGCAGCAAATGGACTAAATCTTCTTCCTGTTTTGATTATAGTCCTGCTTGTTTTCCCATTTTTTGGTGGTATTAATCTTATTCTTTTGCGAAGCTATCATCGTTTTTCACAGGGAATGATGCTTCAGCTTTCAAAAGGGGCTCCATCTTTTGTTTACGGGCCAATAGGTAATAGAAAAACGTACAATAAGCAGGATATTAAAGAAATAGTTGTTTGCAGGAATAGTAACTCAAGGTGCAACTGGAGCAACTTTTCCATTACCACCCTGCATATGAAAAATGGGGAATCCATTACAGTTACCAGCTTACTGCTCAAAGGGTCAGAGATCGAATTAAAGATGCCGGGCATCCCTGCCACAACGGTCAACCAATTTATTCCCTGGTTAGAAAACCTCCGGCCTGCGTAATAATGGCTGGCCCGGTGTTTGTTAGCATACCCTAAACAATTAGTATGGAACAGAAACAACAACTCGCACTGATGGACAAGATCATCCGCGAACTGGATGACCTGAAGAACAGCCAGACATCTGTATTAAAAAAGATCGCACAGATCGAAGCCGATAATATCAACCTGGGTGTAGACCTGCTAAACGATGCTTTACCCGGCATACATGAAGAAGTAGATGATGCGGTAGAAAAAGTATCAGCACTGCTGGAGAGTTTTAAAGAACACAGGGATAAATTCGAGACAGAGAACCAGCAGTACCTGGTGGAGAAAGCTTAATACCAGCTAAGTAATTTTAATGACAGCCTCTTGAGGCTAATGCCTGCTTGTCGGTAGACAGGGTTAGTCCCAGGCCTAACTACAATAATTCAACATTTTTTTTGAAAAGTACGAACAACCGGGGATAATAAGTTAAGGCTATTGCTTTATAAAAGCAGTTTCAGCTATTCGTCTTCCCGACAAATAAAGGAGCAGGTAATAATAGCCGGCGGGCAGGTTATTCACATTGGTGCTGAAATTGTTTTCTCCTTGTTGCAAGGTTTGTTGATCTTGCTGTAACAGCCGGCCTTCACCAGCATAAATTCTTACAGTGATATTGCCCCGGATCGTGGAGTTGAGTTTGTAATACAGGATGGTTTTTACAGGGTCAGGATACAGGGAGGTGAAAGTGATAAGCTTCTTTTTATAATGCACGGTAATAATCTGTGAATATTTGACCGCTCCATCCCGGCCAACCTGTTTTAACCGATAAAACTGCAACCCATCCTGCGGGTCGGGGTCATCAAAATGGTAAGTAATACCGGAAACATTGCTGGCCGGTATTGTTCCGATACCACTATAACCTTGTCCATCAATAGACTTTTCTACCGTATAAAAAGAAATACCTGTTTCTTCCGCCACCAGCCATTCGGTTCTTATTTTCTCACCGCTCGCCCTCCCGCTGAATGTGATAATGTTGACTGGAAGAATACCTGTCCGGCTGATCCATACCGGGGCACTCCATAAAATGTCGCCATCCGTCTGTGTCACTTTAGCATAATAATAAAATGATTCGCCGGCAGAGGTGGGATGTACATAATTCATTGATGATATCCCGTTAACCGTTACTAATCTGGTAGCATTGGTACCGCTGCCTGGTACACCATAATACAGATCAATTTTACTTACATCATCGCCCGCATCCGCATCGTTGATGCTGATATCAATGGAAGAATTATTAAAGCTCAGCACATCGGATCCCATGTAATTTCCGTTTACGGTAAAATTCAGTTGTGCATTCCAATCATCAGATGCATAAAAACGCATTTCCCGGTAGGCATCCAGGATACTGTCCCGTACCAGGGCTTGTGCCAATACTACGGTACGGGTCATATTAGTCCTTCCAAAAGTGGTATAATGATTATCATGATCAATGGTGGGTGCGACCCGGTAACCTTTGGCCAGCATTTTTTTAAAAAAGGATTCAGAGGCCGTCGGAGGACTGTCCGTATAATCGGTAGATACAGAAAAAGCGGCGCCACTTCTTACAGCTACGCCCGTGATCGCCAGGTCCGGATCGTTGTTATAGTTGCGTTGGTTCAGGGAATCATAATCGTACGTGTCGGGATGGGCCAGTGTGGCAAAGCAACCTGGTTTTGTATTCAGTATACGCCACAAACCAGCATAGTCATATTTGTAGCAATAAATATCATAACCAGGTGTAATGTTATCAGGAAGTGTATCCCATCCGATAAGACTATCGACCCCATAAATTATTACATGCCCCCCATTACTGATCACGCCCCATTCCATACCGTACAGGCATACAAAACTGCCATCCTCGTTACTCGTATCAGCCTGGTAAAGCCCGGCATGATAATCGTTCACGCTTTTCATCCCTGCCTGGTAATGGTTATGCTCGCTGATACCGAGAAAATCAAAATGATAACTGTTTTTTGCATAGCTGTAATTATCCGCAGGCCTGGAAGATCCGCTCGTTGTACTGTCCTTATTGCCATCCGAATAACCCGAATGAGCATGGATATTCCCAAAATAAAAATTGTATTGGGCAAAACAGGGGTTCAATAACAGCAGCAACAAAAAGCTACCTAGCAAGTTTTTCATAGAAGTGGATAACTGGTAAGTAACAAGATAGATAAGAGGCTGGGGAAATTGAATTTAATTTTACCCTACTAGTGAGATATACTTACTGTTGATATACGTAATTAATCATTCAGTTTCCATTCACCACTACAAACAATGGCAGCCAGTGATCCAATCCAGGGAAAAGCTATTTCTTTTTCATCACCTCTTCTAAATACCCGTAATCATTATCCAGGAAAGCGGTGAGCAAACGGGCCGCATCTTCTTTTGTCTGTCCTGTTATATCCGACAGGTATTTATCCATTTTCTTTTTGAACAGGCCCAGTATTTTGAATGTCTTAGGCCGGCGGTAAAAAGTATAGAATTCATATTTCGACGTGTCGCCCAAAATGGATATGCTGACCGCATGTGTTGTATCCAGGTTTTCAAATTCGAGTGAAGGAGAAAAATAAATATTGTCTTCACCCATATCCGTAATTTTTTTCAGCTTCTCCATCCAGGGGTATTGATCAAAGGTTTCCATGATCATTTCTTTACGGATAGATCCTTTTTCGATGACTTCGGGGTTGTCTGGTTCGCAGATGCTGTAGCGGTAGTTGGCCATGAGATAAATCTACAAAAAAAGACCGGCAGGTCCAGCCTTAATAAAACTATTCAATCATTATACTAACCCATCACAGCTTTGATAAAAAGATTATCGATGGCCGACCTGAAACAGGGGCCGATCCAGCAGGTTCCTGGAGCGGGTGGGCTGATCTTCGTTCTCCGACGAGTCCGCCAACAACATTTTTCTCAGCCCAGAAGCTTAAGAAGGCGAGACATCGTCGGGGAAGGGTTTAAAAAGGAGACTCGTGGCGAAAGTAAAAATGTTTCCTGAGGTAATCGGAGCCCAGATCGTGAATGAAAAAACAATTATATTCAGGGTTTGCCATCCCAGTATATGGATCAGCAATGATAATATAGGCTTTATGCATATTTATTAAGGAGTAAAATAGCCGATAAGGAGGGGGCGATGGTTGGCAACAAAAAGCCCCGACTCTCGTCAGGGCCGTCTTTTATTTTGTCGTCGCCGTCAACGTTTACAACGGTTGACGGGACTAGCGACGCTGAAGGGACTACTTCACTTTCTCCGGCATCTCATTCCTAAACACCACCGTATTATCAAACACATCCACCAGCACCGGCTTACTCTTATCGATATCACCCGCCAGTATCCTTTTCGACAACTGGTTCACGATCTCTTTTTGGATCAGGCGCTTCAGTGGCCTTGCCCCTAACTGGGGATCAAAACCCTGTTCGGACAGGAATTCCAAAGCATAATCGCTGAACTGTAACTGGATACCGCTGGTGGCCACCAGTCTTTTCAATCCGTTCAACTGGATCTTCACGATACCGGCGATCTCTCTTCTCATCAGCGGGCGGAACATGATGATCTCGTCTACCCTGTTCAGGAACTCGGGGCGAATGGTCTGCCGCAACAAGCCCATCACTTCCAGCTTGGCCTTACCCGTTATTTCTTCAACATTGTCCTCTTTTACTTTTTCAAATGCATCCTGTATCAGGTGACTACCAATATTGCTGGTCATAATGATAATCGTGTTCTTAAAGTTCACCACGCGGCCTTTGTTATCGGTCAGGCGCCCATCATCCAGTACCTGTAATAATACATTCCATACATCCGGGTGTGCTTTCTCGATCTCATCCAGTAAAACAACACTGTAAGGTTTTCTCCGGACGGATTCTGTCAACTGCCCCCCTTCCTCATAACCCACATAACCGGGAGGGGCACCCACCAAACGGGAGACCGTATGTTTCTCCTGGTACTCACTCATATCGATCCGGGTCATCATACTCTCATCATCAAATAAATATTCAGCAAGGGCTTTCGCCAATTCTGTTTTACCCACACCCGTGGTACCGAGAAAGATAAATGAACCGATCGGTTTCTTCGGATCCTGCAGACCGGCACGGCTTCTGCGTATTGCATCCGCCACAGCCGTAATAGCTTCCTCCTGTCCCACCACCCTTTCATGCAAATGATCTTCGAGGTTTAGCAATTTCTCTTTATCGCTTTGCAGCATTTTCGTGACAGGTATACCCGTGGCTTTCGCAATGCTCTCGGCAATATCTTCCGCATCCACTTCTTCTTTTAAGAGACGCTTTTCGCCGCTTTCTTCGATCTCCCGGCTGAATTTTTCGATCAGGTCTTCCTGCTCTTTTACTTTTCCATAACGGATCTCGGCTACTTTACCATAGTCACCTTCCCGTTCTGCTCTTTCGGCCTGCTGTTTTAAATTATCGATCTCTGCTTTGGCATTCTGCACTTTTTCCACCAGTTCCTTTTCCTGTTTCCACTTTGCTTTATAGGTATCCCTCTCTACGGCCAGGTTGGCGATCTCGGTATTCAGATCATGTAACTTTGTTTCATCATTCTCTCTTTTGATCGCTTCTCTTTCAATCTCGAGTTGCCGTATCTGTCTTTCCAGTGAATCCAGCTCTTCCGGCATGGAGTTCATTTCCAACCGCAGCTTAGCCGCACTTT
>JANOHQ010000001.1:0-4556 GCA_031406595.1 Chitinophagaceae bacterium
GAAAACTGGGTGGCAAGACGGTGGTAGCCATGGCCGGCCGGTTCCATTTTTATGAAGGCTATGCTGCACAGGATGTCGTATTCCCTATCCGGGTGATGAAACTGCTCGGTGTGGAGACTTTATTATTATCAAATGCTGCGGGCGGTGTTAATCCTTCTTATAAAGTAGGAGATATAATGATCATTAAGGATCATATCAGTTTATATACACCCAACCCTCTGATCGGGAAAAACCTTTCGGAATTCGGTCCCCGTTTCCCCGATATGAGTGAACCGTATAAAAAAGACCTGATCGAAAAAGCAAAAGCGATAGCGGCCAGGCACCATTTCGATGTAAAAGAAGGCGTATACCTTGCCGTAACAGGCCCCACTTTTGAAACGAGGGCTGAATATAAAATGATCCATGTTCTCGGCGCCGATGTGGTAGGTATGAGCACGGTACAGGAAAGCATTGTGGCCAACCATAGTGGTATGCAGGTCTTTGCGATGAGCGTGGTCACCGATATGGGTATCCGGGAAGAAGAGAATGTGATCACACATGAAGAGGTACTTGAAGCGGCCAGGCATGCGGAACCGAAGCTGGCTACTCTATTTAAAGAACTGGTAGCGGCCATTTAACAAATTGAACGCGGCATTTGTATTTTTGCTTTGGTAATTTGCCCTTTCATCCAATCCCAGACTCTGGCTAGAAAATTTACATACCTGTTTCTTGTTTTACTGGTTGCTTTTTCTGTGACTACGCAGGCACAGGATCCGGGTATCCGTCGTGTAACCGACCGGTTCAAGCAAATTGGAGGTGGTATCAATTCCGGCTCCGGCGGATCCGACAGCCTGGGAAAGAGAAATAAGCACGAGGATTCGGTCACGATCAGTTTCCGCTACCTCGATTCTGTACGCCAGTATAAACTGGATTCTTCGATCAGCGATTTTACACGTCGGTTCCCGGTGCCGGGTACTTTTATAAACCTGGGTAATGTGGGTACTGCTGCGAGATCGGTTTTATTCTCTCCCAACTTCTCCGCAGGTTTTGACCCCGGACTTCATGCATTTGATATCTATAAATACCGGCTGGAGAAAGTACGTTTCTTTAATACAACGAGACCGTATTCGGAGATAACTTACCAATTGGGCAGCAGGGTAGAGCAGATCATTGAGTTGATGCATACACAAAATATCCGGCCGAACTGGAACGCGGCTTTTCAATACCGGCTGATCAACTCACCCGGTTTTTTCAAGAACCAGAAGACCAATCATAATAATTACCTGCTCAATTCATGGTTCCAGTCGAAGAACAAACGCTATAATAATTATTTTGTATTGCTGGGAAATAAAATGCAATCGGCGGAGAACGGCGGTATCGTTGATACGTCTGATTATTTAAACAACAGCATTTATAAGGACCGCTTCAATATCCCGACCCGGCTGGGTGGTGACGATCCTTTCTCTTCCAATTTCTTTTCAACAAATATCGGGACGGGTAATAAATACAATGAGTTCACCGCGATGCTCCGCCAGCAATACGATCTTGGTAAAAAAGACTCCCTGGTCACGGATTCAACTGTCGTGCCGCTATTCTATCCCCGTCTTCGTTTTGAACACACATTCCAGCTCGAAAAGCTTTCTTATACGTACCAGGATTTTACCGGCGATTCGGTGTATTACCAAACCTACTATGATACGGCTCTCCGGCGACCAAAGGATACAGTGCTCGTAAAAGACAGCTGGAAGATCATCAGCAACGATCTTTCCATTTACCAGTTCCCTGATGCCAAAAATCTCCAGCAGTTCATCAAACTCGGACTATTGTTCCAGAGTATCTCGGGCGAATTTTCTTCAGGGAGAAAAAGTTTTGTGAATACGGTCGGCCATGCTGAATACCGTAACAAGACCCGCAACCTGCAATGGGATATTGAAGCGAATGGTAAATTATTTTTCACCGGGTTGAATAAAGGAGACTACCAGGCCTATATCAGCCTGCAACGCTTGCTGGGAAAAAAAATTGGTACACTGCAACTGGGTTTTGAGAATACCAGTCGTACGCCTTCGTTCATTTTCGACAGCCGCAGTAGTTTTTATTTTTTAAAGACAGCAAAAGATTTTAAAAAAGAGAACAACACACATCTTTTTGCTTCTTATTTCCTGCCTTCCTTTAAATTCAGGTTAACGGGTCATTATTACCTGTCGACCAATTATACCTATATCAGCGACTATTACCAGCTTCAACAGGAACCCGCTTTATTCAATGTACTGCAGATCGCTCTGCTGAAAACGGTTCGCCTGGGAAAAAAATGGAACTGGCATACGGAGATCTATTTCCAGCAAGCTGTAGGCAACGCCCCGGTCCATATACCTGCATTGTACACCCGCAACCGTATTGCTTACGAAGGGAATCTGGGATTTAAGAACCTCGATATTGCCCTGGGTGCCGAACTCAGGTATCGTTCTCCATACAAGGCTGATGGTTATTCACCGGTACAAGGGAGCTTTTATTTCCAGGATAGTATTACTATCCGGAACCCGCTTCCCGATATAGCTGCCTATATACATTTCCGGATCCGGCCATTTAAGGCTTTTTTCCGGGTAGAGAACCTCAATACTGCCCGTAACCTGGAAGGATTTGGGTTTACCAACAATAACCTGGTAGCCCCTAATTATGCCATGCCGGGCCTCCAGATCAGGCTGGGCGTGTATTGGGGCTTTGTTAATTGATTCTCAAAAACTTAGCCCTGATAAAAATCAGGTTGCAGCCTTGGGGATTGATGCTATCTTTGTAAGGTTCCATGAAAAAGACCATTGCACTATTATCATTCCTTTGCTATTTCGCTGTAACCAGCGGGGTGGTCATCAATTTTCACTATTGCATGAAGCGGCTGGCCTCTGTCCATCTTTACGAGACGGCGGCAAAAGAATGTGGTGTTTGTGGAATGGATACACATGAATATGAAGCCAATGGTTGTTGCAGGGATGAAGTAAAATTGGTGAAACTGGAACAGGACCAGAATAAACTGACCCTTGCTTCTTATGATATTCCCTCCATGGAACCGGTCGCGATCGCTCCCTCTGTTTTTATCAGTAGCCCGTTTAAAAATATTGACGAGCAACGCCATTTCCACAATCATTCCCCGCCTTTATTATCTGCACAGGACACTTACCTTCAGAATAATGTTTTTCGGATTTAAGATCATACTATACCAGGACATTCTTGTGCCTGGGAATGACGGTATCCCTATGGGATTCTGCGGATTTTTTGTATTTTAGAAACACTTATTTTTTTGACCTTAAATTTATTAGTGATGAAAACAGTGAAAATATTTTCTATTGCAGCTTTATCGTTTGCATTAGTTACTACGGCCTCTGCACAAACTACGATGGCTACCTTCAAAGTATCCGGTAATTGCGGAATGTGTAAAACGAAAATTGAAAAAGCAGCCAAGGAAGCCGGTGCGAAATCGGCCGATTGGAATGCAGACACAAAAGACCTGACTGTTTCCTTCAAGACCAGCAGCACCAACACAGCGAAGATCCAGGAGAAGATCGCCAAAGTTGGATATGATAATGCAGGCACCAAAGCAACAAGCGAGGCTTATGACAAGCTTCATGGCTGTTGCAAATATGACAGGACCGCATCCGACAACAAAGCATCCTGCTGCAGTGATGAAGCCAGCTGTGATCATGCCGGCAAAGATGGACATGCAGCAAAAGCCGATTGTTGCAAGGATGGCAAATGCACCAAAGAAGGCCATGATGGTAAAGACTGCTGCAAGACAGACTGCTGCAAAGATGGCAAGTGCACCAAAGAAGGTCATGATGGTAAAGACTGCTGCAAAGATGGCAAGTGTACCAAGGAAGGACATGATGGTAAGGATTGCTGCAAAAAATCATAACTGAAAACGGAGCGAAAATGAAAAAGCTGTTATTAATAACTATAATAGCCCTTTCAGCAGCATCGTCCCGGGCACAATTCACAAAAGCAACGCTGCAGGCAACGGGTCTTACCTGTGCTATGTGCAGTAATGCCATCAACAAGGCATTACTGACTGTTCCTTTTGTGGAATCGGTAAGAGCAGATATCAGGAATTCTGCTTTTTCCATTGTGTTCAGGAATATGGAGCCTGTGAATATCGATCAGCTCAAAGAAGCAGTGGAAGATGCCGGTTTTTCGATCGGTAGCCTGAAACTGACCGGTACTTTTCAAGATATAAAGATTGAGAAGGATCAGCATACAAAGATCGGTACCACGAATTTTCATTTCCTGGATGCGGCCAACCAGGTGCTGAACGGTGAACAGACAGTAACGGTAGTAGATAAGAGTTTTTTAACGGAGAAACAGTTTAAAAAACAGAGTGCGGCTACCAGGCTGAGCTGTGTGCAAACCGGTAAAGCCGCTTCCTGCTGTATCAAAGATGGTATCGGGGAAGGGGAAAGGGTCTACCATGTCACCATTTGATTGAAATATGCTTCTTCCCGGTTGATCGGGAAGAAGCTTTTTAAATTTCATACTATGATAAACCATCTTTGATACAGCAGGAAGCGGCTTTACCGGTTTGCACACAGCTC
>JANOHQ010000042.1:0-6142 GCA_031406595.1 Chitinophagaceae bacterium
CGAAATAATGGCCGACAGCGGTTCTTATGAATGGGGAACTACTGTAACACATGCTTACCTGCCACAGGAGAATAACCAGTTCTTCAATGGCAAGGATAACCTGATGGACTGGCTCCGACAATATGTTCCCGATCATGTAAAGGATGTGGATGAACCCTTCCTGCGCGGATTCCTCGGTAAAATGTTATTCAGCGGTGACGATGTACTGAAAACAACCAATGTATTAAGCGGGGGAGAGAAAGTGCGTTGTATGCTGAGTAAAATGATGCTGCAAAGTCCCAATGTGATCTTACTCGACCAGCCAACCAACCACCTTGACCTGGAAAGTATCCAGAGTTTCAACGAACAGTGTACGGATTATAAAGGCATTGTTTTGTTAACCAGCCATGACCATACATTCATGCAGACAGTCGCGAACCGTATCATTGAATTAACACCCAAAGGAATTATCGACCGGTTGATGACCTTTGATGAGTATTTGGAAGATGAGAGGGTGAAGGGGTTGAAGGAAGAGATGTATAAGTAGATGATAGGGAGAGATAAAAGATAATAGTTAAGAGATAAAAGTTGGTTCCCGTTTATGTTGGCTTCGGTCAGTGTAAACGGGATTTTTTTTATTCGATATAGATAGTGAAAGTGCGGTTTTTTCTTTCTCTGTCAAAGTGATGGGCATTTGTCCTGATATTGTCGAAAGTAAGGTGTGTGCCGGGTTTTGCATCCTTAATTTGCTGGATCAATTCTTGCGAAAATGAGTTCCCTATTAGTGAATACGTAGTGATCGACGCGTCATGATCGAAAATCACATCGAAAGAATATATTTTAAAATCGAAATTATAGTAGCAACCTGGAATGCCTAAAGTAAGAAATGGTGTGCTTAGGAATTGTCTTTTATTATATGTACTATCGCTTTGCCAATTGAATTGAGGCTCGCTAATCATGCGCACTTTGAATTTTCTTATAGCCACTGTTGTACCCGATCCAGAAAGAATTACTGTGATCATGGTATTATCATTTTCTGAAGCGACATTTACGACGTATTGACCGGCACCTATTTTTGTGAGAGATCCATTGTTGATAGTTACACGATGGTTTTCATATGGACGGCCAAGGTCTATTTCGATGGGATTGTCTATGCCAATATACAAATAGCTTTGACTTGTGTCGATCAATCCGACAGGAGTGATTTTTCCCTGGCCAAAAATGGATAGCGCCCCCACGAGGAAAGTGGTGAGCATAGTCAATCTCATAACCCAGGCATTTAAAACGCGTATTAAACTTGTCATTGATTTCATTATATTTTCCTACTAGCCACTTGTCAAACCCCACTTGCGAAACCTTGCTCGCCAAACCCTACTCGCTCAAATAAAGTACCACACCTGGAAATTTAAACGCTCTGCCATCCGGTCCCTGCACCCTGATATTATCAAACGTAAGCAGCGTACCGGTTTTATCTTCCTTTAAATGCCTGATAAATGCTGCGTTGAACTGGCCTCCTGTTATCGGGAAGCTGAGGATAGAATCGCAGTGATCTATTGTGGCTACGAAAGACACAACCTGAAAATCCAACTGGTAATAACAGTCGGGGATATTTACAGTAAGAAATGGATTTTTCAACAGTGTATCTCTTTTTATTTTGTTTCCGGATATCCAGTTGCTGGTGGCTTGACCAATTGTTCGCACTTTGAATTCCCGTGATGTGTTTATTTTGCCTGCGCCGTGTTTGACCACACTTATAATTGCATGATCAGTGATCGAAGATACTCTTGCCATGAACCGGTCTTTTTCGATCTTCGTTAGGGTGCCTTCACCACCGGATATGGATACGGAATACGGCTCTTTGATGCCGCTGATGCGAATTGGATTGTCAACACCGATATACAGGTAACTCTGGGTAGAGTCTGTAAGACGCTCCGGGTAGATATGAACCTGGGCAAAACTGGAGTTCAAAATGAATGAAGTCAGTAGCAATAAGATTGTTCGCATGGACCAATAACGTAAAATTCCGATCCTTCGTATTTATTTTTCACAATACTTGACAACGAATTATCTTCTTTTTATCTTGTCATTCTGACCCGCTGCCACATCATATTTACCCAAATCCATTCCTGCCGTACCTGTTAATCTTCCCACCGTCATTGTGTGCACAACGCAGGAGGGCGAAGCAACTGAAGAGATTGAACATCGTCGGTCTGTAAAGGATGACGGGGCTTTTTGTGTCTACTCCCTCTCCACCTGTGGAGACGGCCGGGGTGAGGTATGACTCCCTCTCCATGCAAATGGAGAGGGTAGGGTGAGGCTATTGTTTGAAAACAGTTTCCTATCTTCCTCCCTCATGTCATCCACCACTTCCACCCTCGCCAAAAAGATCGGCTTCTGGTCTGCCACCGCTATTATTGTCGGTAGTATCATCGGTTCCGGTGTATTTATGAAACCGGCCAGTATGGCGGCACAACTGGGGTCGCCGGTTTGGCTGACGATCGTTTGGATCATCGCGGGTTTATTTTCCCTGTTTGGAGCATTGATCTACGCGGAACTCGGGGCTATGATGCCGGAGACAGGTGGTATCTATGTTTATTTCCGGAAGATATTTGGCGACTTCTTTGCCTATCTCTATGGCTGGGCGGCTTTTTCGGTGATCAATACCACAGCGGTGGCAGCCATCGCATTTATTTGTGCCCAATACGCGGATTATTTTTTGCAGTTGCCACGGTTTGATGTGGCGATCGAACAATCCGTAACCTGGCACCTTCCATTTATCGGCGACCTCCATCCATTGGAGAATGCCGGTGTAAAATCATTGGCGATACTGCTGGTTTGCGGTTTGACCTGGTTGAATTACCGGAGTGTAAAAGCCGGCAACTCATTCCAGTTGATCTCGACCATCGTGAAGATAGGGGTGATCGCAGCATTGGTTGTTGGTATTTTCTTTTTTGGAAATGGATCGATAGAGAATTTCTTCCAGGCTGAAAACCCGAAGCAGGGTGGTGCCCTGTTGAGTGGCATCATTGCGGCGTTAACAGGCGCTTTTTTTGCTTACGACGGATGGATCAATATCACTTTTGTGGCAGGAGAAATAAAACAACCGCAGCGCAACATTCCCAAAAGCCTGTTCACCGGAGTCATTGTTTGTATCATCGTGTATATACTGGTCAACCAGGCCTATCTCTATGTGTTGCCCGTGGAGAAAGTGGCTGCTTCATCATTAGTTGCCTCCGATGCAATAAGCCTGGCCCTGGGTACTACCGGGGGTGCTGTTATCGCTGCCCTGATCGTAATTTGTACATTGGGTGCGATCAATGGAAATATTATGGCTACTACGCGGATCACTTATGCCATGGGGAAGGATAACGTATTTCCGTCCTGGGCAGGGAAGGAGCATAAACGTTTCAACACTCCCGGTAATGCACTCTGGTTACATGCTGCGTGGATATCAGTACTGATCATTTCAGGGTCATTTGATATGCTGGCCGATATGATGGTCTTTATGAGCTGGGTCGTGTATGGGATGGGTGCCATCGGTATTTTCATGTTGCGCAAAAGAATGCCGCAGGCGGAACGGCCTTATAAAATATGGATGCATCCGTTTGTAACCTTGCTATTTATCGCGTTTGCATGCTGCTTTTTAGTCATCACCGTATACAACGACATAACCAATTATTTAAACGACCGGCAGCCGGTGGTGAATTCTTTGCTGGGAATTGTGATCACGCTGATCGGTGTGCCTTTGTATTTTTATTTTAAAAGGGGAAAGGGATCTTCAAAATAATATATCGCCCCTCTGGGGCTCTGGCGAATTTGTTTTTTTGCAGCTACTGATATTTCGCCCCTATGGGGCGAGTACAATAATACAATGATTCTTCTACCGACCTTTTGCTCCTACGGAGCATATCATCCTGCAAGGACAGTAGTATGTTCATGAGCAAGTCCCGGAGGGACTAAACGTCGGTAGAAACGGGACAACGTTGATTTTTTAGAACCCCATAGGGGTTCAACAATAAGAGACATCAATGAAAATCTTTGGCAATGCCGTAATGCATCCGTGTAAGCTGCCTGCCGTGCCTCCGGCAGGTAAACCGGCAGGAAGGTCGATGGCTAACCATTTGCGTCAGCAAATTCCTAACATCAACAGTAACGAATCTCTTTTACGCAAATTGAATTTATCAGGTAATATAAATTATGAGCGACCCAAGAACCCTCCTTCGGAGTCTCTCGAGCGGAGCGAAGAGAGGGAGCATCGCTTGGGAGGCTTATAACATCTTCTTTATCATCTTCCCCAACATCATCAACCCATAATCCATATCCTCGCTCCACGGCTTCCCAAAACTGATCCGCAAACAATTATTATAATTAGAACTCGCGGAAAATATCTTTCCCGGCACCACGGAGATATGATGCTTCATCGCTTCGGCCCTTAGCTTGAACGTATTCACTTTTTTATTCAGCTGCACCCACAATACAAAACCTCCATGTGGTCTCGATACTTTGGTATCTGCCGGGAAATACTCAATGATTGCCTGCAGGTAGCGCAGGCATTGTGTATGCAAGGCCTTCCGTATACTTTTTAAATGGTATTCATACCGGCCATGCTGCAGGAAATGCGCCATCGCTGCCTGGGTAAGGGTGGGAGAGCTGATATCCTGTATCCGCTTGATCTGTTTTACCTGTTCGAAGAACTTGCCCGGGATGGTCCACCCGATACGGTAACCTGGTGCCAGGGATTTAGACAGCGAAGAACAATGCATCACCAGTCCTTTTGTGTCATAATATTTACAGGTTTTCGGTCGGTTCTTGCCAAAATACAATTCTCCATAGATATCATCTTCGATCAACGGGATATTATGTTTGGTGATCATCTCCACCAGTTTCTTTTTATTCTCATCAGGCATACAACCACCCAGGGGGTTATTGAAATTCGGGATCACCACGCAGGCTTTGACCGGAAATTTTTTGATCGCTTCTTCCAAACAATCCAATTCCAACCCACTGATAAAACAGGAAGATATTTCCACCACTTTCAATCCCATGCTTTCGATCGACTGGAAGATCCCGAAATAATTCGGTGATTCTACGGCGACCGTATCACCGGGTTTGGTAACAGCTTTCAGGCAGAGGGTGATGGCTTCGAGGCAACCGGAGGTCACCACCACTTCATCGGGTTTTACCTTGCCGCCCCAGTTGAAAGCCAGTTTGGCGATCTGTTTGCGGAGTTCGGGATTGCCCTGTGTATGTTCATAACTGATACAGGAATCTCTGCTGTTGCGCAATACCTGCATCACGGATTTATTGATCTTGGCCAGTGGCAGCAAAGAAGGATCGGGAACCGCCAACGCGAAATTGATGACCTTATCATTGTGGGAAGCGATATCATCATAGATGGATGCGATCATTTCTTTCACACTCACATCATGCGATAAAGGATCCGGTTGTATCACTTTGGGCAGATCAGGAAAACGACGCTGGCTAAAGCGAACATAGTATCCCGATTTCGGCCGGGATTCGATCAGACCCTTTCCTTCCAAATGGTAATAAGCCTGGAAGGCAGTACCCATGCTGATCCCGTATTCATCACTTAATACACGTACCGAAGGAAGTTTGTCGCCGATCTTTAATACATCCCCGTCGATCATTTTTTCTAATCCATCCGCTACCTGCATGTAGAGATGGTCTTCAGTGGTGAAATTGTCTTTACGCATAAAGGAGAGTTTATAGTCCGGAGTCAGAAGTCCGGAGACCGAAGTCGCTGTTCAGTGGCATAACAGATCAGATGATCTGCTGAACTTATTACTTCCGTCTCCCGACTTCGGACTTGCCTTTAATCTGATCTAGTCAAAAATACAAAATCTGAATCTGTTTTTTATACAAAAAGAGTAAAATATTTGTATCGGAATTTAAATAGTTCGAAAATGTCATAGTGTAATAAACGGGATGTAAAAGAAAGGGGGGTATTTAATTCCTTCCCTACTTACCGCCTTCCCGGCAATTTTTGAAAATGAAAAAGGAAACCAGGAATGCATATATCGCATTGGGATTGGTCAGTTTTTTCTGGGGTACGACCTATATCGCTGCCAGGATCGGCGCACAGGAAATGCCCGGTTTATATGTGGCAGGTTTGCGGCAATTCATTTCAGGCCTGATATTGGTT
>JANOHQ010000060.1:0-20627 GCA_031406595.1 Chitinophagaceae bacterium
AGCCATTGAAAACCCTTTCCCCAGAAATTGGCATTGGATGCCTGGTCGTTCAGGAGAAGAAAAATATTCTCGTCTTTGACGCTGCCGCCGCCGGGCGACTTTAAATAGTCTTTGAAAAGGATCGCGTCTTTATCTGCAAAAGCCAGCGGCTTTACATATTTGTATTTGGAAACACCCATGACAATGGCAAAGGTCTGCGGACCCTTGATAGATGGATCCCTGGGTAAAAGCGGGGATTGAGCAGTCGCATTAAAACCGGTTATGAACAGCAAGGATAGAACCAGCAGTTTTGAATATTTCATAAGAAAAGATTGAGGGGTGAACAGTTGTCATGCGCCTGTTTGCCCAGTACATATAAGTGAGTCTGGAAAGAAAAAGGGTATCACTATTAGACTTTAGGACAATCGGATTAGTCAGAAAACTCCTCTTTTGAGCTCCTTTCCTTTTTTTAGCCTCTTTGCAAGTTAATTCTTTTCTGCGATCAACCTGAAAATGCTGCTGCTGCCATCATCATTGTCCGCAGCCAGTACCAGGTGGAGGAAGTTCTTTGTTTCTTTGGTGACACAGACCGATTCGATCTTTTGCCCATTGAATTTCGGGTCGATATCTCCGAGATCGATCACCTGGTCGGGATTGATGGCTTTCCATCCTTTCTTGGACGAGATATTCTCAATGATCCATAGATAACTTTTACCAATAGCGCCGTCATCCATGCTGTTGCGGGTCTCTTCCGTGGAAACAGCAAGGATCAGCCGGTCGCTTCTCCGGGCATAGGTGATGCCGGATACACCACTGAACTTAGAGGTATCCGTATTGCCTCCGATCGAGATAACGGTGATCCTGGCGCTCTCTTGCTCTTTCCAGAATGCGGCGCTGGTAAGAATAAGATGATTTTTTGGAAATCCTTTATTCCCCCGGTTCGATAGCATGATGGCACCGGGAATGGAACAGCCTCCTTCGATATTCAATTCAGGAAGATTATTTAGCTTCAGCCGCTCATAAAAAACATCCAGGCGGATACTATCTTTTTGTTTGGTGACAGGATCGATAAGCCAGCAAGTATTGCGATAAGGGGCTAATGAACCCGAACCCACCAGTAATAATTTTTTATCGGCTGTGATAATGATCGCTTCCAGGTCGGCTTTCACCGCTTTTGGAATTCTTTTTTCGGGAAGAGAATAAAGGTTGATCGAATCGGAAGGGTTCAGGTTGCTGTCGAGTACCAGCAGGTCGTTCGCGTCATCGCCGATCACATAGTATTGCTTGTTGAAATACTCAATACCCGATGCGGAAGGGTAGTGCTCCAGTTTTTTTGATTCTTTAAGCATGGTATTACTGCCGCAGGAGGCGAAGAAAAGTGTTACTGATAGGATTATATAGCGAAAAGCTTGAACCACCCTTCCTTCATCAGGGCAGGCTGCGGCATATAGGAACATAGTTTTGAACATAGGTTTATTCTTCGGGTAATAAGACTAATGTTTTTTGGGTAGTGGGTCAGTTTGAATTTTGCCGACAATGATGCCTAAGTTGTCATCCTGAGCAAAGCGAAGGATAGAATGGATATTTGTAGCTTCTATTCCGACGAAGGAGGAATCTGACCTAGATTCCTCCTTCGTCGGAATTAATTTCTTCGTAGCATCACCTATTCCTCACTTCGTTCGGAATGACATTGAGTAACTAAATTTCAAACTGACACACTACCGTTCTTTGGCAGCCGGCCGCTTTGTAGGTAAATTCATTTAAATATGTTTTAGTTACAATCATATCTATGTGAATTCCTATGTACCTATGCTTCTATATGGTTCAAAGAGTGGTAACTAGTCAAACTTATTCTCCCACCCATCCTTCTTCATCTGTTCCACTTTCCCCAATACTTCTGCGTTAAGGGAGTTTTTATAGTCGGCCACTTTCTGTGATATGGATTCATCTGCCGTTCCGAGTATTTCTGCGGCCAATATACCGGCATTTTTGGAAGCATTCAATGCCACCGTACCTACCGGCACACCATTAGGCATCTGCAGAATGGAAAGCACGGAATCCCAGCCGTCAATGGAATTGGAAGATTTAATAGGAACACCGATAACAGGCAATACCGTCACCGAAGCCACCATACCCGGCAAATGCGCTGCACCGCCGGCCCCGGCAATAATGACTTTTAAACCCCTCCCTTTAGCTGTTTGCGCATATTCGAACATACGATGCGGAGTACGATGCGCAGAGACCACCGTTACCTCATGCGGGATATCAAATTGTTTCAGGATATCCGATGCTGCCTGCATCACATTCAGGTCACTGTCACTGCCCATTATAATTCCAACAAGAGGGTTCATGGAGGTTGTTTTCTCAAAAATAGACAGAACTAGCTAAAAGATAGTAGATAAAAGATAATAGTTCTTTCAATGCAAGAACTATTATGTATAAGGCAGAGGCTTAGAGGGTAAAGAACTTTTATCTATTAACTTTTAGTTTTTATCTAACTAAGTCTCCTTTTAAGCGGAGCAATTCCGTCTCCGCCAACTTGGTAGCATATCTCGCGGCGATCAGCCTGTTATAAGCATCTTCCAAACTCTTTTCGGCTTCTTTTAATTGTATCAGAGTAGTGGAGTTGAGCCGGTACACCTGGAAAAGAATATCGACATTCTCCCTGGCAAGTAAAATACTTTCTTCTTCCAGTGCCAGGGCTCTTTTCTGGTTCTCATAATCCTGGTAGGCATTGATGAGCGAAAGATTCAACAGCGACTTCTGGTTATCGTACACGATCTGCTGGTACCGGATATCCAGTTGCGCCTGTTGGATCAGCCGCCGGGTATTGAAATTATTCAGGATCGGGATCGTGGCGGTGAGTCCGTAGTTGAATCCCTTGGACTGGTTGAAAAGAGTAGAGAAGGAATTGATGACGGCCTGGTTATTGGTGCGGCTGAAATTATAGGCGGAATTAAAACTGACCGTGGGAAACCGTTCTGCTTTTCTTTCTTTCAGCGTAAGACCCGCGATATCGATATTCTTTTTAGCGATCAGCAAGGCAGGATTATTCGCTTCCATGCTGCCCTGGATCTCACCCATGGACAGCAAGGTATTGATCGGGATCGAATCCGAAACATCGTATAAGGTACTTTGCTGCACACTCATTAGCTGGTTCAGTTCCTCTTTCAGCTTTGCAATCAGTGTCTGTTGCTGTATTTGCGCCGCTTTCTGTGCATTCAGATCTACCTTGCCCTGTAAGACATCAGGTTTGGTACCCACACCGATATCCAGTTTATACTGCGCCAGCTTCACTCTTTCCTGGCTCAATGCCATTTGTTCTTCCACGGCTTTTAATTGCTGCTTCTGACGAACGATATTGTAATAGGTATTGATGACCGTGGCTACAGTATTTACGAGCTGGTTTTTAATACCTAATTCACCGAGCCTGACAAATTCTTCCAGTTTATCCCGGGTGGCAAACATTTTCAACCCGTCGAACAATGTCCAGTTCAGTGCAAGCTGCGCGTTAATATTGTTCGATTTCAAACCCTTGCTTTCTCTCTTGGTGCCGTCGGCCAGGGTTTGTTTCTGGTTATTGTTGTTCCAGGTGGTTCCCAGGTTCCCGTTGAGACGGGGGAGAAAAGCCGCATTCTTATAAGAGTAATCCAATGCAAAAGCTGCTGAATCATTCTTAGCGAGCAGGATATTATAATTATTCTGCAGGGCTGTCGCGATCGCTTCGTCGACAGTCAGCAGCCGTTGTGCCTGTGAAGAAATACCGGTCAATAACAGCCCGATAACCATCGGAACCGGCAGAAATAGTTTTCTCATTGTCATCATCAAAAATTTATGCCTTTTCGGCAATAGCTTGTTCGGCCTCAGCCGGTTTTTCTGCATTCATGAATTCGTCTATCCGGTTCTTTTTCTTTTTGGTGGACAGGAAAGAATACACAGCCGGGATCACAAAAAGCGTAAACACGAGGGCAAAGATTATACCTCCCACGATAACGACACCTAATGGAATGCGGCTGGTGGAAGACGCACCCAGCGATAATGCCAGTGGCAAAGCTCCCAAAGACATGGCGAGGCTGGTCATCAGGATCGGCCGCAGGCGTTGTGTTGAAGAAAAAATAGCTGCCTCAGCCTTTGCCATGCCTTTTTCCTGATTTTGGTTGGCAAACTCTACGATAAGAATCCCATTTTTCACTACAAGCCCCACCAGCATGATCCCCCCGATCTGCGAGAAAATATTCAGTGTCTGCCCGAATATCTTTAATGTAAATATTGCACCGGCAAGACCCAGGATGATCGTACACATGATGATCAGCGGATCCACAAAACTTTCAAACTGTGCTGCAAGGATCAGGAAGATCAATCCAATGGCGAGCAGGAATGCAAAACCGATATTTCCACCACTTTCTTTGAAATCCCGGGAGTTCCCGGACAGCGAAGTGGCAAAACTTTCATCCAGCAATTTGTCTGTTATCTTTTCCATTTCAGTGATCCCATCGCCGATCGTAAAACCCGGTTGCAGGTTGGCGGATACCGTAAACGATTTATACCTGTTGAAATGATAAATGGTAGGAGGGGTGTTGGATTCACTGGTGGTAACGAGATTATCCAAACTGATCAATTCATTCCGGTTGTTGCGGACAAATAATATCTTCAGGTCATTGGGATCATCGCGGTCATTCCTCGCCACCTGGCCCATTACCTGGTATTGTTTTCCCTCTTTCGTGAAATAGCCGAGGCGCCTGTTACTATAGGCCAGTTGCAATGTCTGCGAAATATCTTCGACGCTGACACCGAGTTCTGCTGCTTTCAGGCGATCGATCTCTACCCTCAATTCGGGTTTATTGAATTTAAGATCCACGTCGGCATTTAACAGGATCTTACTCTGCCTTGCCTCTTCCAGGATCTTTGGCATAATGGCCGTCAGTTTCTCGAAATTATTATTTTGAATAACAAAGGCAACAGGCTGACCACCGCGGCGGTTTACTGATATCGTTTGTTCTTCTATCGCATTCGCCCGACCTTCATTGAAACGGGGAAGGTTCTTATTAACCATGGCCACGATCTCTTTTTGCGACCTGTCACGCTTATTCGGTGGAACCAGTGTAACACGAACAAACCCGGTATTTGCATTGCCTGAACCGGTAAAGCCCGGTGAAGTAACACTGAGCACCAGTTCTCTTTCCGGGACGGAATCGAGCATAAAATTGCTGAGCCGGTCTACATACCTGTCCATCGCATCATAGGAGGTTCCTTCCGGTGCGGTCAGTTGTAGGCGGAACTGGCTGCGGTCTTCCATGGGAGCCAGTTCAGACTTCAACGTTCTGAATACGAAGAAAGCGGACACAGCGCAAAGCAATAGTATAACAAAAGCCATCCACCTCACCCGCATAAAGCGACGCAAGGTCCGCTGGTAACTGTTTTCCATCCAGCGGAAAAATGGTTCTGTCTTGTTATAAAACCAGGAGTGCTTGTGTGGATTCTTGCTGGCCAGCTTTACGTTGAGTACAGGTGTTAATGTCAGCGAAACGAATGCCGAGATCAATACCGCGCCGGCCACCACGATCCCGAACTCACGGAAGAGACGACCGGTAAATCCTTGCATAAAAATGATCGGGAGAAACACAACAGCCAGGGTGATCGATGTTGCGATTACGGCAAAATAAATTTCTTTTGATCCTTCCACAGCCGCCTGCCATTTGTTCATTCCCTTTTCCATCTTCTTATAGATATTCTCCGTCACTACGATACCATCATCCACTACCAACCCTGTTGCCAGCACGATGGCGAGCAAGGAAAGCACATTGATGGTGAATCCCATCAGGTACATGATAAAGAAGGCCCCGATCAGGGAAACAGGGATATCGATCAGGGGCCGGATCGCAATGATCCAGTCGCGGAAGAATAAATAAATGATCAGTACCACGAGCAAAAAGGCGATCATCAATGTTTCTTTCACTTCGAGTATCGACTTCTTGATGAACTTGGTTTGGTCCAGTGCGATATTGAGCTTTACATCTTCGGGAATATCTTTTTTGATCTGTTCGAGACGTTTGTAGAATTCATCGGAGATGGAAACATAGTTGGAACCCGGCTGCGGAATAATGGCCAGGGCGATCATAGGAATACCATCACCTTTCAGGATGGATTCTTCATTTTCGGGGCCCAACACCGCTTCACCAACACTTTTTAGCCGTATATCAGTGCCGTTAATGTTCTTCACGATCAGGTCATTGAATTCTTCTTCCGTATTCAATTTTCCAAATGTTCTTACGGTCAGTTCCGTAGTGCTGCCCGAGATCTTACCCGAAGGCAATTCCACGTTCTCTCTTAATAAAGCTGCCTGTACATCATTAGCGGTGATATTCAATGACACCAGTTTGGCCGGGTCGATCCAGATACGCATCGCATATCTTTTTTCACCCCAGATCTGGATACCACTTACGCCGGGGATGGTTTGCAATCTTTCCACCAGTACGTTATTCGCATATTCCGACATCTGCAACTGGTTGCGGGTATTGCTCTGCACGGTCATGGAAAGAATGGGATCCGAACTCGCATCTGCCTTCGACACCACAGGAGGTGCATCAAGGTCGGAGGGGAGTGATCGTTGTGCCTGCGCAACCTTATCCCGCACATCATTGGCAGCGGATTCCAGGTTTTCACCCAGTTCAAATTCCACGTTGATATTGCTGCTTCCATTGCTGCTGGAGGAGGTAATGTTTTTGATACCGGCGATCCCATTGATCGCTTTCTCCAGCGGTTCGGTGATCTGCGTTTCGATGATATCCGCATTGGCGCCCGGGTAATTGGTCCGCACACTGATATTGGGCGGATCGATAGCAGGGTAGTCCCTTACACCAAGGAATTTAAAACCGATCACACCAAATACCACGATGAGGATATTCATCACAATGGCGAGTACCGGTCTTCGTAAACTGAGTTCTGAAATATTCATATTTATAACTAAAAACTAAAAGATAACAGATAATAGTTCAGCGGTTGACTGTGTAAATGTTCCTTTAGCTTTTATCTATTATCTTTTATCTGAATAATCTTTAATCTACTTATTCACGATCTTCCCTATCTGGATCTTCGCTTCGGGCCGCACACTCAATAAGCCTGTCACCACCACTGTATCACCTGCCTTTAATCCATCAATGATCTGCACCCTTGCCGAATCTCTTATCCCGGTTGTTACATCCGCGAATATGGCTATACCTCCTTTATATAAGATCACTTTCTTGCCCCTTGCCTGTGGTATTACGGCCTGTGTTGGGATCAGCAATGCATTGGGGTCAGGATCAAAACTCAATTGCACTTTGGCAAATTTGCCCGGCAGCAATCCGGGGTCATTTCCCACAACGGCTGCTCTTATGGTCAGGCTACGCGTATTTTCTGTTACATTGGATTCTGTCGCTATCACTTTTGCACCCATCTGTTTGGTAGAGCCTTCCACACTGAACGTAACGAGCTGACCCATTTTTATCTGGTCAATATATTTTTCCGGGACGGTGAAATCGAGTTTAAGCTGGTCGGTCTGGTTGATCACCGCGATAATGGACGCTGGCGACACATAAGCGCCGGTGCTGATATTCTTCAATCCCAGTTTGCCACTGAAAGGAGCTCTTACCACTGTTTTGGAAATACTGGTTTGAAGAATACCGATATCGGCCCTTAAACTGTTTACCTGGAGTAAACTGATATCATAATCCTGCTGGCTGATCCCTTGTATTTTCAACAACTGTGCCTGTCTTTCTTCGGTTTTTTGTGCCAACGCCAGTTGTACCTGGAATTTATTTAACTGGGCACGGAGGTCGCCGTCATACAATTTTGCCAGCACAGTGCCTTTCCCTACATACTTTCCTTCAGCCACATTCAATTGGACGATACGCCCGGAAACTTCGGGATGGATCTCGGCTACATCATTGGCAACAAGATTGCCCGGGACTTCAATGTTTTCCTGGAAAGGCTGTGCTACAACAATATAACCATCGACCCGCATAGGAGGAGCTTTGGCAGGTCCGCCCTGTTGGGTCGCCGATGTTTCTTTCTTCTTTTTTCCGCCGCAGGCTGTAAGGACCGCGGTGCTGATAAGCATGACTGACAGGATAAATACTCTCATGACAGGGCTGATGCGTGGTTAAAAAATGGTCAAATAAAGATAAAGGATAATCACAAGCTTTTGGACGTCAAAAGGCTACGGTACTTGTCGCTAAAAAATCAGGAAGTATAAACGGCTTATAGAGTGGATAACCGGCCCTTAAATTTTGGCGAACAAAGTTCTCTTTATTTTGTTCGCCTGGTGCAGTAATTCCTGCTTCTCTTTACTGAGAATGGTAACATGCCCCATTTTGCGGCCGGGTTTTGTTTGTTTTTTCCCGTAGATATGAACAAAGACATTTTCGATCTTCAATATTTCCTCCAGGCCTTCGTATTGTACAGGCCCGCTACAGCCTTCTGCACCGATCAAATTGACCATGGCCGAGGAGAGAATAGGATCGGTGTTCCCGAGGGGATAACCGAGTATGATCCTCCACAGCATATCGAACTGTGAACTGTAATGCGCTTCTATCGTATGATGCCCGCTGTTATGAACCCGCGGGGCCGTTTCATTTACCCAGACATCGCCCTTTTTATCGACAAACATTTCCACAGCAAACAGTCCTGCCGATTTGAAATTCCGTGCAACGGTCAGTGCGATGGCTTCCACCTTCCACAGGATCTTTTCATCGATCCCTGCCGGGCAGAGCTGGTAGTCAAGCAGGTTCAGGGTCATATCAAAGACCATTTCCACGGGCGGGTATAGCGCTGTTTCTCCTTTCTCATTCACCGCTACCATTTGTGCGATCTCTTTGTTGATATCCACCATTTTTTCCAGCACGGAAGGAGCATCAAAACCTTTGGAGAGATCGTCTTTTGTCCGGATCAACTGCACACCCTTACCATCATAACCACCTTCAGCGATCTTATGTACTGCGGGTATAAATTCCTGGTGGGCGCTTAGTTCCGATAATGCCCGGGTGATGATGAAAGCAGGACTTGGTATGGAATGTTGCTGGTAATATTGTTTCTGGAGGATCTTGTTCTTGATCGTTTTGAGTACGGAAGGTTTGGGATAAACCTTTACACCCTCCGCTTCCAATTTTTCGAGCGCATCGGTATTGACATTTTCAATTTCGATGGTGATTGCATCCAATCCTTTACCGAAATTGTACACGGCGTCAAAATCTTTTATATCGCCTTTGGTGAAATGATGGCAGAGATGAGCGGCGGGGCATTCGGCATCATTTTCAAGTACAAATGTTTCCACGGGATAATTCGCCGCTGCCTGGAGAAGCATTCTTCCGAGTTGACCACCGCCGAGGATTCCAACCCTGAGCGGAGTCGAAGGGTTTCGCATGGGGCAAAGATAGGGGATGAAATACACCGGCCACATTCAAAGGCACAAATTTGAGATTGAGCGTAGTCGAAATCGTTTATTAACGAAAGTCTTTATACTTTGAGTGTGAGAGATTATTGCACTCTGCTAGTAACTGCAACTTGTGGTAGTCTTGTTTAATCAATGCAATTTTTTTGGCCCTTGTCCAACCCTTCAGCTGTTTTTCCCGGTTTATGCCGTCCTGGAGAAAAGGGATGGTTTCATAATAGACTAATTTTAAAGGTCTTCTTTTAAAAGTATAACATGTTTCATAAACACCGGTACAGTGTTCTTCGAATCTTTTGAGGAGGTCATTCGTTAGCCCTATATAAAATGAGCCATCCTTGCATTCAAGCACATAGACATAGTAGAGTTCCTGAGGTAGGATGGGATATATCATAGTTTTAATCAAATGTAAGTACAGGTTAAAGGAAAGGAATGGGAAAAAAACGTTTTAAAGGGTGAAAAAAACAGCCACCCATTGCGGACATTTCGACTCCGCTCAATGTCCTGCATAAAAAGCCCTTCGACTTCGCTCAGGACTTTTTACCTTTACGCCATGCTTCCCGACTATCCACATAAACTTTTTGCAGATCACCGGGGTAATTTCAACCTGCTGATGGAAACCCTGGCCATGGATGCCCCCCACCCCTAAAGGGGAGTTGACAAACTTCTACCGAGTGATTTTTAGTAGCTCCATTTTCTCACATGAAAGCTTTTAATATGAAAACAGATACAATCAATCAGACCATCCAGAATACAGTAACAGATTTTCTCCCATTGCAGGGAACCGACTATGTTGAATTCTATGTAGGCAATGCCAAACAGGCCGCTCATTTTTATAAAACAGCTTTCGGTTTTCAGTCGCTGGCCTATGCCGGCCCGGAAACAGGCATGAAAGACAAAGTGAGCTATGTGATCCGCCAGAACAAACTCACTTTTGTACTGACCACCCCATTGAGAGCGGATAACCCTATCGCCGATCATATTTACAAACATGGCGATGGCGTAAAAGTGATCGCATTGAAAGTGGAAGACGCGAAAAGCGCATTTGAGGAGACCACCAAACGCGGAGGCCGCGCCTGTATGGAACCGACTATATCAAGAGATGATAATGGTGAAGTGGTGCTGAGTGGTATCCATACTTATGGCGAGACCGTTCACCTCTTTGTTGAACGAAAAAACTATTCCGGGATCTTCATGCCCGGGTTCAGGGAGTGGAAAACGGACTACAACCCTGAGCAAACAGGATTATTGTACGTGGATCATTGTGTAGGTAATGTGGGCTGGAACCAGATGAATCCCTGGGTGAAGTTTTATGAGGATGTAATGGGCTTTCGCAATATCCTCAGCTTTGACGACAAGGATATTTCCACCGAATACTCGGCGCTGATGAGCAAAGTGATGAGTAACGGGAATGGCTTTGTAAAATTTCCGATCAATGAGCCGGCCGAAGGAAAGAAAAAAAGCCAGGTGGAAGAATACCTCGAGTTTTATAATGGAGAAGGCGTGCAGCATGTGGCCATTGCTACCGCTGATATCGTTGGCACCGTAACTGAATTGCAGAAAAGAGGAGTGGAGTTCCTGAAGATACCGGCTAGTTATTACGAGACCGTACTGGAAAGAGTGGGGAAGATCGACGAAGACCTGGAGCCATTACAGCGGCTTGGTATCCTGATCGACCGGGATGATGAAGGCTACCTGTTGCAGATCTTCAGCAAACCCGTGGAAGACCGCCCTACTTTATTCTTCGAGATCATACAGCGTAAGGGAGCCAAAAGTTTTGGCAAAGGGAATTTCAAAGCATTGTTTGAAGCGCTGGAAAGAGAGCAGGATGCCCGGGGAAATTTATAAATAAGGAATAAGAAATAAGGAATACGGAAGTTGTGACTCTTTGATTCAATGAGTCAGTAGAGCAAAGGCTTTGCGTTCTCTGCCCTTTGCGCCCTCTGCGAGAAACCAAGAGAGCCCATCTCAAAGGTTAAAACAGTCATAAAGCTCGGGTTGTCAACATACCGTGGATATGACAGTTTTGACAAATTTGACCCGTCTCTGTATATTTACGGATGGTTTTTATGAACCATTGAAATAAAATCCGTTACCCGCCCGTTAACCTAACAGCAAAGCATGAAAAACCTCTTATTAATTCTCCTGTTTACCTGTATAGCTTTTGTTACCACGGCCCAACCACCACAGACAAAAACTGGTGTTACTTATTCTTTTATCGATTACCAGAAAAGCTTTCCCCGTCCCAGCGAAGCATTGTTGAAAAAAGAGGATACACTCCAGAAGCAATTTGAAGCAAAGAAACTGCCCTGGCCTGCTAAATACATCTATATCCGTTCATTTAAATACGATGGCCAGCTCGAAGTATGGGTAAAGAACGAGATCAAAGACCAGTTCCAGCTTTTTAAGACCTACCGGGTTTGCGCATTGGCGGGCACATTGGGCCCTAAGCGAATGGAAGGTGATTACCAGGTGCCGGAAGGTTTTTATTATATCAATGTATTCAATCCCAAAAGCAATTACTACTTATCGCTCGGCATTAATTACCCGAATGTATCGGATAAAATATTGAGCGACTCGCTTCGCCCTGGCAGCGAAATATTTATCCATGGCAGTTGCGTTACGGTCGGATGTATCCCCATCCGCGACGAACAGATCGACGAAGTATACATAATGGCAGCGCATGCAAAGGACCAGGGACAGGATTTTATTCCGGTGCATATCTTCCCCATCCGTTTTAACGTCGACAGGAGTGCGAAATACCTTGAGGGGCTTACTAAAGATGATGAAGAGTTGAAGAAATTTGCGAACAAACTGGAAGATGCATTCGATTATTTTGATAAATACAAACAGCTTCCCGTAGTAATGATCGATGAGAAGGGGCGCTACATGATCAACGAAGTGCCTCCACGGAAACCGAAATTAACAGCCGAAGAAAAGAAAATACCGGTAAAGAAAACAGCTGTCGCACACCGCACAAGAAATGTCGGCGTACTCGCCGATGCGGTTCATACCTGGCCGCAGTTCCCTGGTGGGGCCGATGCTTTTATGAAATACCTGGATAACCTGGGTAAAGACATGGTGGCTTACCTGCCCGTTGGTATACGGAAAGCGTATGTACAGGTGGAATTTATAGTGGACAAGGATGGCGTACCCGTCAATTTCAATGTGTTGAAGAGTGTAAAAGATGGTGAAGACTTCAATGATGAACTGATCAACCGAATGGAAAGTATGGGAACCTGGAAGCCTGCGCTTTTACATGATAAGCCCGTTGCCAAGAAAATGATACAGACCGTTACGGTCGAAGTGCCGGTAAAATAAATGAGTTGACCGGAGCACTTCAGTGCAGTTTATACGGTACTGGCAGTTTTTCTCCCATCATATCTCCTAAGTAGTTATGGCTGTTTCTTTAAAACAGCCCGGTAGTTTCCCTCTTTTAGTGTTGAAAGATTACGATTTCCTTTTATTTATTTTTTCTCGCCGGTATCTTGAACAGCGATCTGATCCTCTTCAATCCGACCAGGATTTTTATTCATTTAAAATTCAAACTATGAGAACCTTTATCATTTTAAGTTCCGTCTTCCTTTTTTTCGGATGCCAGCGAGACAGTCATGAGAATAGACTCGTTCCCCAAAACGAAAATGCAATAGAGCAATCAAAAGGATTCATCGATGACGCTTCTGCCAACCGCGGCCCTGCCGTTTGTAATCCCAATGCGTATACCATTACACTGGAGAGTAAAACACTGGTAAATGGTAACTGGGAATGGATATGGAGTGTGCAGAATCCAAATCCCGGGAATGGCAGCAATGGAACTGCCCAGAACCTCAGTCACTGGGGTATGCAATTGGGAACCTGCGTGCCATGGTCTTCCGTTGTTGGCGCAGCTTATAGCGGCAATGGCATAGGTTGGATCACCTTTACCCCAAGTTATCATACGGATCCCAGCCAGAACTGTATGACCACGCCTGTTTTAAAATTTGATTTTGGCACCAGCGGCGGCGCAAAATCCTATTATAAACTTATTGTCAACCAGGATTTTCCGCCGGCATGGGTACCGGGTTATTATAAATCCGGGGCCAACACGGGATGCTGTATATTCAATTTCGACGGCATCGGTTGCCCCGGTAATGAAGAGGAATAAGTGTAAGTAACTGCGACCTTTTAGCATAAAGCGAACAACGCCCCTGTTAGTAAAACTACCAGGGGTCTTTTTTTTAGGGGTTTTGTCTTAATTTGCCACGCAATCGGGGGCCATCCACCTATTTTATCCTGGCCTCCTGTTATTTAGTCACCAAAAAACCGAACAATGAAATCTATTCGACTTTCAATCATCGGAGCTCTGTCTTCGATACTTCTTCTCACGGCATGCCAGCGCACCGTTCAGAAAGAATTAGTAGCTCCACCAGAACAATTAAATGGAAAACCCGGAGCACCAGCCGGTCCCTGTAATCCCAATGCCTATACCATAACGCTGGAAAGTGTTACACAGGTTGGCAGCAATTGGGAATGGGTATGGAGTGTTCAAAACCCAAATCCGGGGAACGGGAATAATGGAACGGTACAGGATCTGAGTCATTGGGGAATGCAGTTCGGTTCCTGTTTTCAATGGTCTTCTGTTGTAAGCGCCGCTTACAGCAGCAATGGAACCAGTTGGCACAATGTTTCTCCCAATTTTCATGTTGATCCAAGCCAGAATTGCATGACAACCCCTGTTTTGAAATTTGATTATGGTACCAGCGGGGGTAATAAATCTTATTATAAACTGGTGCTGAATAGCTATTATAATGTTGGGCAGGTACCGGGTTATTACAAATCTGGTGCAAGAACTGGCTGCTGTACTTTTCAATTCAGTGGAGTTGGCTGTAATATTGCTACCAGGACTGCTGGGTAAATAGTTTTTCGCATTTAACGCTGATCCATTTTACTGCGTCATTAATACCTGTATCGTATCGGGTGTTTGCTGGCGAAGTAAAATGGATCTTTTGCTTGTCAGCTTCACAAATACTTCCGGCGTATAATGCCGCACGGTCAGCAGGTCGAGATCTTTGGTGACCTGTACATCTAAAAAAGTGGAGGCTTCCAGCGCCAGTTTTTCTATTTTCTCCGCCCAGTTGTCCAGTACACACACAAAACTGATCGCCCCGTTCTGGGTAAGGTTGGGTTTGATATGTAATCGTTCAAACAGGTTGTATAAATGACCCACATGCTGTTCGCCCACAAAAGAAAAATCCCGTGAACGCATTTCCAGCATGACCTGTTTTTCTTTTAATACGATAATGGGGGGCAGGTGATGAACGGGCTTATGATGAATGATCGTTCCCGGTAAAGCAGGATCCAGGAAGCATTTTACATAGAGCGGGATATCCTTATTCTGCAGAGGTTTGATCGTTTTGGGATGGATCACCTGGGCACCGTAATAAGCCATTTCGATCACTTCAATATAATTTAGCTCAGCGATCGGTACGGCATCCGGGAATTGTTTGGGATCGGCATTCATCACACTCTCTACATCTTTCCAGATAGTCTGGCTTTCTGCATCGAGCATATTGGCAAAAACAGCCGCGCTATAATCACTTCCTTCTCTTCCCAGCGTGGTGCTTTCATTTTCGTCGGTGGCACCAATAAAACCTTGCGTGAGCACCATGCGACCCTGTTCCAGTTCTTTTACCACCAGCTCCTGCACTTTTTTCTCCGTAAACTCCCAGTCGATATTCGCATCCCGGAAATCGTCATCGGTGCGGATAATATCTCTCACATCCAACCAGGTATTGGCAACACCAATTTCATTGAGATAAGCGCTGATGATGGAGGTGGAAAAAAGTTCACCGGAACAAACCACCTGGTCGTAATAATAATCGTAGTCTCGTACCGGCTTATCATGGAGCAACCATTCTACTTCGGTGAAGAAGTTCTTTAACTGGCTTTCACAGTTGAGATAGTGCGTGACCAGAACATATTTGGCAGTAGTAAGATGTTGTTGCTTTACCTGTTCGAATAATTGCAGCGCTTCGTCTTTCCTGCCTGCAAAAAATGCATCCACTACTTTTTCAAGGGAATTGGTAATCTTGCCCATTGCCGACACGATCACCACGATCTTTTCGCCCGCATAGGATTGCATGATGCGGCCCATATTCTGTATCCGCTCTACGCTATTGACAGAGGCACCGCCGAATTTGAAAACTTTCATCCAGGTTTTTTGGGGTTGAGGGGGCAAAGATAGGGAAGGGGACAGGAAGCATTTATTGTCTAATGCACGATCGTCCTTCAAAATTACGCACTGTCTTTTTGCTTTTTTACGTGTGATAGCCCCACAACCCACAATCCCTTATTTTTGTCACTACCAAACCCCGCCATATGATCGTCAACCGTAAAGTGCAGACCCTTGATGAGTTCACTATCCAGCAGCTCCGGGAGATACCTCATGCTACCGGGGAATTATCACATCTTCTCCGCAATATCGGTTTGGCTGCTAAAAGAGTGAACACGGAAGTAAACAAAGCCGGGTTGGTAGATATCCTGGGCGATTTTGGTACGGTCAATGTGCAGGGCGAGGAAGTAAAGAAGCTGGATGTTTATGCCAATGACCAATTTGTAGGGGTATTGAGACACGGGATCGCCTGCGCCGGTATTGCCAGCGAAGAACTGGATAACTTTGTGGCTTTTGATGATGCCAAAAGCGTGAACTCAAAATATGTCTGTCTTTTCGACCCGCTTGATGGTAGCAGCAATATCGATGTCAATGTTTCTATCGGGACCATTTTCGCCGTGTATAAAAGAGTTACCCCGATCGGTACAGTAGTAACCGCCGAAGATTTTCTGCAACCGGGCAATAAGCAGGTGGCTGCCGGTTACGTAGTATATGGCTCATCTACCATGCTGGTGTACGCAACGAGAAGAGGAGTGCAGGGCTTCACACTAGACCAGTCCATCGGTGAATGGACCATGAGCCACCCCGATATCAAATGCCCCGAACAGGGAAAGATATATTCGGTGAACCACGGAAATTTTTTCCAGTATGATGAAGCGGTTAGAAATTATATCACTACCTGCCAGAAAAAAGATAAGACCAATGGCGGACCCTATACACAGCGCTATATCGGCAGCATGGTCTCCGATGTACACCGCAACCTGATCAAGGGTGGGATATTTATGTATCCGGGCACCACAGATAAACCAAATGGCAAACTCCGTTTATTATACGAGTGCAATCCTTTTGCATTCATCGTTACCGTTGCCGGAGGTAAAGCCACCAATGGAAAAGAAAGAATACTGGATGTACAACCAACAGAGCTCCACCAGCGGGTGCCTATGTTCATTGGCAGTAAAGGAATGATGGAGGAATTGGAAGGTTATCTGTCTGACCGTCCCGGTCTGACAGATAACCGTTAACGTTAGTCCCGTCCCGGTCTGACAAATAACCATTAATGCAATCAAAAATGATTACGATAGTTCCATACGAAGACAGATACCAGCCTGATTTCAAGAGATTGAATATGGAGTGGCTGGAGAAATATGGACTGCTGGAAACCCATGACCTGGAGATACTCGATGACCCAAAAGGAGCGGTGATCGATAGCGGGGGATGCATTTTCCTGGTGATGGATGACGATAAAGTGATTGGCACTGCAGGTTTGTGGAAAGAGAATGACGAGGAGTATGAGCTTATCAAAATGTTCGTATATCCTGCCTACAGGGGCCAGGGTATCAGTAAACTCTTACTTGACCGTTGCCTGGAGACAGCCCG
This sequence comes from Chitinophagaceae bacterium, assembly GCA_031406595.1. GTDB lineage: Bacteria > Bacteroidota > Bacteroidia > Chitinophagales > Chitinophagaceae > JJ008. The sequence continues at coordinate 17,151 of JANOHQ010000060.1, forward strand.
GGAAAAGAATGCAAAAAAGGTCTTTTTGTATTCTAACAGCCAGCTGCAAACTGCGCTCAAATTATACACACAATACGGGTTCAAACATGTGGAAGTGACCGACGCACCCTTTGTTACTGCCGATGTGAAAATGGAGTTGATTTTTTAGCATTCATTTCAGGCTTATTGGTACAAAACTTGCGAAAGGAAGTCAAATCGCTTACCTGTGTTAAAAGCCTCCGTACAATTCCCCCGTATTTTTCGTTTTTTATTGCTGCTCAGCCCTTTCCTGCTCCTGGTATCCTTTAAGCCTGCCCCGAAGAGCGTGGATGCTGATGTATTGAATTATACTAATAAGTTCCGGAAGTCAAATGGACTTAATTCCCTGGTGATGCGCAACGATCTGAATGCGATCGCCCGCAAACACAGTGAAAACATGGCGAAGGGACGCTGCAGTTTCGGTCACGCGGGCTTTGATCAACGCTATTCAAAAGTCAGAAAAATCTTTCAGTCCTGCACAGCTGCCGAAAATGTGGCTTATGGCGCCCGTACCGGCAAAGACGTTGTGGAGGAATGGAAGAATTCAAGTCCTCATCGCCGCAACCTCCTCGGTAACTATAACTATATTGGTATCGGCACGGCCACCGATGCACGGGGCCGGATCTACTACACCCAGATATTCGTGAACTGATCCTCTTTTAGAAGGGGCTTTTTCTGTAAATTGCCCCTTCATGGAAAAGAAGACCATCATCTCCGTCAACAACCTTGTTAAGAATTATGGCAGTTTCAAAGCGGTCAAGGGAATTTCTTTTGATGTGCAGGAGGGGGAGATATTTGGCCTGCTCGGTCCCAATGGTGCGGGTAAATCAACTACACTGGAGATCATTGAAACATTGCGCACCAAAACCAGTGGCGAAGTGATCGTGGATGGTTTTAATCTTGACAAGCAACCCAACGAGATCAAAAAAATAATCGGTGTTCAATTACAGACCAGCGGTTACTATCCCGGGTTGAATCTTTTACAACTCATCGAATTGTTCTGCGGGCTGTACAACCGGAATGTGGATCCTATGGAACTGCTGGATATGGTGAACCTGAAAGACAAGGCCAAAGCCAAAGTGAAAGAACTCAGCGGTGGACAGCGGCAGCGTTTTTCTGTTGCTACCACGTTGATTAATGAACCCCGCATCATTTTCCTGGATGAACCCACAACCGGTCTCGACCCGCAGGCAAGAAGAAGTCTCTGGGAACTGGTAAAGAATATCCGGACAAGAGGCACTACCGTGATTATCACCACGCATTATATGGACGAGGCAGAATATTTGTGCGACAGGGTAGCCATCATTGATGCCGGTAATATTGTGGCCCTGGATACACCCGACAGGCTGATCGATAATTTGGTAGCAACGGGATTCGAACGTCCTAAAGAAATGAAATTGGCCAACCTGGAAGATGTGTTTATTACGTTGACGGGACATTCGCTGAGAGAAGAGTAGAACCCTGTCCCTAAAGGGAACTTAGTTCTGGAATTTCCTTTTAGGAGCAGCAGTTCTTTAAAGAATATAGATGGGTTATGTTACCAACATTAGTACTACTAGCGGCTTTTGTTGCGTCGCACTCTTCATCGTTCAGTTCGCTATTCAACAAAATATTTCACCAACTTTAAAGTATTTCATGCTTTAGGGTTCCAAAGTCCCTTTAGGGATTTAGGGTAAAACAAACCAAAAGAATATATGTCAGGTAAAATTGAAGAACAAAAAACAGCGGGCGCCGCTTTTATGGCGGAGAACGCGGGCAAAGAGAATGTAAAAGAATTGCCCGGCGGGATACAATACGAAGTAATTAAGGAAGGTACCGGGACTAAACCGGAATTAAGAGATAAAGTAACCGCTCATTACAAGGGAACCTTGCTTGACGGAAAGGAGTTTGATAATTCCTTTAAAAGAGGACAACCGTTTACCGCTCCGCTCACCGCATTGATAAAGGGATGGCAGGTGGCTTTGCCGCAGATGAGCGAAGGAAGTCACTGGCGTTTGTGGATCCCGTCCGACCTTGCTTATGGTGACAGGGGAGCAGGTGGAGATATTCCCGGCGGTGCTACCTTAATATTTGAAGTGGAATTATTAGAAGTCGTTAAATAGATCAGAGACGTACGGATTGGAATTTTTTGGACCACATAGAACCATAGGTTCGCACATAGAAATACTTATGTATTTTTCTTCTATTGTGTCCTGTGTTACGAAGCCAGCCCTGACGAAGGAAGGGTGGTTCCAGTTGTTATAACTCATTGCAAAAAATAGAATTGTATATGCCATCTGTTGCCATTGATCCGCGTTACCCGATCGGGGAGTATGAACCCAGGCCATTTTCCATTGTGCAGAAAGTGGAGTGGCTGGCCGATATCAAATTCCTGCCCCTGCTTCTCGAAAATGCGATCCTGAACCTGGATGAAAAGCAATTGCAGACAGCTTACCGGGAAGGCGGTTGGACCGTTCACCAGGTAGTACACCATGTGGCAGACAGCCATATGAATGCCTACACCCGTTTCAAACTGGGACTCACAGAAGATAATCCCACCATCAAGCCGTATGATGAGAACAAATGGGCCCTGCTCCATGACGTAGAGAAATTGCCAGTGAATATTTCCATCACTTTACTGCATGCACTGCACAGTCGTTTGCATGAGACATTGAAATATGTAAAGGATGATGAATGGAATAACAAGACCGTGTTTCACCCCGAGCATAAAAAGACGATGCGTTTGTGGTACTTGTTGGGAATGTATGCCTGGCACGGGAAGCATCATACCGCGCATATTACTTTCTTGCGGGAAAGAATGAAATGGTAGAAGAATGTAAGATTGTAGATTGACGATTGTTGATTGCTTAATCTTAAATCTCAAATCTTAACTATGAAATGGAAAACACTCTCCTCCGAATATATCTTCAACGACCGCTGGTTTAAAGTCCGCAAAGAAAAATGTGAGACCCCCGGTGGTAAGATCGTTGATCCCTACTATGTATATGATTTTCCTGCCTGGGTTGGTGCCGTTGGGGTAACCGAAGACGGTAGGATCGTCATGATCCGTCAATACCGGCATGCGCTGGGGGAAACGATCATCGAGATACCCGGCGGCTGCGTGGATGATACCGATGCCACTACACAAGAAGCTATCGCCCGTGAATTGCTGGAAGAAACAGGCTACGAATTCTCTTCCTATGAATACATGGGCCGGATATCACCCAATCCTTCGACCAACAGTAATTTGTTGCATATGTTTCTCGCCAAAGGAGGGAAGAAGGTCGCATCCCAGGCACTCGATGAGAACGAAGAGATCGAAGTGGTATTGCTAAGCGTGGATGAACTAAAACAATTGCTCCGGGAAAATAAGATCGTACAGGCTATGCATTTAAGCTGTATTATGTATGCGCTGGAAAGATTGGGAGAGCTTAAGTATTAGACAACCTTCACAACAGCTTTTCAGGAGATGGGAACATC
>JANOHQ010000463.1:0-4631 GCA_031406595.1 Chitinophagaceae bacterium
ACACCCATGAATGCGATCATCGGGTTTACTAAAGTGGTATTGAAAACAGACCTGTCATCCAAACAAAAAGAATATTTGACTGCTATAAAAATGAGCGGTGATGCACTGATTGTTCTTATTAACGACATCCTCGACCTGGCAAAGGTAGATGCCGGTAAAATGACATTCGAACAAACCCCTTTTAAAATGGCGTTGTCCATAGCAGCCATGCTTCATTTATTTGAAACCAAGATCCAGGAAAAGAATTTAGTGTTGATCAAAGAATACGACAGCAAAATCCCCGAGGTGCTGGTCGGCGACCCCGTACGCTTACACCAGATCATTCTAAATCTTGTAAGCAATGCAGTAAAGTTTACCACTAAAGGCAAAATTACAGTAAGCGTTCGCCTGCTGAAGGAAGATGCTGAAGAGGCAACCATTGAATTTGCTGTTACAGATACCGGGATTGGTATTGCGGAAGATAAAATAGGAAAGATCTTTGAAAACTTTCAACAGGCAACAAGCGGCACTTCCAGGTTATTTGGGGGAACAGGATTAGGACTTGCCATTGTTAAACATTTAGTAGAACCGCAAGGTGGAACGATTACTGTAAAAAGCAAAGTTAACGAAGGATCTGTTTTTAGTTTTGTGCTGAATTTTAAAAAAACAAACGCTGATGCTGAATTAGAAGCAGGAACAGAAGAAATAGACACAGAAATTAAGAACATAAAAGTATTGGTGGTTGAAGACATTGCACTCAATCAATTACTAATGAAAACATTGCTGGATGATTACGGGTTCGAGCGGGATATTGCCGCTAACGGATTAATAGCAATTGAAAAGCTACAAGCTAAATCATATGATATTATTTTAATGGACCTGCAAATGCCAGAAATGAACGGGTTTGAAGCTACCGAATACATTCGTAAGAAAATGAATTCCAAAATACCGATCATTGCATTAACAGCCGATGTAACCACGGTTGACCTGGAAAAATGCAAGGCCGTTGGCATGAATGATTACATTGCAAAACCTGTTGATGAAAGAGTATTGTACAGTAAAATAGTCGGGTTAGTGAAAAAACCTGCTCTTGAAAAAAATAAGGAGTCAAAAAAGAGCGAAAACTGTGAAAATATAAAATCAAAATGCATTGACCTCGACTATTTAATTCACCGCACCAAATCCAACCCCGCATTGATGATGGAAATGATCTCCCTTTACCTGGAACAAACTCCAGCCTTAGTCAGTGCCATGAAACAAAGCTTAAAGGATCAGGACTGGCATACACTGTATGCTTCAGTACATAAAATGATCCCTTCCTTTTCAATAATGGGTATCAGTACCGATTTTGAAAATATGGCAAAGAGGGTCCAGGAATATGCAAGCACACAGCAGCAAACAGATGGAATACCCGAATTGGTCTTACAACTTGAAAACGTTTGCACACAGGCATGTAAAGAATTAAAAGAAGAATATAATAAGATTAAAATGTATAACTCATGAAAATTGAAAAAATAAGTCTTTTCCTTGTAGATGACGATGCCGTATTCTTAAAATCGCTGGAAATTGAGTTCCTGGGTCGTGCTGATTTTCTCATCGAAACATTTGCCACCGGGGAACTTTGCCTGAAAAATTTATACCGAAATCCTGATGTGATTATTTTAGACTATTTTCTGGACGGCATCGATAAAACCGCCATGAACGGAATAGAAACACTGGATAAAATAAAAGCCTTTAACCCGGATATTCCCGTTGTGATGCTATCCTCCCAGGACAAAATTGACGTAGCAATAAGCTGTATGCATCACCGGGCTTTTGATTATGTAGTAAAAAGTGAAACCGCTTTCCTTCGCTTACAAAAGATAATTACCAGCATTTTTGGTTACAAAAAAATGGAAAAGACATTGAACTGGTATATGGAGAGAGCATAATCGTTCGTTCTCACTTAACCACTATTTTATCGATAAGACCCGGGGTTGCTTACGAACCAGGTACAATAAAGTCAACAAAAAGGAGAACTCGTTTTAAAGCGAATTCTCCTTTTTATTATCGGTGCTGCCTGGTAAACGAAGCCTTACTTAAACAGGGACTTCTCCTTTTTTGCAAACAGGCCATCTACCATCTGCTGGTCAAAATGCTTTATGATATCGCCATTAATATTGTGATAGATCGCACTGATAAAAATCATTTGTGCAGCGCTGATGATGGAGAACACTATAAAAACACCCACGATTGCCAACGCCACTCCCCCGATCGGGTGGATAAGATTACCCAGGAAGAATAAAGGCAGTCCTACGATCATCATCCCGAGGAACTGGATCAGTCCGAAACTGAAATTACCAGCGAGACTTTCGCCCCATTTCTGTTTCATCAGTTGAGAGGAACGTTTTACCGCTTCCAGTGGGCCCAGCTTTTCATACGCGATCACCGGCACAACAAAGAAGGTCGCAATACTCCAAACTACACCAACAAGCCCGGTGATGATCTTACCAACCCATCCTACATTTTCCTGGATCACCCGTAATAATAAGCCAATCGTAGCTGCGAAAAAGGCCCAGGAAAAGATCACACCGATCCGGCTCATGCTGAATTGCAGCCCGGCCCTCACCGACACCTCTTCACCCCGGAAATACAGACGGGTACAATGTATCAATGCCATATTAAAGAACACAACGATGAAATAATTGACCACGTAGAAAACCAGCAGCAAAAAATAATACAATGGCGTATTGAACTGATCGATATTATTCTCCGGGTTCCAGCCCTCCTTTGACAAGAAGGCAAAGAAGAAAGAAGCCACTACCAGGAGGATAGCAATACCGGAGAAGATGGGAAAGATGATCAGTTCCTTCTTTTCCTTTAGTACTTTAAAGCTGCTCATGGCGATAGTCCAACCGGCGGAGAGGCGATCAAAGAAATTCATATGTGGTGGTATTTAGTTGCGTTAAGATATAAATCTAAGAAAATAATAAGAAATGCCGGTATGGGCTTTTACACTCTCCTGCCCGATCAACGAAAAAGTTCACTGGAAGAGGCTCCCGGAACCTGCCGGAGAACTTGTAGTAAAAGGAAAACCAGGCCATCGTGAAGCAGATGATGCAGATACACCGGCTCGTTGAAGAAGCTAACGGACACTATAGCCTGGCCAGGCAATCCTTTAAGCTGGTTCTCCAGTCCTTGAGCGGAATACCAAATGTGTTTTGAATTTTTCCCTTATTCAAAACTGAATAAGCGGGTCTTTTGGCCGGGGTCGGGTATTGCGTTGTCGGAATGGGATTGATCGTACAGGAACTACCGGATAGTTCTTTAATAAGTGTGGCAAAATCAAACCAGCTGATCACTCCCTCATTGCTGTAATTATAGATACCCGCATGCCACTGACCCGATGCAATGATCTGCATAATGACTGCGGCAAGATCAGCAGCATAGGTGGGGGAACCCAGTTGGTCATCCACTACGCTGATCTCATCTTTTTCTTTGAATAAACGCAGCATTGTCTTTACAAAATTCTTTCCGAAGGCGGAATAGACCCAGGATGTACGGATGATGAGCGAATCCGGGTTCTTCCCTAAAGCCTGCTTCTCTCCTTCGAGTTTGGATGCGCCATATACCGATTGAGGATTGACTGGTGAGTCTTCTGTATAAGGCGCAGCAGCTTCTCCATCAAAAACATAGTCGGTGGAAATATGAATAAAGCGGGCATTGTTCTTTTTAGAAAAAACCGCCAGCACCCCCACTGCTTCACCGTTGATACGGAATGCCAGTTCTTTTTCCTGTTCTGCTTTATCCACAGCTGTATAGGCAGCACAATTAATAAGGTATCGGGGCTGATGCTTTGCAAAGATCGTTTGCACTTTTTGCGCATCATCAATAGGAAGATCGTCTTTTGATAAAAAAATAAATTCGAAGGAGGGAAAGGATGGGGCGAGTCGTTCCAATTCTTTTCCTAACTGCCCGTTGGCACCGGTAACCAATATCTTTTGTGATGGATCCATCAGCCTTCAAATACAAAACTGTTTTTGCAGGAAGCAAGCGGCGGAAGTACCTGGTCTTTTTCTGAAACAATAGCATCTGCTTCAGGAATACCCCAGTCAATAGACAGTGCCGGATCATTGTAAATAATACCCGCTTCTGCCTCTTTGTTGTAGAATCCGTCGCATTTATACAGGACCTCTGCTTTTCCGCTCAATACAGAGAAGCCATGAGCAAAACCTACAGGGATAAATAATTGTTTCTTATTCCTCGCCGACAATTTTTGTGCAAACACTTTACCATAAGTGGGTGAACCTTTGCGGATATCCACCACCACATCGAGTATCTTTCCTTTTAATACCCGTACCAGTTTGGATTGCGGAAAGGGTGGTAACTGGTAATGCAAACCGCGGATCACGCCATAAGCAGAGGAAGACTGGTTGTCCTGTACCCAGCGGGTATCGATCCCTTCTGCACGGAACGTGTTTTCGTTGTACGACTCAAAAAAGTAACCGCGACTATCTTCAAACACTTTTGGTTCAAAGACTAGCAAACCCGGTATATCTGTTTTTACAAAAGGCATATTACTTAGTTCTGTTTTAGCTTGCCGGCAAGACGGTAAGAAAAGAACATTCAAATCAATACTTCCTCCGAAGGTATATAGTACTCCTTTGGAGAGT
>JANOHQ010000064.1:0-8545 GCA_031406595.1 Chitinophagaceae bacterium
GTGTAGTAAAACCCTGAAGGAATTTGAGACAATGCTTTGCTCGCATGGGTTCCTGCGGATACATAAATCATTACTCGTCAATATCCATTTTATTGAAAGATATTCGTCTGCAAAAATAGCCGTGATATTGAAAGACAATACTGAGCTGGCCGTGAGCCGTCGTCGCAAAGAAGAAGTGATCAATGCACTGTTCAACCGATGATTGGAAAACAGCAACCACCGTTTTTCAACCGTGTTTATTCCATTCCCTCGTCAATTTGCCATTACATCATTATTTTCTTCTGCCAGGCATGTTGTGTATTTCCTTTGTGTCAGTAACCAGGAATTCTAACACAAAAAATACTTGTTATGAAACAGTTTCTCACAGTTGGCTTTCTAATCTTATTCATCACCAATATCTCAGGGCAGGTCAGGATCGGCATGACGCCCGGTTCTCCCGTTGCCTCCGCCGTACTGGAACTGGATGGCGGTACTGACCGGGGCCTATTGCTTCCGCGTATGCGCAAGATGGATATGCTCGCCATCGTAAACCCGGCCGAAGGACTTATTATATACACAACAGATGAGCAGTCCATCTATCTGCGCAACGCAGGTACCTGGATAAAGATCAACGGTACCGGCAATACGTTTGAGTTGCCCTATACCGGCATTTTTAATGAAGGCATTTTGCCGGTCCTCAGCCTGTCTAACAGCACGAATGGTGGTGTTGGAATTTACGGAGCTTCTACAATTGGCGCGGGTACCGGTGTCCATGGCTATGCATTTAATGGAAATGGGTATGGCATAAGAGGTACCGGGATATTCGGCCGTGGCGGATATTTTAATTCTCGCAACAGTCATGCATTGGTTACTGATAGCGGCCGTGTAGGCTTTGGCATTCTCAATCCTACAGCTTTTGTCGAAATTGACGGTACCAAAAGTGATGCGGCCAGCACAATGATCATTAATGACGATGATGATCCGTTGATCCAATTCAGAAGAGCGGGAATAAACAAAAGCTATATTAAACAACAGGGCAACGACCTTATCCTGCGTCCCAATGATCAAAATTTTACCGGTAAAGTGATCCTGCAGGCATATAACCAGGGAGGCTGGATGTTTGTTGATGCCAATGGGAACTCATCATTCGGGCAGGACCCGTCAACCTTTAACGGTACACCGGATGATGTGCGGGTACATATCAGGTCCAATAGTGAAGATGTACTTACACTGGATGCCCCTGTTGGTTCATTTGGTCCCAAACTCGCATTCATTGATAAAACAGGCAACTCGATAAACCATCTTGGAAGTATCCAGACAAGTAATAATTCAATGACCTTTAACCATAAAGCAAAAGCATACGAATGGTATGGTTCGGGTGGCGACGTCATCATGAAACTATCGGATACAGACCCGATTCCTCTTGAACCTGCTTATTTAAAAGTCAATGGCTGGCTGGGCGTTGGGCAGTTTAGCCCGTCTGCTATTGAAGCAACGTTACAGGTTACCGATGTGTTGGGGTACCAGAATACGATGATCATCAATTCGCAGTCTGCCCCCCTCATCAATTTTCAATCAAACAATGTTGAGAAAGGATTCATTCAACAAATAGGAAATGACATGAAGATCGGCACATTCGCCACAAATGATCTCGGCAGTTTTGTGGTCCGCACCAATGGTAGCGACCGTTTATTTGTGAGGGCTGATGGGAAAATGGTAATGGGAAGCGGGGGCGGAACTGCTCCCGCAGGCACTCATTTAATGGCCATAAAGGGAAAAATAGCTGCTACGGAATTTGATGTGGTGAATGTGGGTTCATGGCCTGATTATGTGTTCGAACCTGGATACAAATTAAAACCGTTGGAAGAAGTGGAGTCATTTATTAAAGAGCATCGTCATCTGCCCAATATACCAGCTGCTGCTATGGTAGAAAAACAGGGTTATGGCCTGGGCGATATGCAAAAGCGGATGATGGAAAAGATAGAAGAACTGACCCTGTACCTGATCGATGCAAAAAAAGAGATCAATGAATTAAAGCAACAGGTAGAGCTGCTGCAAGCCAAAAAATAGGCGATTGAATATTTTAGTTCAGGCGACGTTGCGATGGCAGCGTCGCTTTTTATTTTATTCCATTTGTGCTGCAACTGCGTAAATTTATGAACCAGCGGCCCCTTGAATGAAAGGCCGGGTACTTAATTGCTATGTATACCGATCTGAAAAAATTTATCAGTAAATATGTTACCCTTCCGGATGCTGAACTGGAAGACATCACCGGTAAGTTCAGTAGCAAGCTGACCAGGAAGGGTGATTACCTCTTGAGGCAAGGGGACACCTGCAAAGACCTTGTATTTGTTCAAAAAGGTTGCCTGCGGATGTACTATATCAAGGACGGCATTGAAGTTTCCGTCTGGTTTGCTTTCCCGCAATCATCCGCTATCGAGATCTATAGTTTTATCAGTGAAAATCCTTCCGACTATTTTATCCAGGCCATTGAAGACAGTGAAGTGTTATACCTCTCTAAGGCAGAACTGAATAAATTATATAAATCTCAACCCAAAATGCAGGAGATGATGCGGAATTTTTGGGAAGACGTGATCCTTAACCTGATCAACCGGTTTACGGCATTACAAAAAGATTCGGCAGAGCAACGCTACCGTGACCTGTTGAACACACCTGCTCACCTGGAAACAATACCCCAAAAATATTTGGCTTCTTTTATTGGAGTTACGCCCACATCGCTCAGCAGGATCAGGAAAAAGATAAAAACTAAAAGATAACAGATAAAAGTTGTTGAGAATCGCAACTTCTTTATTGCTTGCTAATCGCTTTACTTTGGGAAACAGGATATACTGTAAAAACTTCTAATCTTTAAACCACTTTTATCTATTAGTTTTTATCTATTATGAATTAATTGTCCCAGGATAACTTTTTCCTCCCAGAACATTTCAAGTTTTGTACTCATTAAAACCAAAACAATGAGTACTACCAAAAAAAAACTCGTCTGGGCAGAAAATATCGCCATCCATCTATTCAAAGCGGTTGACGATCGCCAACTAATTATCGCAGGTAAATCTGAAAAGCAGCTCAATACAGAGATCTTTGAGCTGGCTTTTGAACTGTTTGGCATACAAAAGCATTGGCATAAAAGGATTGTAAGGGCCGGTGCCAATACCCTGGCGCCCTATAACGAAAACCCGCCTAACTTAATCATACAGGAAGACGATATTCTATTCTTTGATTTCGGACCTATTATAGACGATTGGGAAGCCGACCTGGGAAGAACCTATGTTATCGGTAATGATCCTGCTAAACATAAACTGAAAACCGATATTGAAAAAGCCTGGCAGGAGACAAAAGAATGGTTTCATCAGCAAACAACATTACCCGCGTCTGAATTATTTCATTATGCCGTGGCAAAGGCCAACCAATACAGCTGGGGGTTTGGCGGAGAACTGGCGGGGCATCTTATTGGTGAATTCCCGCATGAAAGGTTGGAGCCGGGGAATTACCAGCCATATGTTCACCCGGATAATCACATGGACATGTTTTTACCTGATGCGGAGGGTAAGAAAAGAGAATGGATACTGGAATTACATTTTGTTGATAGGGAGAAAGAGATAGGGGGGTTTTTTGAGCAGCTGTTGACTTAATGAATCTGCGAATTGAGGCACGCAGAGAACGCGGGGTACGCAGAGAATTTTTATTTTACACTCTGCGAGCTCCGCGCCCTCTGCGTGAAACTCCCTGTACGAACATGAATAAAGATCAGTAATTTTAGAGAAACACCCTGTTTATGGAGATCAGGCAATCCCACTCGAGGCGCTTCTTCCTCAAAACTACTGCGGTTCTTTCCGCACTGGCTATTATTCCAAAAACGGTAAAAGCTTTTTTCGAGGAAGTAAAGAATTTTTTCGTTCCGCCAAAAGTCACCATACCACTAAAAGTTACGATCAATAAAAAAGAATACGCGGTGGATGCGGATACCCGTTCTACCCTGCTGGACCTGTTGCGGGAAAAACTGCAACTCACCGGTACCAAGAAAGGTTGTGATCACGGGCAATGTGGTGCCTGTACCGTGCATATCGATGGGCAGCGGGTGTTGAGCTGTCTCACATTGGCCGCCATGGTACCCGGGAAGAATATTACCACGATCGAAGGATTGGCCGATGGCGACAAGTTGCACCCCATGCAGGAAGCATTTATTCAATGCGACGGTTTTCAGTGTGGCTATTGCACGCCCGGGCAGATCATGTCGGCCGTGGCCTGCGTGAACGAAGGTCATACCGGTTCCGTAGCCGAGATCAAAGAATTCATGAGCGGGAACCTTTGCCGCTGCGGTGCCTATAACGGAATTGTTGAATCCATTCAAAAAGTTGCCAAATGAGACCATTCAGCTTTATAAAACCCGGCAATGCCAACCAGGCTTCGGCGCAAAAAAATAACAGCGCACAATTCATCGCGGGTGGTACAAATTTATTAGACCTGATGAAAAAAGATATTGCACAACCGGAAAAATTACTGGATGTTACTGCTGCCCTGCCATCGACCATTCAATCGATTGCCAAAGGGATCAGTATTGGCGCGATGGTGCGAAATAGTGCATTAACCAATCATACCGATATCCTGTCCCGTTTTCCATTGGTGGCAAAAGCAGTACTCGCCGGCGCATCACCGCAGATAAGAAATATGGCTTCTACGGGTGGCAATCTCTTGCAACGCACCCGTTGTCCTTATTTCTATGATATCACATTACCCTGTAATAAAAGAAAACCAGGCAGCGGTTGCAGTGCCCTGAACGGTCATAACCGGATGAGTGCTATCGTGGGCTGGAGCGAACAATGTGTGGCGGTTCACCCCTCCGATCTCTGTGTAGCGCTGGCCGCACTGAATGCATCCGTGGCGGTGACGGATAAGACACAGAAAAAAACAAGCATTCCTTTTAAAGATTTTCATCGTTTACCCGGCAACTCACCTGACCGCGATAACAACCTGCCGGCAAATGGACTGATCCATGCAGTGGAGATCCCCAATAATAATTTTCAAAAGAACTATGCGTATCTAAAAGTCCGTGACCGTGACTCTTATGCTTTTGCATTGGTGTCGGTAGCAGCGGCATTGCATCTTAATAATAATACGATCGTGGAAGCCCGCCTCGCATCAGGCGGTGTGGCGCATAAACCCTGGCGCTGGTATGCGGCTGAACAATACCTGAAAGGAAAACCCGCTACGGCTGCCAGCTTTAAAGAAGCGGCCATCATCGCAGCGAAAGAAACAAAACCGCTGAGTGAGAATGGTTATAAAGTCATGCTATTACAGGGTGCTATCGAAACAGCCCTTCAAAATTGTTTAACTGCCTAAAAATAATGCTATGGGATTTTTTGACGAAACAGAACCAATAACCAACCCGGCGGAAGGACGTGTGGAAGCGGTTGCAAAAGTGACCGGTGCCGGTAAGTATTCTGCAGAATACGAGGTTGAAAATATCTGTTATGCTGTATTGGTCGGCAGTACTATCGCTGCCGGTACGATCATGGGCATTAAAACCGAAGAAGCAAAACAAGCTGGCGGCGTGATCGACATCATCACGCATTTGCATAAACCAACGGTACCGGGATTTGCGGATGAAGCAAAGATCAAGGACTCACGTTTTGGATTACCCTTGTTTCATACCGATAAGATCTATTTCAAAGGTCAGCCGATCGCGATGGTGATCGCGGAAACCCTGGAAGAAGCCGTGTATGCCGCATCGCTGGTCTCGGCAGAATACACAAAGGAGAATTTTATTGTTGACTTTAATAAGGCCCGGGCCTCAGTACAATTAAAAGTTACTGGCAAAGACCGTGGCAATATCGATACTGTCACCAATACAGCCGCTGTATCCGAAGCAGAATACACGATAGCAGCTGAAGTGCATAACCCGATGGAGATGCATGCCACCATCGCTCATTGGACAGCCGATGATAAATTAAAACTCTACGACAAGAACCAGGGTGTGAACAATGTGCAACGGATGTTTTCCAAATTGTTCGGCATACCGGTAGCCAATATCCAGGTGGAGAGTGAATTCGTCGGTGGTGGTTTTGGTTCCGGGTTGCGGGTATGGACCAATGCGCTGGCTGCGATCATGGGAGCAAAACAGGTAAAGCGGCCCGTGAAGCTGATGCTTACAAGACCGCAAATGTTCTCCCTGGTAGGTTACCGTCCTGCTTCCTGGCAAAAAGTAAAAATGGGAGCAGACAGTAATGGGAAGTTTACATTCCTGTTGCACCAGGCCATGCATTCCACTTCCGTATTTGAAACATTCAACGAAGGCATTACCCGTGTGTCGCGTCTTATCTACAATTTTGATAATCTAAAAACAGAATCGGCTGTTGTCCCGCTCAACCTCGGCACACCTACCTGGATGCGTGGTCCCGGTGATTGCACCGGTGATTTTGCGATCGAATCTGCGATCGATGAGCTGAGTTATAAATTGAATATGGATCCTGTTGCTTTACGGATGAAGAACCTTGCACTCGATAAAGATCCTGAAAGCGGCAAGCCCTGGTCCACCAATTTTGTGAATGAATGTGTAGAGAAGGGAGCAGCGATGATCGGCTGGACAAACCGCAAACCTATTCCCGGTCAGCAAACCGAAGGGGACTGGAAGATCGGTTATGGTATGGCGGTTGGTATGTGGACAGCAGGCCGCGGCACTGCAAGTGCTTCTTTTGAACTCAGTAAGGACGGAGCGGTTATAGTAAGAACGGCGATGACCGATATTGGTACGGGAACCGGAACGGCTATGCAGAATATTGCGCATCAAAGCACCGGTATCTCTAAAAACAAAATAAAGATCGAACTCGGCAATTCAGATCTGCCACCTGCGCCCAGCCAGGGAGGAAGCACCGGCTTATCAACTATCAGTGGTGCAGTAGTCGCAGCCAGTAATGCATTAAAGCTGAAGCTCGCAAAATATGCAGCTACGCAAAACGAACAGTATAACAATATAACGGCAGCAGATATCGATCTCTCCGATACCGGCATCTCTCTTAAAACGGCTAAGAACCAATTCATCTCTTATACGGAACTCTGGGATAAAAACAAACTCACCACCGTAAGTGCCGAAGCCAGTTCCGGCCCGGGTGAAGAAAGACAGAAATATGCTTTTTGTTCCTCTGCCGCACATTTCTGCCGCGTGAAAGTGCATAACAAGACTGGTAAAATAAAAGTGGACCGGCATGTAGTGGTAGTCGATGGTGGTACGATCGTTGCCGAAAAACCCGCAGCCAATCAAATATCCGGAGCTGCCGTGGGTGGTATCGGCATGACATTAATGGAAGAATTATCCGTAGACGCCAAACTCGGATCCCTGATCGGCAACGACCTTGCTGGTTATCATTTTGCCGTAAATGCCGATGCCCCGATCATCGAAGTCGCATTCATCAACAAACCCGATCCGAATATCAATCCGAGTGGCGCCAAAGGTTTGGGAGAAGTAGGGATCATTGGTGCGGCAGCAGCGATCACAAATGCGATTTATAATGCGACGGGGAAGAGGATGAGGGATTTGCCGGTGATGGGGGATGATATGGTCGGATGATAAAATTTGATTTCTCTCAAACAACCATGCCTCCCCAGAAAAGTAACCATCTCGCTACTTAGAACACTCTCCCTACGCCAACTGTTAGCTGGGAATAGTTCCCGGTTCTCCTTTGTCTTCCCTCCTGTCATCACATCAAAATTTTAAGGTTGTTATGCTTATCCCGAAAAATCGGGATGTGACTAAGCATCAGCCCCAGCAGGGCTGCCCAAACTTCAATCCCCATCTATTCACGTTCCTCTCCCAAAACACTCTTTTAACCCTCTTTGCTCCCCATTCCCTCCCCGCTTCCTCCCCGGATTTCGGGGAGAACAAGGGTTCCACCGGGGAGGATCCAGGGACCCAAAGAAGAGGCAACGAGGAGGATCCGGAGAGAAAATGAGGTTCGTCCCAGGTTTTTGCGAAGACCGTCCTAAGAATTGATGAACACCATCACATTTTTGAAAAAAACGGTAGCACCTGATAGTATATTTGGGATCTCCCAGCCCGTAGGAACTTTGATCAGTGCCCCAATGTTTCGGTGAACTCTCCTCTTTCCATCCTTACAAAAGTCTCGAAGTAAACAAGTTAGAAAACAGGGAGTATGCCAACAGTATCAGCACAGTATGGCGACAGTATGAGTTTAGTATGAGAACAGTATGACCTGAGTATGCCACATACCTACCAGGAGCTAACCTACAGCATACCTAAGGTATCCCCATAGTACGGGTACAGCTACCAGGCAGTATACTTTGAGTATGGAAACAGTATGACCGTACCTGGATCACCGATCCATTTTCCACTGTTTCCTTCAATATTCAATCAAAAATCTTACAATCCTATATCAGATCCATCTGCACCGCCAGCCTGATCAGCAGCACCTTCAACATTTTGAAATTGGGAAATTTTGGAATTGAATGCTCAATGGCGCAATGCAACTTCTTTACATTGCTTCCTACCAATAGTGAGTTACAGAAGTCGAAGAGAAATAAAGCACAGAGGAAA